>NZ_CP049015.1:1239443-1549304 GCF_011064845.1 Citrobacter freundii ATCC 8090 = MTCC 1658 = NBRC 12681 | reverse complement strand
AAGCAACTGGCGCTGTTCGAACCCTCTCTGGTCGCACAGGCGCTGATGGACGCCGTGAAAAAATTAAGCCCACATACCCAGTGGCGTAATCCGGTGATGTTTATCGTCTGGTTGGGCAGTCTGTTAACGACCCTGTTAACCGTGGCGATGGCAACAGGCCATATGCCGGGTAATCCTTGGTTTACCGGCGCGATAAGTCTGTGGCTGTGGATTACCGTTCTGTTCGCCAACTTTGCTGAAGCGCTGGCGGAAGGACGCAGTAAAGCTCAGGCCAACAGCCTAAAAGGCGTCAAAAAAACCGTCTTTGCCCGCAAGCTTCGCGAACCGAAATACGGCGCGGCAATGGATCACGTCCCTGCCGATGATTTACGTAAAGGCGATATCGTGCTGGTGGAAGCTGGCGATATTATCCCGTGTGACGGCGAGGTGATCGAAGGCGGCGCGTCGGTAGATGAAAGCGCCATTACCGGTGAATCCGCGCCGGTGATTCGTGAATCCGGTGGTGATTTCGCCTCCGTCACCGGCGGGACTCGCATCCTCTCCGACTGGCTGGTTATCGAATGCAGCGTAAACCCTGGTGAAACGTTCCTCGACCGGATGATCGCCATGGTTGAAGGTGCACAGCGGCGTAAAACGCCCAATGAAATTGCCCTGACGATCCTGTTGATAGCCCTGACCATCGTCTTTCTACTGGCTACGGCCACGCTGTGGCCGTTTTCCGCCTGGGGCGGTAGCGCGGTCAGCGTCACGGTATTGGTTGCGCTGCTGGTGTGTTTAATCCCTACGACGATAGGCGGGCTGCTCTCCGCGATTGGCGTCGCCGGGATGAGCCGCATGTTGGGTGCGAACGTCATTGCCACCAGCGGACGTGCAGTAGAAGCGGCGGGTGACGTGGATGTACTGCTGCTGGATAAAACCGGCACCATTACGCTAGGTAACCGCCAGGCTTCAGATTTTCTGCCCGCCCACGGCGTGGACGAAAAAACGCTGGCCGATGCCGCGCAGCTTTCATCCCTGGCCGATGAAACGCCGGAAGGCCGCAGCATCGTGATTCTGGCTAAACAGCGCTTTAATCTGCGTATACGCGACGTGCAATCGCTGCACGCCACCTTTGTACCGTTTACCGCCCAAAGCCGGATGAGCGGCATCAACATTGACAACCGTATGATCCGCAAAGGCTCGGTTGATGCCATTCGTCGTCATGTTGAAGCCAACGGCGGGCACTTTCCTGCCGATGTGGAGCAGAAGGTCGAAAACGTCGCTCGCCTTGGCGCAACGCCGCTGGTGGTGGCCGAAGGCTCCCACGTACTGGGCGTGATCGCCCTGAAAGATATCGTAAAAGGTGGGATTAAAGAACGTTTTGCTCAACTGCGCAAAATGGGGATCAAAACGGTGATGATCACCGGTGACAACCGTCTGACCGCCGCCGCAATCGCCGCAGAAGCCGGAGTGGATGACTTCTTAGCCGAAGCCACACCGGAAGCCAAGCTGGCGTTGATTCGTCAGTATCAGGCGGAAGGTCGTCTGGTGGCGATGACCGGAGACGGAACTAACGACGCACCTGCCCTTGCGCAGGCCGATGTTGCCGTTGCGATGAACTCCGGAACCCAGGCAGCGAAAGAAGCGGGCAACATGGTGGATCTCGACTCCAACCCCACCAAACTGATTGAAGTGGTGCACATTGGTAAACAGATGCTGATGACGCGCGGTTCGCTAACCACCTTCAGTATCGCCAACGACGTAGCGAAGTATTTTGCCATTATCCCGGCCGCATTTGCCGCCACCTACCCGCAGCTCAATGCGCTGAACGTGATGGGGCTGCATTCGCCGGACTCGGCGATCCTCAGCGCGGTCATCTTTAACGCGCTGGTCATCGTCTTTCTGATTCCACTGGCGCTGAAAGGCGTGAGCTATAAACCGTTGTCCGCATCCGCGATGTTGCGCCGCAATTTGTGGATCTATGGTCTGGGCGGTTTGGTTGTGCCGTTTATCGGTATCAAAGCAATTGATTTACTACTGACCCTGCTGGGTCTGGTGTGAGGTTTCAGATGAGTGGATTACGTCCTGCATTATCAACATTGATTTTCCTGATGCTTATCACCGGCGGAGCATACCCGCTGCTGACCACTGCGCTGGGGCAATGGTGGTTTCCCCACCAGGCTAACGGTTCGCTTCTCCGCGAAGGTCAGATTGTTCGCGGCTCCGAGCTCATTGGGCAACAGTTTACCGCTGCCGGTTATTTTCAGGGACGCCCCTCAGCCACAGCGGAAATGCCCTATAATCCAATGGCTTCAGGCGGCAGTAATCTGGCAGCCAGCAACCCGGAACTGGATAAACAGCTGCAAAGCCGGATTGCCGCGCTGCGTGCCGCTAACCCGCAGGCAAATCCTGCCGTTCCGGTAGAGCTGGTAACAGCTTCCGCCAGCGGGCTGGATAACAACCTGACGCCAGCTGCGGTGGCCTGGCAAATCCCCCGCGTGGCGCAGGCTCGCAACCTCAGCGTTGAAGAGGTCACACGCCTGGTTGCACAATACACGCAAAAGCCGTTGGTCAGTTTTATCGGCCAACCGGTGGTGAACCTGGTGGAACTTAATTTAGCGCTGGATAAGCACTGAGAAAAAGGACATGCATAACGAACCCTTACGCCCCGACCCCGATCGCCTGCTGGAGCAAAGCACCGCTCCGCACCGGGGAAAACTAAAAATTTTCTTCGGCGCGTGTGCAGGCGTCGGTAAAACCTGGGCCATGCTGGCAGAGGCCCAGCGGCTGCGGGCGCAGGGATTAGATGTGCTGATTGGCGTGGTGGAAACCCACGGACGCAAAGAGACCGCCGCGCTGCTGGACGGTCTCAGCATCCTGCCGCTAAAGCGACAGGCGCGCCATGGTCGTCATATCAGCGAATTCGATCTCGACGCGGCGCTGGCCCGCCGCCCGGCACTCATTTTGATGGATGAACTGGCGCACAGTAATGCGCCAGGCTCACGCCACCCTAAACGCTGGCAAGATATTGAAGAGCTGCTGGAAGCCGGTATTGACGTTTTTACTACCGTCAACGTGCAGCATCTGGAAAGTCTCAATGATGTGGTCAGCGGCGTCACCGGCATTCAGGTTCGCGAAACCGTCCCCGATCCTTTTTTCGATGCCGCTGACGATGTGGTGCTGGTCGATCTTCCCCCCGACGATTTGCGCCAGCGCCTGAACGAAGGCAAGGTCTATATCGCCGGTCAGGCGGAAAGAGCCATCGAGCATTTCTTTCGCAAAGGTAACTTGATCGCGCTACGTGAGCTGGCCCTGCGCCGCACGGCCGATCGGGTTGACGATCAGATGCGTGCCTGGCGTGGACGTCCGGGAGAGGAGAAAGTCTGGCATACCCGCGACGCCATATTGCTGTGTATTGGACACAACACCGGCAGCGAAAAGCTCGTGCGTGCCGCCGCGCGTCTGGCAGCGCGCCTCGGCAGCGTATGGCATGCAGTGTATGTCGAAACGCCAGCGCTGCACCGACTGCCCGAAAAACAACGCCGCGCAATTTTAAGCGCCCTGCGATTAGCCCAGGAGCTGGGTGCAGAAACCGCCACCCTTTCCGATCCCGCTGAAGACAAAGCAGTAATCCGCTACGCCCGTGAGCATAATCTGGGAAAAATTGTCCTCGGACGTCCGACTACGCGACGCTGGTGGCGCAGTGATTCCTTTGCTGACAAACTGGCCCATCGCGCACCGGATCTCGACCTGATGATTGTTGCGCTCGACGAACCACCTTCGCGCCCTGTGCTGCAAACTGCAGATAGCCGCACCTTTAAGGATAAGTGGCGGGTTCAAATTCAGGGTTGCGTGGTTGCCGTCGCGCTGTGCGCCATCATTACGTTGATTGCCATGCAGTGGTTGATGGCCTTTGACGCCGCCAACCTGGTGATGATCTATTTATTGGGTGTGGTGGTTATCGCCCTCTTTTACGGACGCTGGCCGTCAGTGCTGGCAACCTTTATTAACGTTGCCAGCTTCGATCTCTTCTTTATTGCCCCACGCGGTACGCTGGCCGTTTCCGACGTCCAGTACCTGCTTACCTTTGCCGTGATGCTAACGGTAGGGTTGGTTATCGGTAATCTCACCGCTGGAGTGCGTTATCAGGCACGGGTAGCGCGTTATCGTGAACAGCGTACGCGTCATTTATATGAGATGTCGAAAGCGCTGGCCGTCGGACGGAGCCAGCAGGATATCGCCGCCACCAGCGAACAGTTTATTGCCTCAACGTTCCAGGCCCGCAGCCAGGTTTTACTGCCCGGTGAGAACGGTAAGCTGGCCCCTCTCACTCATCAACAGGGCATGACGCCGTGGGATGACGCCATTGCCCAATGGAGCTTTGATAAAGGGCAACCGGCCGGCGCAGGCACTGACACGTTACCGGGTGTGCCGTATCAAATTTTACCGTTAAAAAGCGCCGACAAAACGCATGGGTTGCTGGTTGTGGAACCAGGAAATTTACGCCAGCTGATGATCCCCGAACAGCAGCGCCTGCTGGAAACTTTCACTTTACTGGTCGCCAGTGCGCTGGAACGCCTGACGCTCACCGCCAGCGAAGAGCAGGCCCGGTTTGCCAGCGAGCGTGAAAGCATTCGCAATGCCCTGCTCGCCGCCCTTTCCCACGATTTGCGCACGCCGCTGACGGTGTTGTTTGGTCAGGCAGAGATCTTAACGCTGGATCTGGCAAGCGAAGGATCGCCGCACGCGCGCCAGGCCAGCGAAATTCGCCAGCACGTCCTGAATACGACCCGACTGGTTAATAACCTACTGGATATGGCGCGAATTCAGTCTGGCGGCTTTAATCTTAAGAAAGAGTGGTTAACGCTGGAAGAGGTGGTCGGTAGTGCCCTGCAGATGCTGGAGCCAGGACTCTCTGCTCCTATTAATTTGTCGCTACCCGCGCCGTTGACGCTGATCCACGTCGATGGCCCGCTATTTGAACGGGTGCTGATTAACCTGCTGGAAAACGCTGTTAAATACGCAGGTCCAGCGGCGCAAATCGGTATTGATGCCAGCGTCGATGGCGAACATCTGCAACTGGACGTCTGGGATAATGGCCCTGGCATTCCATCGGGAATGGAGCAACGAGTTTTTGACAAGTTCTCCCGGGGAAACAAAGAGTCATCTGTACCAGGCGTTGGGCTGGGGCTGGCAATCTGCCAGGCCATTGTGGACGTGCACGGCGGTACAATTTCCGTCCACAATCGCGCACAGGGAGGAGCATGTTTCCGTGTTACACTGCCCCAGGAAATCCCCCCTGAACTTGAAGATTTTCATGAGGATATGTGACGAACGTACTGATTGTTGAAGATGAACAGGCTATCCGTCGCTTTCTGCGCACCGCGCTGGAAGCCGATGGTCTGCGTGTATATGAAGCGGAAACGCTGCAACGTGGTCTGCTGGAAGCCGCCACGCGAAAACCCGATCTCATCATTCTCGATCTCGGTCTGCCGGACGGTGACGGCATTGATTTTATTCGTGACCTGCGACAATGGAGCGCGATACCGGTAATTGTGCTTTCAGCCCGCAGCGAAGAAAGTGATAAAATTGCCGCCCTGGATGCCGGTGCCGATGACTATCTCAGTAAACCCTTTGGTATTGGCGAGCTACAGGCGCGATTGCGCGTGGCATTGCGTCGCCACGCCAGCGGCACGTCTCCCGAGCCGGTGGTGCATTTTTCCAACGTAAAAGTAGATATCGCCGCCCGGCTAGTACATCGTGGTGATGAAGAGATTCATTTGACGCCGATTGAGTTTCGCCTGTTAGCGGTACTGCTGAATAATGCCGGAAAGGTACTGACGCAGCGCCAGTTGCTCAATCAGGTTTGGGGACCAAACGCCGTCGAACACAGCCACTATCTGCGAATTTACATGGGACACCTGCGCCAGAAACTGGAACTGGACCCGGCACGTCCGCGTCATTTTCTGACCGAAACCGGGATTGGTTATCGGTTCATGCCATGACGTTAAGTTGAATATAAAAAGCCGGACCAGCGTATTTGCTGTCCGGCTTTTTCATTATTCATGCCGAATAGCGACGCTAGCGTCTTATCCGGCCTACGGTTTACGCGTTCTTCAGCACTTCGCTGACGATCTCAACCGCTTCTTTTTCGATCTGCTTGCGATGTTCTTCACCGAGGAAGCTTTCGCAGTAGATCTTGTAAGCGTCTTCCGTACCAGAAGGACGCGCGGCAAACCAGCCGTTGTCAGTCATCACTTTCAGACCGCCGATAGAAGCGCCGTTGCCCGGTGCAGCCGTCAGACGCGCGGTGATCGGGTCGCCCGCAAGCGTACTGGCGCTCACCATTTCCGGAGACAGCTTAGACAGCGCCGCTTTCTGCGCGGAGGTCGCGCTTGCCTGCAGGCGGTTGTAGCTCGGTGCGCCAAAGCGAGCAGCCAGTTCGTTGTAGTGCTCCTGCGGGTTCTTACCGGTCACTGCGGTAATTTCTGCCGCCAGCAGGCACATGATGATGCCGTCTTTGTCGGTTGACCACGGTGTACCGTCGAAACGCAGGAAAGATGCCCCCGCGCTCTCTTCCCCACCAAAGCCAAAACTGCCGTCAAACAGACCGTCAACAAACCATTTAAAGCCAACCGGCACTTCAACCAGTTTACGCCCTAAATCATTCACTACACGGTCAATCATCGCCGATGACACCAGCGTCTTACCGACGGCAACATCTTTGCCCCACTGCGGACGATGCTGGAACAGGTAGTTGATCGCCACCGCCAGATAGTGGTTCGGATTCATCAGCCCTGCCGGGGTGACGATACCGTGACGGTCGTAGTCTGGGTCATTGGCAAAGGCCAGATCGAACTTGTCGCGCAGCGCCAACAGCCCCGCCATCGCACACTCGGAGGAGCAGTCCATGCGGATTGCGCCATCTTTGTCGAGATGCATAAAGCGGAAAGTCTGATCAACGTGATCGTTAACGATAGTCAGGTTCAGGTTGTAGTGCTTAGCAATACGCTTCCAGTATTCGATACCGGAACCGCCCAGCGGATCGACACCCAGCGTCAGACCCGCTTTCTGGATCGCCGCCATGTCTACGATGTCAGCCAGTCCTTCAACAAACGGCTGAACCAGATCCTGCTCTTTCACATGACCAGATGCCAGCGCAGCGTCCAGCGACATACGCTTCACGCCTTGCAGACCGGCCGCCAGCAGCGCGTTGGCTCTGTCTTCCACCACTTTGGTGACATTAGTGTCTGCCGGACCACCATTTGGCGGGTTGTATTTAATGCCGCCATCTTCCGGCGGGTTGTGGGACGGCGTGATCACAATGCCGTCAGCCAGCGGGCCGCCTTTTTTGTTGTGGACCAGGATAGCGTTCGATACAGCAGGGGTTGGCGTAAAGCCGTTATTTTCCTGCACGATGACGTCAACGCCGTTCGCCGCCAGCACTTCCAGTACAGAGATAAAAGCCGGTTCAGACAGCGCGTGGGTATCCTTGCCCACATAGCACGGACCAGTAATCCCGTTTTTCGCACGTTCTTCAGCAATCGCCTGGGCGATAGCCAGAATATGCGGCTCGTTAAAACTATGACGACCTGCACTGCCGCGATGTCCGGACGTACCGAACTTAACAGCGTGCTCAGCGTTCCCTGCCGTTGGTTTCAGTACATAGTATTGTGCCGTCAGTTGGGCGACGTTAATCAAATCACTCTGTTGCGCAGGTTGACCTGCACGATTGTGGATTGCCATTGCCTGGTCCTTCTAATGCAAGGATTAAATTGTTCCGCAAACCTTTTCAATCAATTCCGCAGGGAATTGCATTGACTGCATGATGTGTTCAACCATGCTGCATTTACGGCCGGTATTGGTATTGGTGATCACCCAGTACGGCGTGCCTGGCACGTGCTTCGGTTTGGTTTGATTACCATTTTTCAGCAGCGTCTGTTCATCAGCTGCAAAATAAACACGCGTACGACCATGCAACGATTCCGTTGCTTCGGCGAACGCGTTTTGATCCAGTGAATAGAGTGTAGACAGCACCAGCATAAAGCGATTTACTGCTTTCTTCTGTTCCGCGTATTCGTCGGACAGCAGCAGTTCACGCATCGCGCGCACTTTATCTTTTACGGGGTTAACCGGCTTGGCTTCCACGACAGGTTGCACAGCGCGGACTTCTTTGACTATCGGAGTGACAGGCTGTGATGCGGCGGAAAATTTCAACATACGCCGTAAAATGTCGGATGCGCTCTCGCCAATATGCTTGGTGTGGCTGGCAATATAGCTATAGAGTTCATCATCAACTTCAATCGTTTTCATCTTAATCCAGTGCAGTGTTTAGCTGAATACAAGTTGTCGGGGTAAACACACGTAGTGTAAAGGCAAATCCCAACAGCGGATAGCGTCAAGCCTGGTGGCCAGCAAAACTCAGAGTAACCGTAGTTGTTGCAGCCATGTGGCAGAATGGTCAACATGATACCCTAACCCGTGAGTGTGAAAAAAAGAACTTTGCCATGAAATTGAATATCCGAGCGCAATCTGCGCAAAACCTGCACAATAATTCTCCCATCGTCCTGGTGCACGGCTTGTTTGGCAGCCTGGATAACCTGGGGATCCTGGCACGCGATCTAGTAGCCGACCACGACATCATCCAGGTCGATATGCGAAACCATGGCCTCTCCCCTCGTTCACCTGAGATGAATTATCCGGCCATGGCGCAAGATCTGCTGGATACGCTGGACGATCGGCAGATCGAAAAAGCGATCTTTATTGGCCACTCGATGGGCGGAAAAGCCGTCATGGCGCTGACTGCTCTGGCTCCGGAACGTGTCGAACGGCTGGTCGCCATCGACATTGCTCCCGTTGACTACCATGTTCGCCGCCACGATGAGATTTTTGCGGCAATCAATGCCGTAACCGATGCACAAGCGTCCTCACGCCAGCAGGCGGCAAGCGTCATGCGCCAGCACCTGCAGGAGGAAGGTGTTATCCAGTTTCTGCTGAAATCCTTTGTTGACGGCGAGTGGCGCTTTAACGTTCCCGTATTGTGGGATCAATATCCGCATATCGTCGGTTGGGAAACCATTCCTGCGTGGGAGCACCCGGCGCTGTTTATCCCAGGCGGCAACTCACCGTATGTTACCGAAGCGTATCGCGAACAACTGCTGGCGCAATTCCCACAAGCTCGTGCGCACGTTATAGCAGGCGCCGGGCATTGGGTGCATGCCGAAAAACCGGAGGCGGTGCTGCGCGCCATCCGTCGTTATCTGAGCGAGCAGGCTAACTGATTAAAAACTCAGCGTCTGCGCGCGATTACGCGCGCGGGCGTTGGCGTGTCTCCCCTGCTGATGTATTATGGCGCGCTATCCATCCGGGCAGACGCCTGGCTGATTGTTTCCCCGAAGTCACCAAGATCATGGCCAAAGAACAAACGGACCGTACGACATTAGATCTGTTCGCGCAGGAGCGTCGCCCGGGACGACCCAAAACTAATCCGCTCTCGCGTGATGAACAGTTACGTATTAATAAACGTAATCAGCTTAAGCGTGACAAAGTTCGCGGGCTTAAGCGTGTCGAACTGAAACTGAACGCTGATGCCGTTGACGCTCTGAACGAGCTGGCTGAGGCACGCAACATGAGTCGCAGTGAACTCATCGAAGAGATGCTGATGAACCAACTCAGCGCATTGCGCGGTCAGGCATAGTCTGAATTTCTGCTCTAAATCATAAATCGTGTAGCACAGAGTGCAGTCCTGCGTGTTTGCTGTTTCCGCATGCCTGACTGTTCTGCTATGATTGCCCTTATCCGTGGGCAATGCGCCACCACCATTTCAATAAGTTTCAAGAGGTTATTTTACTCATGGCAATCACTGGCATCTTTTTCGGCAGCGACACCGGTAATACCGAAAACATCGCAAAAATGATTCAAAAACAGCTTGGTAAAGACGTTGCCGATGTTCATGACATTGCAAAAAGCAGCAAAGAAGACCTCGAAGGGTATGACATTCTGCTGCTCGGCATCCCAACCTGGTACTACGGTGAAGCGCAGTGCGACTGGGACGACTTCTTCCCTACCCTCGAAGACATTGATTTTAACGGCAAACTGGTTGCATTGTTCGGCTGTGGCGACCAGGAAGATTACGCAGAATATTTCTGCGATGCGTTAGGGACCATTCGCGACATCATCGAACCGCGCGGCGCAACCATCGTTGGTCACTGGCCAACGGCGGGTTATCACTTTGAAGCGTCCAAAGGTCTGGCTGACGACGACCATTTTGTCGGTCTGGCTATCGATGAAGATCGCCAACCTGAACTGACCGCAGAACGCGTAGAAAAATGGGTTAAGCAGATCTCTGAAGAGCTGCACCTCGACGAAATCATTAATGCCTGATTTCGTGTGGCGCAGATTTCCATCTGCGCCGCATCAATAGATAAAACCAATCAAAATAATTGCTACAAATTTGTAACTTTTTCGTCTGACCCTGTACAATGGCTGGATGCCAATCGGGTGTTGCACAGTGTGTTTGTCGGCGATACCACGTTTTGATTAACAATATATGCCAGAGACTTGCAGTTTTCATTTAGCCATGGCAGTTCTATAATGAATCGCATTATCTCAAGTGCAATTTCTGTCACTTCTGTTAATGAAGTGAATCGTTTAGCTACAGGACAGATTCCGCATGACTGACAACAATACCGCATTAAAGAAGGCTGGCCTGAAAGTAACGCTTCCTCGTTTAAAAATTCTGGAAGTTCTTCAGGAACCGGATAACCATCACGTCAGTGCGGAAGACTTATACAAACGCCTGATCGATATGGGTGAAGAAATTGGTCTGGCGACCGTGTATCGCGTGCTGAACCAGTTTGATGATGCCGGTATCGTGACCCGCCATAATTTTGAAGGTGGTAAATCCGTCTTCGAATTGACTCAACAGCATCATCACGATCACCTCATCTGCCTTGACTGCGGCAAAGTGGTCGAGTTCAGCGATGATTCCATCGAAGCCCGCCAACGTGAGATTGCGGCTAAACATGGCATTCGCTTAACTAACCATAGCCTCTATCTTTACGGTCACTGTGCCGAAGGCGATTGCCGCGAAGATGAGCACGCCCACGACGGCAAATAATGTAATGCTTTCTGAAAAGCCAACCATCCGGTTGGCTTTTTTTATGGGCGTTACCTGCCCTTTTCCCCTTCCCTCCGCTCCTGTGTTGCTTTAATGTAAAAATCAATTGCCCCTTCCGGAGAGTCGAAATGGAACTTCGCCAGCTACGCTATTTTGTGCGCATTGTAGAAACCGGCAGCATGGGTAGCGCGGCGCTCGATCTCAATATCGGGGTTTCGGCACTCAGCCAGCAAATGTCGCGTCTGGAAAACGAACTCGCTATTCGCCTGCTGCAGCGCACTTCGCGAGGCGTGACACCCACCAGCGCCGGACTGGCTTTTTACTCCCAGGCGCAGCTGGCGCTCCGTCACGCAGACGATGCAATCCTCGCCGCGCGTGAATCCCGGCTTTCCGGGCACGTCAGCGTCGGCATGGCTCCCAGTACCGCTTCAGTTCTCGGTATGCCTTTTATTCACGCCATGCGGGAAAGCTATAGCGATGTTCGCCTGCATGTGGTGGAAAGTCTCTCTGGTAATCTGGAACGGATGATTAATACCCGCCAGATTGATCTGGCTGTGGTGTTTCAAAAAGAAAAGATCCTGCGCTGGAGTGCCAGACCGATTCTCGAAGAACGGCTGTTTTTGATTGGGACCCATGCCCTACTGGCTGATATTACCGATGACAATATTGCCCCAGCCCAGTTGGCGAGTATTCCATTGATAATGCCCAGCCCAGGCCACGGTCTGCGCGGCAGGCTGGAAGCAATTTGTCAGGAACACTCGCTGAACATTGAGATCGCTACAGAAATTGATGGTCTGGCGCTGCTGATGCGCGCCGTGCGCAGTGGCATTGGCGCCACTCTTCAACCCGGAGCGGCGATTTCCCATCTCGATAAAGAGACGCTAAGAGTGATCGGCGTCCATAATCCGATACTTAGCCGCCCCAACTTTCTGGTGAGCCTCTCTGACGATGAGCTCACCCCGGCGGGCCTCGCAGCCCGCGTGGTGCTGACGAAAGTGATGCATCAACTGGTGGAAGCAGGACGCTGGCCAGGCGCCATCCTTTACAATAACTAAAGCCCTCTTTAGCACTACGTCATAGCGCCCGCACAAGCCGTTCGCATACATTTTAATTACAAATTTAACAATTAGTTAAATGGTAATGGAGTATACGATGGTTGATGTTCTGGTGATTGGCGGTGGCAATGCTGCCTTATGCGCTGCCCTTACCGCCCGGGAGCAAGGCGCTTCCGTTTTACTACTCGAAGCGGCTCCCCGGGAATGGCGTGGGGGAAATTCCCAACACACGCGTAACCTGCGCTGTATGCATGATGCACCGCAGGATGTGCTGGTGGAAAGCTATCCGGAAGAGGAGTATTGGCAAGATCTGCAGCGCGTCACGGAAGGAAATACCAACGAAGCCCTGGCACGTCTGGTGATCCGCACCTCTTCACAATGCCGCGACTGGATGCGCCAGCACGGCGTCAATTTTCAACCTCCTCTCTCTGGCGCTTTACACGTGGCGCGAACCAACGCCTTTTTTATGGGCGGTGGCAAGGCCCTGGTGAATGCCTATTATCGCAGCGCAGAAAAACTGGGAGTGCAGATCCGCTATAACACCCCTGTTCAGGCGCTTGAACTGCGTAATGGCGAGTTCGTGGCGGCGCTGGCAGGTGAAGAGCGCATTACAGCGAAATCCTGCGTGCTTGCCGCTGGCGGGTTTGAGTCAAACCGCGAATGGCTGCGAGAAGCGTGGGGAGAGAACGAGCGCGGCGAATGGCCTGCAGATAACTTTCTGATTCGCGGCACGCGCTTTAACCAGGGCGTACTGCTCAAATTTATGATCGATGCCGGAGCCGACATCATCGGCGAACCCTCCCAGTCACACTGCGTAGCCATTGACGCCAGAGCGCCATTATATGACGGCGGGATTTGTACCCGCGTGGACTGTGTTTCGCTCGGCATAGTCGTCAACCGTGACGCTGAGCGTTTTTATGATGAAGGCGAAGATTTCTGGCCCAAACGCTACGCCATTTGGGGACGACTGGTCGCCCAACAGCCCGGGCAGATTGGCTACTCCATTATCGACAGTAAAGCCATCGGCCACTTCATGCCTCCGGTCTTTCCTGGCGCACAGGCCAATACGCTGGCGGAACTGGCTCATCAGTTGGGGCTGAATGGCGAACACTTTACCCACACCGTGACGGAGTACAACAACGCCTGCCAGCCCGGCCAGTTC
Organism: Citrobacter freundii ATCC 8090 = MTCC 1658 = NBRC 12681; assembly: GCF_011064845.1. Classification (NCBI taxonomy): domain Bacteria; kingdom Pseudomonadati; phylum Pseudomonadota; class Gammaproteobacteria; order Enterobacterales; family Enterobacteriaceae; genus Citrobacter; species Citrobacter freundii. Next base: position 1,535,989 of record NZ_CP049015.1, on the reverse strand, counting down.
AACCATACCATTCTGGATAACTGCACGACAAAAGCGTTAACCCCCGCGAAGACACACTGGGCGCGACCACTGGACCAGCCGCCTTACTACGGCTATGCCCTGCGGCCAGGGATCACCTTCACCTATCTCGGGTTAAAAGTAAATGAACGCGCTGCCGTACACTTTGCCGGGCAGCCAAGCCGCAACCTGTTCGTCGCCGGAGAGATGATGGCGGGCAACGTGCTGGGCAAGGGCTACACCGCAGGCGTGGGCATGTCAATCGGTACCACTTTTGGCCGTATTGCCGGAAAAGAAGCCGCGCTGGCCGCACGTAAGGAGACTCGTCATGAGGCAGCTTGAGAAACTGATTATCGACGCGCAAATTATCACCGAACCGGAAGCGGAAGTTGAACGCGTGATGCAGGTCTGCAACGCCTGTCGCTATTGTGAAGGATTTTGCGCCGTGTTCCCGGCAATGACGCAGCGCCTGGAATTCGGTAAAGCGGATATCAATTATCTGGCAAACTTGTGCCATAACTGCGGTGCCTGCCTGCACGCCTGTCAGTATGCCCCGCCTCATGAGTTTGCCATCAACGTGCCGAAGGCGATGGCAGAAGTCCGGCTTGAAACCTATCAGCACTACGCGCAACCCGCGGCCTTTGGCGCGCTTTATCGTCGCGCAGGCGTCACCGTGACGCTGGCGCTGGTTTTCGGTCTGATCCTGTTTTTACTGCTCGCCATGGGGTTAAAAGGCTCGTTACTCCATCCTCCGTTGGCCGGAGATTTCTACCAAATTTTCCCGCATAACCTGCTGGCCTGGATGTTTGGTTCGGTATTTATTCTGGCGATAGGTCTGCTGATGGCGGGCGTTATCCGCTTCTGGCGCGAGATTTCTCCCGGTATGCCACGTTCCGTCGAAATTGCTGAAGCTTCACACGATGCGCTGACACTAAAGTATCTCGATGGTGGGCACGGTAAAGGTTGTAATGAAGCAGATGATGCCTTCACTCTGATGCGCCGCCGTTTTCATCACTTCACTTTCTACGGTTTTCTGCTCTGCTTTGCCGCCACCGTGGTGGCGACGGGCTATCACTATTTCGCAGGTATAGAAGCACCCTATCCGTTCTTCAGCGTTCCGGTCATGCTGGGCACGTTGGGAGGCATTGGCCTGGTTGTCGGCCCGGCTGGCTTGCTATGGCTCAATCTCAAGCGTTCACCGCTACATGGCGACGCACGGCAAAAACCGATGGATCGCGGTTTTATTTTGCTGCTGCTGCTGACCAGTCTGACCGGTTTAGCCCTGCTGGCAGGAAGAGACTCGTCCTGGATGGCTATTTTGCTCGCCATTCACCTCGGCGTGGTCATGGCGCTCTTTCTGACCATTCCTTACGGAAAATTTGCCCATGGATTTTACCGCTGCGCAGCCTTACTCAAGTGGGCGATTGAGAAACGGCGCGGCAAACAGGCGGGGGTCACAGACAACTAACCCGCACACTCTTACCTCTATAAATATTATGATAAGACAGTGGAGCAAACCCAATGACACAACAACCATCGCGCGCCGGAACTTTCGGCGCAATACTGCGGGTAACCAGCGGTAATTTTCTCGAACAGTTCGACTTTTTTCTGTTCGGGTTTTACGCCACCTATATTGCAAAGACCTTCTTTCCCGCGGAGAGTGAATTTGCCGGGCTAATGTTAACTTTCGCTGTTTTTGGTTCGGGTTTCTTAATGCGACCCGTTGGCGCCATTGTGCTGGGTGCTTATATCGACAGAATTGGTCGTCGTAAAGGCCTGATGGTGACGCTGGCGATTATGGGCTGCGGTACCCTGCTGATTGCCCTTGTACCTGGCTATCACAGTATTGGCCTGCTGGCTCCCGTGCTGGTATTACTTGGACGATTATTACAGGGATTTTCTGCAGGCGTAGAGTTAGGCGGTGTCTCGGTTTATCTTTCGGAAATCGCCACGCCTGGCAATAAAGGCTTCTACACCAGTTGGCAGTCGGCCAGTCAACAGGTCGCCATTGTGGTGGCGGCGCTGATTGGTTACTGTCTGAACGCTACCCTGGGACACGATCAGATCTCGGAATGGGGCTGGCGCATTCCCTTCTTTATTGGTTGCATGATTATTCCTTTGATCTTCGTGCTCCGCCGCTCGCTGCAGGAAACAGACGCATTTTTACAACGCACGCACCGCCCCGACACTCGGGAAATTTTCACCACTATCGTCAAAAACTGGCGTCTTATCGCTGCAGGTACGCTGCTGGTGGCGATGACCACAACGACATTTTACTTCATCACCGTCTACACCCCGACCTACGGCAGGGCTGTACTCCACCTGAGCGCTCGCGACAGCCTGGTGGTCACCATGCTGGTCGGTATTTCTAACTTTATCTGGCTGCCCATTGGCGGGGCAATTTCTGACCGAATTGGTCGTCGTCCGGTGTTAATGGGGATTACCATACTCGCTCTGATCACCACCTGGCCGGTAATGCACTGGCTCACCGCCGCGCCAGATTTCACTCGCATGACATTGGTCCTGCTTTGGTTCTCATTCTTTTTTGGTATGTATAACGGGGCAATGGTAGCCGCACTCACCGAGGTGATGCCGGTCTATGTGCGTACGGTGGGCTTTTCACTGGCATTCAGTCTTGCCACAGCGATTTTTGGCGGCCTAACGCCGGTCATATCCACGGCACTGGTTCAGCTAACCGGGGATAAAAGCTCACCGGGATGGTGGCTGATGTGCGCGGCACTTTGCGGACTCGCCGCCACGGCAATGCTGTTTGTCCGGCTAAGTCGGGGTTATCAACCAGTGGAAAATAAGCTCTGAAATGCAAACGGGCGGAAAATTCTCCGCCCGTTGTCTTTTTCATTTTTTGAATTACTGTGCGGCATTCTTGCTGCGAATTTCCTGCCAGACTTTATCGCAATCAGCATTAACGGCCTGATCGTTACCCGTGCGCGTGGCCTGGATACACTGCTGATAATCCAGCACGCGTACGCTTTCTTCATTGGCAAACTGCTGGTGCTGTTTTTCTTTCTTCAGTACATTCAACACGCTTTGGCAGGCTTCTATTTTTTCCGGCGATCCTTGAGCAGTATTAATACACGCGCTGTAGGCTTCTTTCAGACGGCTGTCTTCTTTCGGTGCAGGGGATTGCGTACAAGCCACCAGCCCTGATGCCATAACGGCGATGAGTATCAGTTTTTTCATAGCACGTTCCTCAACGAGGCGGCAGGAGCACGGCCTGCCGCTATTGGCATTAGAAGATAGTGAACGGAGCAATAACGATGAATTTCACGTCACGCTCATCCTGGAAGATGTTGCCGTAACCACCACCCCAGCTCGGAATATCTGAATGGTTGTCGTACTGGGTGAAGTGCAGTTTAAACATAGTGCCCTTCGCACGACCATCCTGCAGGGTGTAGACCGCATCCAGGCTGTAAGAAGATTCTTCGATAGTGCGGTTTTTGTCGTAGTACGCATCCGGGTTGAGCTGCCAGGTAGCGGGTTTGGCATCCCATGCGTAAACGTAGGACGCGCCCACTGCCCAGCCCGGCAGGTTCCAGTTCTTCAGGTCATACATTGCGCCGAAGAAGACTGCCTTTTCGCCGTTGGCGTTGAAGTCAGAACGGTTATCCCACCACACGTCCAGGCGACCGTTTGATGAGGCGTAGGTCGGGGTCATACGCTGCAGGAAGTAGCCTTGCTGCCCATCTGCTTTAACCCATGTGCCTTCCAGACGCAGGTCAACCACTTCCGCTACTTTATAACCGAAGGTCAGCGCCTGCAGCCAGGCCGTGCCGTCATAAATATCGTTCACGGTGCGATCGTCAACTTTGTCACGTGCGCCGTAGAATTGATAGCTGGTAGTAAACGGGTTACCGCCTAAATCGAATTTGTAGCTGGCTTTGGCGAAGTACTGATCGACGTAGCCTTCAGACTGACCAAATGCCGCTTCCAGCAACAGGTTATTTTTGAAGTCATATTTCGCGCCGATTGAATGCAGGTAATCAACGCTGGTCTTTTTATCAGCCTGATAGAATTTATCGACTTCGGTGTGCCACGGCGCTTTATATTCGTTAGCCCACATATAGGAGAAGCTTAGTGCGCCAGCATCACCATAGTCGAAGTTGGCACCGGCTTCAGCCCCCTGATAGGTACCTGGCATAAAGCTCCAGTGCGGTGCCAGCAAAGTCTGCCCGGTTGGTTGAATGTAACCGGCACGCGCCCAGGTTGGGCCGTATTTAAATTTAGCTGCTGCTTTATAAAGGCTAATCCCGCTCTTATCGCCGGAGTAATCCTCGTCATAGCCTTTATTTTTGGAAGAGAATGCGATTTCGTTTGGATGGCCGCTTTCGCTACTTTCGTTCATTTCAATAGCGGTAAATGCTGCGATATCAATACCAAACATATCGGCCGCATAACCGGACTGGAAGTCGAGGTTAGCGTTCCAGGTGGAGTGAGAAAGGTTGGTTTTGTATTTGTCATGATCGGTCACATCTTTACGGTCACGCTCACGCTGCCAGTAATAGATGCCGCCGGTTAAGGTTGAGTCATCAATAAATCCTTCGGCGTGTACCTGCGGAGCGACAACAAAACCCGACATTGCTGTGATACCGGCGATAGCCAGCGCCAGCGTACTACGTTTGCCACTAAACGTACGCATATGTTAATCCTCTTTGACATAAAAATGCTGCCGATATAAGCGGACAGCGAAAAAACAAAAATTAAAAAAGTAGCGCCAAGAAAACCTCAGTGACTACAATGAATAGACTATTTTTCGCGACGCGAATTATCAATCTCTTTCTGTAACGAGTATGTAATAGTATGAGCAACCGCACATATTTCATTGCTTTCTGTTACATTTTCATTGGGAGATAAAAAAGCGTTGATAAAATGAAAAAATCGCTTGTTTTCCATAGAGATGAAATCGGTTTCAGCCCATTTCACATTGAGGTAAGTTATTTAAACGTAAAAACATTCAGCCGATTTATTATTACAGACATGTAATTAATTCGCTGCGCAAACGGAGCCTGTCAAACGGTTTTTTTGCGAAAAAAAACGCCGCATGAAGCGGCGTTTAGAGAGGATGTGTTGCGACTTATTCGCCCGCTTTAGCCCACGTATCACGCAGACCAACGGTACGGTTAAACACCAGCTTGTCAGCCGTTGCATAACGGCTGTCCAGGCAGAAGTAACCTTCACGCTCAAACTGGAACGCTTTACCTGCAACCGCAGCCTGCAGCGACGGCTCACCGTAACCCTGCTTAATGACCAGCGATTCTGGGTTAATAACGGACAGGAAGTCTTCCGCCGCACCTGGGTTTGGCACGCTAAACAGACGGTCGTACAGACGGATTTCAATCGGTAGCGCATGGGACGCGCTCACCCAGTGAATAACGCCTTTAACTTTACGACCATCGGCCGGATCTTTGCTCAGGGTGTCAGCATCGTAGGTGCAGAAAATGGTGGTGATCTTCTCTTCTGCATCTTTCTCAACACGTTCGGCCTTGATCACGTATGCATTACGCAGACGCACTTCTTTGCCCATCACCAGACGCTTGTACTGCTTGTTCGCTTCTTCGCGGAAGTCTGCGCGATCGATCCAAATTTCACCGCTAAACGGTACTTCACGGCTGCCCATTTCCGGTTTATTCGGATGGTTAGGCATAGTGACCAGCTCGCTTTCGCCCTGCGGGTAGTTTTCGATAACCAGTTTCACCGGATCGATAACCGCCATCGCGCGCGGAGCATTTTCGTTCAGATCTTCGCGGATGCAGGATTCCAGAGAAGCGATCTCAATGGTGTTGTCCTGTTTGGTCACGCCAATGCGTTTGCAGAACTCACGGATCGCGGCAGCGGTGTAACCGCGACGACGCAGACCAGAGATCGTCGGCATACGCGGATCGTCCCAGCCTTCAACATGCTTGTCGGTCACCAGCAGGTTCAGCTTGCGCTTGGACATCACGGTGTATTCCAGATTCAGGCGCGAGAATTCGTACTGGCGCGGATGAACCGGAATGGTGATGTTGTCCAGCACCCAGTCATACAGACGACGGTTATCCTGGAACTCCAGCGTACACAGTGAATGCGTAATGCCTTCCAGCGCATCGCTGATGCAGTGGGTAAAGTCGTACATCGGGTAGATGCACCACTTGTTGCCGGTCTGATGGTGTTCGGCGAACTTAATGCGGTACAGCACTGGATCGCGCATCACGATAAACGGCGAAGCCATATCGATTTTCGCACGCAGGCAGGCCTTACCTTCTTCAAAGCCACCGGTACGCATTTTTTCGAACAGCGCCAGGTTCTCTTCAACGCTACGATCGCGGTACGGGCTGTTTTTGCCTGGCTGAGTCAGCGTGCCACGGTATTCGCGGATTTCGTCCGCTGACAGTTCGTCAACGTACGCCAGCCCTTTATTAATAAGCTCTACCGCATAGGCGTGAAGCTGATCGAAGTAATCCGAAGAGTAGCGAATGTCGCCAGTCCAGTGGAAACCTAACCATTCAACGTCGTTTTTAATCGACTCAACGTACTCGATATCTTCTTTAACCGGGTTCGTATCATCAAAACGCAGGTTGCACTGGCCCTGGTAATCTTGCGCAATGCCAAAGTTCAGACAAATGGATTTCGCGTGGCCAATGTGCAGATAGCCATTTGGCTCCGGCGGAAAACGGGTATGGATAGTGGTGTGCTTACCACTGGCCAGATCTTCATCGATGATCTGACGAATAAAGTTACTCGGGCGGGCTTCAGCCTCACTCATCGTGGATTCCTCAAAGCGTAAACAACGTATAACGGAGTATGATCTTATAAGCCAGGCAGACTGACAACCCTTAGTTACGTAAAATACGTATCAAACGAAAATATTGGGGCCGATTGCTGCAAAAAAAAGCGGCGGAGGACTATCCCCCGCCGCTTAAGGCACTTAACTCACTTTACTCAGGAGCAGTTACTTACCTTTAATCTCATACAGTGGTGTTTGACCAGCAACCACATGACCTTCGGCTTTAATGACCAGAGCGCCGAAATCATCGCTGTTGCTGCACACAACCGGGCTTATCATAGAACGTGCATTAGCGTTCAGGAACTCCAGATCCATTTCCAGAATCGGTTGACCTGCAGTAACTTCCGCACCTTCTTCAACCAGACGCTTAAAGCCTTTACCTTCCAGCGCGACGGTGTCGATGCCCATATGGACCACGATTTCCGCGCCTTTAACAGTTTCCAGGCAGAACGCGTGGTTAGTGTTGAAGATTTTCACGATGGTGCCCGCAGCCGGAGCAACCACGATTTTATCCGTTGGTTTCACCGCCACGCCGTCACCTACAGCTTTGCTGGCGAAGGCTTCATCAGGAACCTGCTCCAGCGCAACTACGTCACCGGTAATCGGAGAAACCAGCGCTTCAACGGTGACTGCATTCGCTACAGCCTGCGGTTTTGCTGCCGGAGCCGCTGCTGCTGGCGCACTTTCACCAGACGCTGCTGCCACCGGGCCACGCGCGACAACTTTCTTCATTTCGTCGCCGATGGATTCAGCTTTCGCACCCACGATGACCTGAATTGTTTGCTTATTCAGCTTAACGACACCCGATGCTCCTAAACGTTTACACATCGCATCGTTTACGCGACCGGAGTCGGCAACGGTCAGACGCAGACGAGTGATACAGGCATCAATCGCTTTCAGGTTATCAGTGCCGCCAACCGCTGCAATGTAGCTGGTTGCCAGTTGAGCCAAACCTTCTTCAGTGTTGCTGTTGGCTTCTTCAGTAACGATATCGTCTTCTTTATCTTCGCGGCCCGGCGTTTTCAGGTTAAACATACGAATAACCGCGCTGAACAACACAAAGTAGATAACGAAGAACACCAGACCCATCACCACCAGCATCCAGACGTTCTGGCTTGCTGCCGGCAGGTTGTACATCAACACGTAGTCGATAGCACCTGCGGAGAAGGAGAAGCCTGCGTGGATCCCCAGCAGTGTTGCAACGAACAGGCTGATACCCGTTAACAGTGCGTGCAGGAGGTACAGCAGCGGAGCCAGGAACATGAACAGGAATTCCAGCGGCTCGGTAACACCGGTCAGGAACGCGGTGATCGCAACGGACAGCAGCATACCGCCAACCATCGGACGACGTGCTTTCGGAGCCGCGAAGTACATCGCCAGCGCCGCACCCGGCAGACCAAACATCATGATCGGGAAGAAGCCAGACATGAACATACCCGCAGTGCCGTCACCCGCGTAGAAACGGTTGATGTCACCGTGGAATACGGTACCTGCAGCGTTAGTAAATTCGCCAATCTGGAACCAGGCAATAGTATTCAGCACCTGATGCAGACCGGTTGGGATCAGCAGACGGTTGATGAAACCAAAGATACCGGAACCCAGCGCGCCAGCGCCCACGATCCACTCACCACCCGCATGGATGGCATTCTGTACCGGTGGCCATACGTAACCGAAGATAGCAGCCAACACCAGACAGAAGAAGCCAGTGGCGATCGGCACGAAGCGTTTGCCGCCAAAGAAGCTCAGGAAGTCAGGCAGTTTGATACCAGACCAGCGGTTATACACGGCACCGCCGACCAGACCGGTGATGATACCAGCCAGCACGCCCATATTGATTGCAGGGTTAATGGTAACCATTGCTTTGGTCAATATGAAATAACCGACCGCACCTGCCAGCGCTGCTGCACCTGCGCTGTCTTTTGACCAGCTGGAAGCAACACCGATCGCAAATATTAACGCGAGGTTATCAAAGATGGCCCCACCCGCTTGCGCGATGAAGGGTACGTTAAGTAAATCTGGTTGGCCGAATCGCAGCAGCAGTGCCGCGACTGGCAGCACAGCGATGGGGAGCTGTAACGCCCTACCCAGCCGCTGGAAAAAACCTAAAATATTCATTTTATTCCCCCTACGAGACCCCGATTAGGCTTCTTTGAAGCCATGTTTTTATTGTGTGACCATTCCTGACAGCAAGATTCTGGAACAACGATATTAACCATTCATCTACATTCAGAGTGTGTGAAAAATTAATTCGTATCGCAAATTAAACGCGTGTTTTTTGTGATTTCAGTCACCAAATATCGTTATTAACCCTCCCTTCCACTGGCTAACTACGAAAACTTATTTTATCATTCAAAAAATCGAAACGGATTGATCCTTACCGATGCAAAACCAGGTTACGCTTAATACTGCACAGAGACTCAATCCGCCAATTGCTTACATTTACTTTTGAGGTGAAGAATGAGACTGATCCCCCTGAATACCGCTGAACAAGTCGGCAAATGGGCTGCTCGCCATATCGTTAACCGTATTAACGCGTTCAAACCAACGGCAGATCGTCCGTTCGTTCTGGGCCTGCCGACTGGCGGTACTCCGCTGACAGCTTATAAAGCATTGGTTGAAATGCACAAAGCGGGCCAGGTGAGCTTCAAGCATGTTGTTACTTTCAATATGGACGAATATGTTGGCCTGCCGAAAGAGCATCCGGAAAGCTACCACAGCTTTATGCACCGTAATTTCTTTGATCACGTTGATATTCCAGCAGAAAACATCAACCTCCTCAATGGTAATGCGCCGGATATTGATGCAGAATGCCGTCAGTATGAAGAAAAAATCCGTTCTTACGGTAAAATCCACCTGTTTATGGGCGGTGTAGGCAACGATGGTCACATCGCGTTCAACGAACCGGCTTCCTCTTTGGCTTCCCGTACCCGTATCAAAACGTTGACTCACGACACACGTGTTGCTAACTCACGCTTCTTTGACGGCGACGTAAGCCAGGTGCCTAAATATGCGCTGACCGTTGGCGTGGGTACCCTGCTGGATGCCGAAGAGGTGATGATCCTGGTTCTGGGCCACCAGAAAGCACAGGCGCTGCAAGCCGCCGTTGAAGGCAACGTTAACCACATGTGGACCATCAGTTGCCTGCAGTTGCATCCAAAAGCCGTTGTGGTCTGCGATGAGCCTTCCACCATGGAACTGAAAGTGAAGACGCTGAAATACTTCAACGAGTTAGAAGCGGAAAATATTAAAGGTCTGTAATTGATGTCTCCGCCCTGTCGATGAGTTGCAGGGCGGCATTTTTTGAAATCGGGGGTCGGAATGTATGCTTTAACCCAGGGCCGGATCTTTACCGGTCACGAAATTCTTGATGACCATGCGATTGTTGTCGCCAATGGCCTGATTGACAGCGTTTGCCCACTGGCTGAGTTACCGTCAGGAATTGAACAGCGCTCACTGAATGGGGCCATTGTTTCCCCCGGTTTTATTGATGTACAGCTAAACGGCTGCGGCGGTGTACAGTTTAACGATACGGCAGAAGCCGTGACCGTTGAAACGCTGGAAATCATGCAGAAAGCCAATGAAAAATCTGGCTGCACCAACTATTTACCAACGCTTATCACCACCAGCGATGACCTGATGAAACAGGGTGTTCGCGTGATGCGTGAATACCTGGCGAAACACCCGAATCAGGCATTAGGACTTCATCTTGAAGGCCCGTGGCTGAACCTTGTGAAAAAAGGTACCCATAATCCTGGATTTGTCCGTCAGCCGGACGCTGCGTTGGTTGATTTCCTGTGCGATAATGCGGATGTGATCACCAAAGTCACACTGGCACCAGAAATGGTCCCGGTAGAGGTCATCACCAAACTGGTTAATGCCGGTATCGTGGTTTCTGCGGGTCACTCCAATGCAACGGTCAAAGAAGCCAAAATCGGTTTCCGCGCAGGCATCAGCTTTGCGACCCATTTGTTCAACGCGATGCCGTACATTACCGGTCGTGAACCAGGTCTGGCGGGCGCAATTCTTGATGAAGCCGATATCTACTGCGGTATCATCGCCGATGGCCTGCACGTTGATTACGTTAACATTCGTAATGCTAAGCGCCTGAAAGGCGACAAGCTGTGCCTGGTCACTGACGCGACCGCGCCAGCAGGTGCAAACATTGAACAGTTCATTTTCGCTGGTAAAACAATATACTACCGCAATGGACTGTGTGTTGATGAGAACGGTACATTGAGCGGTTCATCATTAACCATGATTGAAGGTGTACGCAATCTGGTCGAACATGCGAATATCGCTCTCGACGAAGTCCTGCGCATGGCAACGCTCTACCCTGCTCGCGCCATTGGCGTCGACAAACAACTCGGCAGCATCGCGCCAGGCAAAGTAGCCAACCTGACTGCGTTCACGCACGACTTTAAAATTATCAAGACCATCGTTAATGGCAACGAGGTCGTTACTGAGTAAGAGAAAGAATGACACCAGGCGGACAAGCTCAAATAGGTAATGTTGATCTCGTAAAACAGCTTAACAGCGCGGCGGTTTATCGCCTGATTGACCAGCATGGGCCAATCTCGCGAATTCAAATTGCCGAGCAAAGCCAGCTTGCCCCCGCCAGCGTAACCAAAATTACGCGTCAGTTGATCGAACGCGGGCTGATCAAAGAAGTCGATCAGCAGGCCTCCACCGGGGGCCGCCGCGCTATCTCTATCGTCACAGAAACCCGCAATTTCCACGCAATTGGCGTACGCCTGGGTCGCCACGATACGACGCTCACTCTCTATGATATGAGCAGTAAAGTGGTCGCCGAAGAGCATTACCCTCTCCCGGAGCGCACCCAGGAAACGCTGGAATATGCGCTGCTCAACACCATTGCCATCTTTATTGAGAGCTGTCAGCGGAAAATCCGCGAGCTGATCGCAATTTCTGTCATCCTGCCAGGCCTTGTCGATCCTGAAAGCGGCGTCATCCGCTATATGCCACACATTCAGGTCGAAAACTGGGGGCTGGTCGAAGCGCTCGAAAAACGCTTCAAAGTTACCTGCTTTGTTGGTCACGATATTCGCAGCCTGGCTCTGGCTGAGCACTATTTCGGGGCAAGCCAGGATTGCGAAGACTCCATTTTGGTGCGAGTGCACCGCGGAACCGGCGCGGGAATTATTTCCAATGGCCGCATTTTCATCGGTCGCAATGGCAACGTCGGTGAGATTGGTCATATTCAGGTTGAGCCGCTGGGTGAGCGCTGTCACTGCGGTAATTTCGGCTGTCTGGAAACCATTGCGGCCAACGCCTCTATCGAACACCGCGTACAAAACTTGCTAAAGCAAGGCTATCCAAGCCGGCTCACGCTGGATGATTGCAGTATCAAAGCCATCTGTAAGGCAGCGAATAAAGGCGATAATCTGGCAGCAGAAGTCATCGAGCATGTTGGCCGCCATCTGGGTAAAACCATCGCTATCGCCATCAACCTCTTTAATCCGCAGAAAATCGTCATTGCGGGCGAAATTACCGAGGCTGATAAAGTACTGCTGCCTGCAATAGAAAGCTGTATCAACACGCAGGCGTTGAAGGCGTTTCGCCATAATTTACCGGTGGTTCGGTCCACGCTGGATCACCGCTCCGCCATTGGCGCCTTTGCGCTGGTGAAACGCGCAATGCTTAACGGGACTTTGCTGCAACGTTTGCTGGAAAGCTAATACACGTCATCCTTCAAGCTGCCTCTGCGTTAGCTGCATCTGCTCACCCCGGTCACTTACTTCAGTAAGCTCCGGAGGTTCGCAGACTTGCCGCCTTGATGCGACTCGAATGATGTAGTGTATTTTGTGTATAGTAATGCCTTCTTTTTTTAATGTCGGATTGTCCATGGCCATTAAGAATGTAATTTGTGATATCGACGGCGTGCTGATGCACGACAATGTTGCTGTACCGGGTGCGGCAGAATTTCTGACTGGGATCCTGGAAAAAGGTCTGCCGTTAGTCCTGCTGACTAACTACCCTTCGCAGACCGGGCAAGATCTGGCAAACCGCTTCGCCACCGCAGGTGTGAATGTCCCTGATAGCGTCTTTTATACTTCCGCGATGGCTACCGCTGATTTTCTTCGTCGCCAGGAAGGAAAAAAGGCCTATGTGGTTGGTGAAGGCGCGTTAATTCACGAACTGTATAAAGCTGGATTTACCATTACCGACGTGAACCCCGATTTTGTGATTGTTGGCGAGACGCGTTCCTATAACTGGGACATGATGCATAAAGCGGCGTATTTTGTCGCCAACGGCGCTCGTTTTATCGCCACTAACCCGGATACCCACGGTCGCGGCTTTTATCCCGCCTGTGGAGCACTCTGTGCCGGTATTGAGAAGATCTCAGGTCGTAAACCATTTTATGTCGGCAAACCAAGCCCGTGGATTATTCGCGCGGCGCTCAACAAAATGCAGGCGCACTCAGAAGAAACCGTCATTGTTGGCGACAACCTGCGCACCGATATTTTGGCAGGTTTTCAGGCGGGTCTGGAAACTATCCTGGTACTGTCTGGCGTATCCAAGCTCGATGATATTGACAACATGCCGTTCAGACCAAGCTGGATTTACCCGTCTGTTGCTGAAATTGATGTGATTTGATTCGCAGGCCGGATAAGACATAAGTTCGTCTTATTCGGCAATTATGCAGCGTTATTGCCGGATGGCGGCGTCATCGTCTTATCCGCCCCACGAAGCCCCTCCATTCAATAAAACCGCCATAAAACTGTCGATTCATCAATAAACACGTCTATTCTGTAATCTTTTTTCACCAATCCACAATGACCATTGCATTTTTTATTTTCTGACCCGCAATTCGCTTGCGCCCTCTCCCGCTTTGCGGCATTTTCTTTATCAAGCAAACATAAAAAGCATCACGCAACAGGTTAACGGAGAAGGTTATGTGTTCTATTTTTGGCGTATTCGATATTAAAACTGACGCAGTTGAACTGCGTAAAAAAGCCCTGGAATTGTCTCGTCTGATGCGCCATCGCGGCCCAGACTGGTCGGGTATTTACGCCAGTGATAACGCCATTCTGGCACACGAACGTCTGTCCATCGTCGACGTCAACGCCGGTGCTCAGCCGCTGTACAACGTGAAGAAAACGCATATCCTGGCGGTTAACGGTGAAATTTATAACCACCAGGCGCTGCGCGCTGAGTACGGCGATCGCTATCAGTTCCAGACCGGTTCCGACTGCGAAGTTATCCTCGCGCTGTATCAGGAAAAAGGCCCAGAGTTTCTGGATGATCTGCAAGGCATGTTTGCCTTTGCCCTGTATGACAGCGAGCAGGACGCTTATCTGATCGGTCGCGATCATATTGGGATCATCCCGCTGTATATGGGTTACGACGAACACGGTAACTTCTATGTTGCGTCTGAAATGAAAGCGCTGGTTCCTGTCTGCCGCACAATCAAAGAATTCCCGGCCGGTAGTTATTTATGGAGTAAAGACGGCGAAATTCGTCAGTACTACCAGCGCGACTGGTTTGAATACGATGCAGTCAAAGACAACGTTACCGATAAAAACGAGCTGCGCCAGGCGCTGGAAGATGCGGTGAAAAGCCACCTGATGTCAGATGTTCCTTATGGAGTACTGCTGTCCGGCGGTCTGGATTCATCCGTCATTTCCGCGATCACTAAAAAATACGCGGCACGCCGTGTTGAAGATCAGGAACGTAGCGAAGCCTGGTGGCCACAGCTGCACTCCTTCGCCGTCGGCCTGGAAGGCGCTCCGGATCTGAAAGCTGCGCAAGAGGTGGCAAACCATTTGGGTACCGTGCACCACGAGATCCACTTCACCGTGCAGGAAGGTCTGGATGCTATCCGCGACGTGATTTATCACATCGAAACTTACGATGTCACGACGATTCGCGCCTCGACGCCAATGTACTTAATGTCGCGTAAAATTAAAGCGATGGGCATTAAAATGGTGCTGTCGGGCGAAGGTTCGGACGAAGTATTTGGCGGTTATCTCTATTTCCACAAAGCGCCAGATGCAAAAGAACTGCACGAAGAAACCGTGCGCAAGCTGCAGGCACTGCATATGTTCGACTGCGCCCGTGCCAACAAAGCGATGTCAGCCTGGGGCGTGGAGGCACGCGTGCCGTTTCTGGATAAGAAATTCCTTGATGTGGCGATGCGCATCAACCCGCAGGACAAAATGTGCGGCAACGGCAAAATGGAAAAACACGTTCTGCGCGAATGTTTTGAGTCCTACCTGCCAGCAAGCGTCGCGTGGCGTCAGAAAGAGCAGTTCTCTGACGGTGTCGGTTACAGCTGGATTGATACACTGAAAGAAGTCGCTGCTGAACAAGTTTCTGACCAACAACTGGAAACCGCCAGCTTCCGTTTCCCATACAACACGCCATCATCTAAAGAAGCGTATTTGTACCGTGAGATTTTCGAAGAGTTGTTCCCGGTTGCGAGCGCTGCGGAATGTGTGCCTGGCGGGCCATCTGTAGCCTGTTCTTCCGCTAAAGCGATCGAATGGGATGAAGCGTTTAAAACCATGAACGATCCGTCTGGTCGTGCGGTTGGCGTACACCAGTCCGCTTATAAATAAGTTAATCCTTAGAAAAGGGCCCTGCGGGGCTCTTTTTTTATGTCTGTTTTCTGTGCAAAAAAACAATTAATAACTAATAATTGCCGAATATTGCGTCATGCTGTTCGCAACCTAACCAAACAGTCACATTCCAGCTATTTTCAATGAAAAAGGGGTTGACGCTTCAAGGCTCAATACGCATAATGCGCCCCGCAACGCCGATAAGGTTACGCGAAAAAAAAGATGGCTACGTAGCTCAGCTGGTTAGAGCACATCACTCATAATGATGGGGTCACAGGTTCGAATCCCGTCGTAGCCACCATCTTTTTTTGCGGGAGTGGCGAAATTGGTAGACGCACCAGATTTAGGTTCTGGCGCCGCAAGGTGTGCGAGTTCAAGTCTCGCCTCCCGCACCATTCACCCGTAAGCGTTGCACGGATGGGGTATCGCCAAGCGGTAAGGCACCGGTTTTTGATACCGGCATTCCCTGGTTCGAATCCAGGTACCCCAGCCATTTTTTCTTCGATATAGCGGTTCACTGCAACGGTCATTGGGGTATCGCCAAGCGGTAAGGCACCGGTTTTTGATACCGGCATTCCCTGGTTCGAATCCAGGTACCCCAGCCATCGAAGAATATGATAGTATCTGGCTACGTAGCTCAGCTGGTTAGAGCACATCACTCATAATGATGGGGTCACAGGTTCGAATCCCGTCGTAGCCACCATATTAAGGACGTATCGACTCGTTCGGTAAATCCAAAAAATTGTTGGGGTATCGCCAAGCGGTAAGGCTCTGGTTTCTGATACCAGCATTCCGAGGTTCGAATCCTCGTACCCCAGCCAATTTCAAAAAGTCGTCCACTTTGTGGGTGCACCCGTTGGGGTATCGCCAAGCGGTAAGGCTCTGGTTTCTGATACCAGCATTCCGAGGTTCGAATCCTCGTACCCCAGCCATATTAAAAAAGCTCGCTTCGGCGAGCTTTTTGCTTTTATAAAATCCTAAAAACACCCTCTCCTGCACAAGCGCCCAAAAGCTTAATGCTAGAATGCCTTTTTTGCACAAAAGGAGCTTGTGATGAATTATCAGATTTTCCCTCTGTTTTTCATGCGAATAACTGCCCTGTTGTTTTTTCTTCTCGCGGTTGGTCTCAGCTTTATCGGCATTTCGTCACTGATAACCTACTTCGTTCTGATTGGCATCGTATTCCCGGTTATTGTGTCAATGCATCTTCACCGACTTAATGAAGCCGGTACGGCCTTAACGCTGACGGAGAATACTCAGTGGATGGTCTATATCCACGGCTTTCCCGCTCAGGAACAGCGATCTGTACTGAAAAATCCCTGCTTCTTTTCACAAGCACGGCTTCGCCAGTTTTTTATCTATGGGTTTAGCGGCAAGCTCTGCCTGCAAATTGCCTGTATTGCCATACTGGCGCATGATTATGCCAATGGGGGAAATACGGTTGCGGCGCTGTTTGTGCTGGCTTGCCTGCTCATCTTCGCAGGTATTAGCACCAGAGCTTTGTATTGCGTTGCCACTCATCAATGGCAATGTGAAACCCTGACAACCAACACCGGAAGTGTTTGGTATCAGGGGTTCTTTCCAGGTAAGGAAGGTAGAGAAACTCTGTTTTCGCGCCTGGTTTAACGGCACTACAACCCTAACGCATACTTCAGTGCCTGACGTTTCAGTACGCCAGCGCGCTCTGCGGCCATGAGCCCGAGATTACGCATGATGCGCAGCGGCTGCAGGTTATTGCTGAATCCGGCGTAGAACAGATCCATACCGCTTTGCATGATGAAATTGTCAGTCATACGGCGATTCTGATAACGCTTGAGCACCGGCTGACTGGCCCAGGATTCACCGTAGCTGCGCGCATTCACCAGCACATCAATCAACGCATCGACATCACGAAAACCCAGATTAACGCCCTGCCCCGCCAGTGGGTGAATGGTATGCGCGGCATCACCTACCAGCGCCAGCCCCGGTTGCACATATTGCAGCGCATGACGACGCGTAAGTGGGAATGCCCCCGCCGCCACAGGCGTAACGTTACCGAGTCTTGAAGGGAAATGTTTAGCGATCTCCGCCTGCAGTTGCGGCATATTTAGCGCTTGCAATTGGCGGATGCGAGCTGGTGAGTCGTACCACACCAGCGAGGCCCAGTTATCGAACAACGGTAAAAACGCGCGCGGACCGTCAGGGGTAAATTGCTGCCAGGTGCTGTCTCCCGGCGAATGCTCGCATTGCACGGTAATCAACATACAGGACTGCGCATACTGCCAGGCATGAATGCCAATCCCAGCCATTTTCCGCACCTGAGAATTTGCACCATCCGCACCGATAACCAGCTTCGCGCTGATTTTTTCACCGTCTGCCAGTTCAAGTTCATGCCGATCGTGATGTTGATGCAAAGAGAGAAGCGACGCCGGCACGCGCAGCGTAACTTTAGGGTGAACTTCCAGCGCCTGCCAGAGCGCCTGTTGCAGGACCGTGTTCTCCACCATATAGCCCAACAAAGGCAGCTTAAGCTCGGCGGCATCAAACATCACATGGGCATTTTCCCATTCCCATGTTTCCAGACGACGGTAAGGATGGCTACGCATTCCCTGAACCGTATCCCAGACGCCCAGCCCTTTCAGCAACGACACGGAGGCGGAGCTAATGGCCGAAATTCTGACATCAGGCTGTCCGCCAGTAACAAACGGCGCAGGAGCGGCATGTTCAATCACCGTTACCGAAAATCCATGCTGCGCCAGTCCCAGCGCCAGCGCGCCGCCGACCATTCCCCCGCCGACAATGGCAATTTCCGTTGGTTGATTTGTCATGGTCAATTTTCCAGTTACATGTATTGTGTAAGTTTACAGGATTTTTTACCCCTTGAGGCTGACATCCGTCATACTGGTCACAACCGCGCCAAAGCAGTACACTATGCGCCCTGCATTTCAGCCACAATTTCGCAAGAGCAAGTCGATGACCAAAAAACTCCATATTAAAACCTGGGGCTGTCAGATGAACGAATACGATTCATCGAAGATGGCCGATCTGCTGGATGCCACTCATGGGTATCAACTGACTGACGTGGCGGAAGAAGCGGATGTGCTGCTGCTGAATACCTGCTCAATCCGTGAGAAGGCTCAGGAAAAAGTGTTCCATCAACTGGGCCGCTGGAAACTGTTAAAAGAGAAAAATCCCAAGCTCATCATTGGGGTCGGTGGCTGTGTTGCATCTCAGGAAGGCGATCATATTCGCCAGCGCGCGCATTACGTCGATATTATTTTTGGGCCGCAAACGCTGCATCGCCTGCCGGAAATGATCAACAAAGTGCGTGGAAGCACGACCCGTAGCCCGGTGGTTGATATCAGTTTCCCGGAGATCGAAAAGTTCGACCGCCTGCCGGAACCTCGTGCTGAAGGTCCAAGCGCGTTTGTGTCCATCATGGAAGGTTGTAATAAATATTGTACTTACTGCGTGGTTCCCTACACCCGCGGTGAGGAAGTCAGCCGTCCGGCGGATGATATTCTGTTTGAAATCGCCCAGCTTGCAGCCCAAGGCGTGCGTGAAGTGAACCTGCTGGGGCAAAACGTGAACGCCTGGCGTGGTGAAAACTACGACGGCACGATCGGATCCTTTGCCGATCTGCTGCGTCTGGTAGCAGCAATCGACGGCATTGATCGTATCCGCTTCACCACCAGCCATCCGATCGAATTCACCGATGATATCGTTGAAGTTTATCGCGATACGCCAGAGCTGGTGAGCTTCCTGCACCTGCCGGTACAGAGCGGCTCAGACCGCGTACTGAACCTGATGGGACGTACCCACACGGCGCTGGAATACAAAGCGATCATCCGCAAACTGCGCGCTGCGCGTCCGGATATCCAGATTAGCTCCGACTTCATCGTTGGCTTCCCAGGTGAAACCACGCAGGATTTCGAGCAGACCATGAAGCTAATCGCTGACGTCAATTTTGACATGAGCTACAGCTTTATCTTCTCTGCGCGTCCTGGCACCCCTGCCGCCGATATGGTTGATGACGTACCAGAAGAAGAGAAGAAACAGCGTCTGTACATTCTACAGGAGCGTATTAACCAGCAAGCTATGGCCTGGAGCCGTCGTATGGTTGGTACGACCCAGCGCATCCTGGTTGAAGGCACATCGCGTAAGAGCATTATGGAACTGTCAGGGCGTACCGAAAATAACCGCGTGGTGAACTTTGAAGGTACCCCGGATATGGTCGGTAAGTTTGTGGATGTTGAAATTACCGATGTCTGGACGAACTCCCTGCGCGGAAAAGTGGTGCGTACCGAAGACGAAATGGGCCTGCGCATCGCAGAATCCCCTGAATCGGTCATTGCGCGTACCCGCAAAGAAAACGATCTGGGTGTTGGTATTTATCAGCCTTAATCCTGCTGAAAGACGTAAAAAAGGCCCGATACCGCTACACTTATCGGGCCTACACTTCTGGGCTCGCTGTCCCGGCGGGCCTTGTAATCAGCCCTGGCATCCCCATATTTATTGCAATGCTTGCGCCTTTCCCCCATGGCGTGAATAATTTCCTTAGATGCCGGTAAATGTTCAGCGTCCGGCGAGACATGCATAAGAGGAACAGTTTGAACATAGACACTCGCGAAATCACCCTTGAACCCGCAGACAACGCCCGCCTGTTGAGCCTTTGCGGCCCATTTGATGACAACATCAAACAGCTGGAACGTCGCCTCGGCATCGAAATTAACCGCCGTGATAACCACTTTAAACTGACCGGCCGCCCAATTTGCGTCACCGCTGCGGCAGATATTTTACGTAGTCTGTACGTCGATACCGCCCCAATGCGCGGTCAGACGCAGGACATCGAGCCTGAACAAATTCATCTGGCGATCAAAGAAGCGCGTGTGCTTGAGCAAAGCGCAGACAGCGTGCCTGAATTTGGCAAAGCGGTGAACATCAAGACCAAGCGCGGAGTAATTAAGCCGCGTACGCCGAACCAGGCACAGTACATTGCAAATATCCTCGACCACGACATCACCTTTGGCGTTGGCCCTGCGGGTACGGGTAAAACGTATCTCGCCGTTGCCGCTGCGGTTGATGCGCTTGAGCGTCAGGAGATCCGTCGTATTCTGCTGACCCGTCCGGCAGTGGAAGCGGGCGAAAAACTGGGATTCCTGCCCGGTGATCTCAGCCAGAAAGTCGATCCCTATTTACGACCGCTGTATGACGCGCTGTTCGAAATGCTCGGTTTTGAGAAGGTTGAAAAGCTGATTGAACGTAACGTCATTGAAGTTGCGCCGCTGGCCTATATGCGTGGCCGTACGTTAAACGATGCGTTCATCATTCTTGATGAGAGCCAGAACACCACCATCGAACAGATGAAAATGTTTCTGACCCG
Source organism: Citrobacter freundii ATCC 8090 = MTCC 1658 = NBRC 12681 (assembly GCF_011064845.1). NCBI lineage: Bacteria > Pseudomonadati > Pseudomonadota > Gammaproteobacteria > Enterobacterales > Enterobacteriaceae > Citrobacter > Citrobacter freundii. The sequence goes on along the minus strand of NZ_CP049015.1, from coordinate 1,515,270 downwards.
TATCGGCTTTAACTCCAAAGCGGTTATCACCGGCGATATCACCCAGATTGACCTGCCGCGTAGTACCAAGTCCGGTCTGCGTCATGCCATTGAAGTACTGGCTGAGGTCGACGAGATTAGTTTTAATTTCTTCCATAGCGAAGACGTGGTTCGCCATCCGGTGGTGGCTCGTATCGTCACGGCGTATGAAGCCTGGGAAGAAGCAGAACAGAAACGTAAAGCCGAGCAGGCTGCAGAACGCAAGCGCGAAGCTCAGGAGCAGGAACAAAAATGAGTCAGGTTATTCTCGATTTACAGCTGGCATGTGAAGACGAATCCGGTTTACCCACAGAAAGTCAGTTTCAGGGGTGGCTGGATGCGGTGATCCCGCAGTTTCAGGAAGAGTCTGAAGTAACCATTCGTCTGGTCGATGACGCGGAAAGCCATGAGCTCAACCTGACCTATCGCGGGAAAGATAAATCCACCAACGTGCTCTCTTTCCCGTTTGAAGCCCCGCCGGGCATTGAGATGCCGCTGCTGGGTGATTTGATCATCTGCCGTCAGGTCGTCGAGAAAGAAGCGCAGGAACAAGGTAAGCCGCTTGAGGCCCACTGGGCGCACATGGTGGTGCACGGAAGCTTGCATTTACTCGGCTACGACCATATTGAAGACGATGAAGCGGAAGAAATGGAATCCCTCGAAACAGAGATTATGCTTGCTCTGGGCTATGAGGATCCGTACATTGCCGAGAAAGAGTAAGCATTTCGACATCTTGTAGGCCTGATAAGGCCTACCTGGTTTGAAGTGCAATGAAGAGATATGCCGTCATCAGCTGAGTAAACGCATGACGCGCTTTGTATTAACTAACATGAGAACCCATACGACGCCATGAGCGACGACAATTCACACAGTAGTGACACCTTAAACAGCAAAAAGGGATTTTTTTCCCTGTTACTGAGCCAACTTTTCCACGGTGAACCGAAAAACCGCGACGAACTGTTGGAGCTGATCCGTGATTCCGGGCAAAACGACCTTATCGATGAAGATACGCGCGATATGCTCGAAGGGGTAATGGATATTGCGGACCAACGCGTGCGCGACATCATGATCCCTCGCTCCCAGATGATTACCCTGAAACGCAACCAGACCCTGGACGAATGTCTCGATGTCATTATCGAGTCTGCTCACTCGCGTTTTCCGGTAATTAGTGAAGACAAGGATCACATTGAAGGGATTCTGATGGCCAAAGATTTGCTGCCGTTTATGCGCAGCGATGCCGAAGCCTTCAGCATGGAGAAAGTGTTACGCCAGGCGGTTGTCGTACCTGAAAGCAAGCGGGTTGACCGCATGCTGAAAGAGTTCCGCTCCCAGCGTTATCATATGGCTATCGTCATCGACGAGTTTGGCGGTGTCTCAGGTCTGGTGACCATTGAGGACATCCTTGAACTGATTGTCGGTGAAATTGAAGATGAGTACGACGAAGAAGACGATATTGATTTCCGTCAGCTCAGTCGCCACACCTGGACTATTCGCGCGCTGGCGCCGATTGAAGACTTCAACGAAGCTTTTGGGACCCACTTTAGCGACGAAGAAGTCGATACCATTGGCGGGCTGGTCATGCAGGCCTTTGGTCATCTGCCCGCGCGTGGGGAAACTATCGACATTGATGGTTACCAGTTTAAAGTGGCAATGGCCGACAGCCGCCGTATTATTCAGGTTCATGTCAGAATTCCGGACGACTCACCCCAGCCAAAACTGGACGAATAAACCCGAAACTGGATCTAAGACTACATGGCATTTGCCCCATTAATTGAACGCCAGCGCATTCGCCTGCTGCTGGCGTTATTATTCGGTGCCTGCGGGACACTGGCTTTCTCACCGTATGACATCTGGCCCGCTGCGATTGTTTCGCTGATGGGCCTGCAGGCTCTCACCTTCAACCGCCGTCCGCTCCAGTCTGCCGCTATCGGCTACTTCTGGGGACTGGGACTGTTTGGCTCAGGCATCAACTGGGTTTACGTCAGTATCGCGCAGTTTGGCGGTATGCCCGGCCCGGTTAACATTTTCCTCGTGGTTCTGCTTGCCGCATACCTTTCCCTCTACACCGGTCTGTTTGCCGGCGTGTTAGCGCGCTTGTGGCCGAAAACCACCTGGCTACGGGTGGCAATTGCCGCGCCGGTAGTCTGGCAAATCACGGAATTCCTGCGCGGTTGGGTACTGACCGGCTTCCCGTGGTTGCAGTTCGGTTATAGCCAGATCGACGGTCCGTTAAAGGGGCTGGCGCCGGTAATGGGCGTTGAGGCGATTAACTTCCTGCTGATGATGGTTAGCGGCCTGTTGGCGCTGGCGCTGGTGAGACGTAACTGGAAGCCGCTGGTTGCCGCACTCGTGCTCTTTGCTCTGCCTTTTCCACTGCGCTATATCCAGTGGTACACGCTTGAGCCGGAAAAAACCACCCAGGTCTCGATGGTGCAGGGCGACATTCCGCAGTCGCTTAAATGGGATGAAGGTCAGTTACTCAACACCCTGAAGATTTATCTCGACGCCACCCAACCCGAGATGGGCAAATCACAGCTAATCATCTGGCCAGAATCTGCTATTCCGGATCTGGAAATTAACCAACAGCGTTTTCTGAGCATGATGGATGACCTGCTGAAATCGAAAAACAGCACACTGATTACCGGTATCGTGGACGCGCGTCTGAACAAACAGAATCGTTACGACACCTACAACACCATCATCACACTGGGTAAAGACAGTCCATACAGCTACGACTCCAGCAACCGCTACAACAAAAACCATCTGGTACCGTTTGGCGAGTTTGTCCCTCTGGAATCAATCCTGCGACCGTTAGCGCCGTTCTTTGACCTGCCAATGTCTTCGTTCAGCCGTGGGCCTTATGTGCAGCCGCAGCTGCATGCGCACGGCTTTAAGCTGACGGCTGCCATTTGCTACGAAATCATTCTTGGCGAACAGGTTCGGGATAACTTCCGTCCGGATACGGACTACCTGCTGACTATCTCCAACGATGCCTGGTTTGGTAAGTCCATTGGCCCGTGGCAGCACTTCCAGATGGCGCGGATGCGTTCCCTTGAGCTGGCGCGCCCCCTGCTGCGTAGCACCAACAATGGTATTACGGCGGTGATTGGTCCTCAGGGTGAGATTCAAGCGATGATCCCGCAGTTTACCCGTCAGGTTCTGACCACCAGCGTGACGCCAACCACGGGCCTGACCCCTTATGCCCGTACCGGTAACTGGCCGCTCTGGCTGCTGACTGCACTGTTTGGCTTTGGTGCGGTGGTAATGAGCCTGCGCCAACGTCGCAAATAAAACAGTGCCCCATCAAATTCAGGCCGGATAAGGCGGTACGCCGCCATCCGGCCGTTGTGCAGCATCTTGCCTGATGGCGCTACGCTTATCAGGCCAACTCCCCTCCAAAAGACCATTCTGGCACGTCTATTGCTTTGTTCTACAAGGCAAACGCTGTTTTGGCTGAATGTGCAACCTGGTCGCACCAAAGTTGAGCGCCGGTAGCACCTGAAAAGTGCAACAAGATATTTTTGCCCCCAAATGGTGCGGCGCACTTCGCAAAAATAAACAATAACACAGCAAATTCTTTACATTCATCCAAACTAAATGTTAACAAACACATACAAGACTGCACGTTTTAGTAGCAAACAATAACAACATCACAATGGGTATCAATGCGTCCCTGGCGCAGACGATAAAGGAGTTGGATATGCAATTACGTAAGCTCGCCACTGCCATGCTGGTCATGGGAATGTCCGCCGGTCTGGCGCACGCAGAAGACGCAGCACCCGCGGCAGGCAGCACGCTGGATAAGATCGCCAAAAATGGCGTGATCGTGGTCGGTCACCGTGAATCATCGGTACCGTTTTCTTACTACGATAATCAGCAAAAAGTGGTCGGTTATTCACAGGATTACTCCAACGCGATCGTTGAAGCGGTGAAGAAAAAGCTGAACAAGCCCGATCTGCAGGTAAAACTGATCCCGATTACTTCACAAAACCGTATCCCGCTGCTGCAAAACGGCACCTTCGACTTTGAATGTGGATCCACCACCAACAACGTCGAGCGTCAGAAACAAGCAGCCTTCTCTGACACCATTTTCGTTGTCGGTACCCGTCTGCTGGCGAAAAAAGGCGGCGACGTCAAAGATTTCGCTGACCTGAAAGGCAAAGCCGTGGTCGTGACTTCAGGTACCACCTCAGAAGTGCTGCTGCACAAGCTGAACGAAGAACAAAAAATGGACATGCGCATTATCAGCGCGAAAGACCACGGTGACTCTTTCCGTACTCTGGAAAGCGGTCGCGCCGTTGCCTTTATGATGGATGACGCCCTGCTGGCTGGCGAACGCGCGAAAGCGAAGAAACCAGACAACTGGGAGATCGTTGGCAAGCCACAGTCTCAGGAAGCTTACGGCTGCATGCTGCGCAAAGATGACCCTGAGTTCAAAAAGCTGATGGACGACACTATCGCCAAGGCGCAGACCTCAGGCGAAGCTGAGAAATGGTTTGATAAGTGGTTTAAAAATCCAATTCCACCGAAGAACCTGAACATGAATTTCGAACTGTCAGATGAGATGAAAGCCCTGTTCAAAGAACCGAATGATAAAGCGCTTAACTAACTAAAATAAATGGGAGGCTTCCCCTCCCTCTCGATTGCTACTCGGCACGGACAGACTATAAGCCTGATGGTCGTTCCCCATCAGGCCTGAAAACCGCAAAACGCCGAATAACAATCTTCGAGGGTAGCGCTGCTACCCTTTTTTTTCTGGAGTAGATTTATGTCTATAGACTGGAACTGGGGTATTTTTTTACAACAGGCCCCGTTCGGCAACACCACCTATCTCGGCTGGCTCTGGAGTGGTTTCCAGGTCACGGTCGCGTTATCTATCACCGCCTGGATTATCGCTTTCCTCATAGGCTCTTTATTCGGCATCTTACGTACCGTCCCAAATCGTTTCCTTTCCGGGATCGGCACGCTATACGTTGAGCTGTTTCGTAACGTTCCGCTCATCGTTCAGTTCTTTACCTGGTATCTGGTCATTCCTGAACTGCTGCCGGAAAACATTGGCATGTGGTTCAAGTCGGAACTGGATCCCAACATTCAGTTCTTCCTCTCATCCATGCTTTGTCTGGGGCTGTTTACCGCCGCGCGCGTCTGTGAGCAGGTTCGCGCAGCGATTCAGTCCCTGCCTCGCGGGCAGAAAAACGCCGCGCTGGCGATGGGGCTGACTTTGCCGCAGGCCTACCGCTATGTGCTGCTGCCAAACGCATACCGCGTGATTGTTCCGCCAATGACCTCAGAGATGATGAACCTGGTGAAGAACTCCGCGATCGCCTCTACCATCGGCCTGGTCGATATGGCGGCGCAGGCGGGAAAACTATTGGATTACTCCGCCCACGCATGGGAGTCGTTTACCGCCATCACGCTGGCCTACGTCCTGATTAACGCCGTCATCATGCTGGTGATGAATCTTGTCGAACGCAAAATCCGCCTGCCTGGCAATTTGGGAGGCAAATAATGTACGAATTTGACTGGAGTTCTATCGTCCCTTCCCTGCCGTATCTGCTGGACGGGCTGATCATCACCCTGAAAATCACCGTTACGGCGGTCGTCATTGGTATTGTCTGGGGAACCATCCTTGCAGTAATGCGTCTGTCCAGCTTCGCGCCGATTGCCTGGTTTGCGAAAGGCTACGTCAACGTATTTCGTTCTATTCCGCTGGTCATGGTGCTGCTGTGGTTCTACCTGATTGTGCCCGGCTTTTTGCAAAACGTACTGGGTCTGTCGCCTAAAACCGATATTCGCCTGATCTCAGCGATGGTCGCGTTTTCGATGTTTGAAGCTGCGTACTATTCCGAGATTATCCGTGCCGGTATCCAGAGTATTTCTCGTGGGCAATCCAGCGCCGCGCTGGCGCTGGGGATGACACACTGGCAGTCGATGAAGCTGATCATTCTGCCACAGGCATTCCGCGCGATGGTACCACTGCTACTGACCCAGGGCATCGTACTGTTCCAGGATACCTCGCTGGTCTATGTATTGAGTCTGGCAGACTTCTTCCGTACCGCCTCCACCATTGGCGAGCGTGACGGCACACAGGTTGAAATGATCCTGTTTGCTGGCGCCGTTTATTTTGTATTCAGTCTGAGCGCATCGTTGTTGGTCAGCTATTTGAAGAAAAGGACAGTTTAATGATTACCCTGAAAAATGTTTCTAAATGGTATGGTCACTTTCAGGTGCTGACCGACTGCTCCACGGAAGTGAAAAAAGGTGAAGTAGTGGTGGTCTGCGGTCCGTCAGGTTCAGGTAAATCAACGCTTATCAAAACGGTGAACGGGTTGGAGCCGGTGCAACAGGGCGTCATCACCGTTGATGGTACCGTGGTGAATGATAAAAAAACCGATCTGGCCAAACTGCGCTCTCGTGTTGGTATGGTGTTCCAGCACTTTGAACTGTTCCCGCATCTGTCGATCATTGAGAACCTGACTTTGGCGCAGGTAAAAGTGCTTAAGCGCGATAAAAAGCCGGCCCGCGACAAAGCGCAAAAGTTACTGGAACGCGTTGGCCTGTCGGCACATGCCGAGAAGTTCCCGGCCCAACTCTCCGGGGGCCAGCAACAGCGTGTCGCTATCGCCCGGGCACTATGTATGGATCCTATTGCCATGCTGTTTGACGAACCGACATCGGCGCTTGATCCTGAAATGATCAACGAAGTACTGGACGTTATGGTTGAACTGGCCAATGAAGGGATGACCATGATGGTGGTGACCCATGAAATGGGCTTTGCGCGTAAAGTGGCGAACCGGGTGATCTTCATGGATGAAGGGAAAATTGTTGAAGACTCACCGAAAGAAGAGTTCTTCGCTAATCCGAAATCGGACCGCGCCAAAGACTTCCTCGCGAAAATCCTGCACTAATCTTGCTGGCGCGCATCTCCATGTGCGCGCCACCTCACGCTTTATCCCTTCGCCTCTCGAAACACATACAGCCCAGCGTTAACCTTGTCACAAAGTCCCACTTACAAGGAGCAACAATGGCACTTCCGATCCTGTTTGATTGCGATCCAGGTCATGACGACGCTATCGCAATTGTTCTCGCCCTCGCCTCACCTGAACTGGATGTGAAAGCGATAACCTCGTCAGCCGGGAATCAGACTCCCGACAAAACGCTGTGTAACGTATTGCGCATGCTGACGTTGCTCAAGCGTACGGATATTCCCGTCGCCGGTGGCGCTGTGAAACCACTGATGCGCGATCTGATTATCGCCGATAACGTCCATGGAGAGAGTGGGCTGGATGGTCCGGCGCTGCCGGAACCCACTTTTGCGCCACAAGACTGTACCGCTGTGGAACTGATGGCGAAAACCCTGCGTGAAAGCCCGGAACAGATGACAATTGTCTCCACCGGCCCGCAAACTAACGTGGCATTGCTACTGAATAGCCATCCTGAGCTGCACGCCAAAATCGACCGTATCGTGATTATGGGTGGTGCGATGGGCCTCGGAAACTGGACACCCGCCGCCGAGTTCAACATCTTTGTGGATCCCGAAGCCGCGGAGATCGTATTCCAGTCGGGTATTCCGGTGGTGATGGCCGGGCTGGACGTCACGCATAAAGCACAAATACATCGTGAAGATACCGAGCGGTTCCGCGCTATCGGCAATCCTGTTTCGACGATCGTTGCTGAACTACTCGATTTCTTCTTTGAATATCACAAAGATGAAAAATGGGGATTCATCGGTGCACCGCTACATGACCCATGCACCATTGCCTGGCTGCTGAAACCTGAACTGTTTACCACCGTTGAACGCTGGGTTGGCGTGGAAACTCAGGGTAAATATACCCAGGGAATGACCGTGGTGGACTACTACTTCCTGAGCGGCAATAAGCCAAACGCCACCGTGATGGTGGATGTTGATCGCCAGGGGTTTGTCGATTTGCTGGCAGAACGGCTGAAGTTTTACGCCTAATACACGCCGGATGGCGCTAACGCTTATCCGACCTACAAAATCATGCTAATTGTAGGCCGGATAAGACGCTTCGCGTCGCCATCCGGCGATAAGCGATTACGGTTCAAACGGTCGGCGCTGAAACTGATCGTGTCCGCATTTCGGACACAGCGGCAGCACATCCGGGGTGTAAACCGCTAAATGGAAGTGGCACTTCTCGCAGACCAGATTACCTAATCCGACCACCTCGCCGCTGTGATAAACACCGTGATGACTGAGGTCCTGGAATACTTCGCGCCATTCGAGCTGCGTTTTATCGGTAATATCGGCCAGTTCCTGCCAGATACTCTCCTTGATAACCCGCATAAAGACGCTGTCTGTCTCCTCATCGAGACTTTCTTCATAGCTCAGAGCAAACTCTTCCAGGTCACGTCTGACGGCCCGAGTGAGCTCTTCCACCTCGGTTCGCGTTAACTCCCCGGTCTGCATAACTCGTTGACGCGCCTGCTCCACCAACGCATCGATATCGCGTTCGCCATTACGCAGACGTTCGCTCAGTGAAGCTACCAGTTCACGGTAATATTGAGCAACCTTGTTCATCGCTTCGCCTCCTGGGTCGTTAACTGTCTATAATAATAGACGTTATTTACGCTACGCTTTGCAAGACTGTCCACAGAGTGTGTAAATTCGTGCAAGAATTATCCTTGCGGGAATTCAACGCTGAATGCGCGAAAGGCTGTTTTGGCGCGGGCGTTTGGGCTATGCTATGCGGATCTGAAACACCACATCTAGAGCTACGTTTGTAGCTGTATTGAAAACAGGACCACTGGCTGCCATGCAAGAGCAATACCGCCCGGAAGAGATAGAATCCAAAGTACAGCTTCACTGGGATGAGAAGCGCACATTTGAAGTTACCGAAGACGAGAGCAAAGAGAAGTATTACTGCCTGTCTATGCTTCCCTATCCTTCTGGTCGACTACACATGGGCCACGTACGTAACTACACCATCGGTGACGTGATCGCCCGCTACCAGCGCATGCTGGGCAAAAACGTACTGCAGCCAATTGGCTGGGATGCGTTCGGTCTGCCAGCAGAAGGGGCTGCGGTTAAAAACAACACCGCACCAGCACCGTGGACGTACGACAACATCGCATACATGAAAAACCAGCTCAAAATGCTGGGTTTCGGTTACGACTGGAGCCGTGAGCTGGCGACCTGCACCCCGGAATATTACCGTTGGGAACAGAAATTCTTCACCGAGCTATACAAAAAAGGCCTGGTGTACAAGAAAACGTCTGCTGTCAACTGGTGCCCGAATGACCAGACCGTACTGGCGAACGAACAGGTTATCGACGGATGCTGCTGGCGTTGTGATACCAAAGTCGAGCGTAAAGAGATCCCGCAGTGGTTCATCAAAATCACCGCTTACGCTGACGAACTGCTGCGTGACCTGGATAACCTGGATCACTGGCCTGACACCGTGAAAACGATGCAGCGCAACTGGATTGGCCGTTCTGAAGGCGTAGAAATCACCTTCGATGTGAACGATTACGACAACACGCTGACCGTTTACACAACCCGCCCGGACACCTTTATGGGTGCGACCTATCTGGCCGTTGCCGCAGGTCACCCGCTGGCGCAGAAAGCCGCTGCAAATAACCCGGAACTGGCCGCCTTCATTGACGAATGCCGCAACACCAAGGTTGCTGAAGCCGAAATGGCAACCATGGAGAAGAAAGGCGTCGACACGGGCTTTAAAGCCGTTCACCCGCTGACTGGCGAAGAGATCCCGGTTTGGGCAGCAAACTTCGTCCTGATGGAATACGGTACGGGCGCAGTCATGGCCGTTCCGGGCCACGATCAGCGCGATTACGAGTTTGCGACTAAATATGGCCTGACCATCAAGCCAGTAATTCTGACCGCTGAAGGCGCAGAGCCGGATCTGTCCGAACAAGCTCTGACCGAAAAAGGGGTGCTGTTTAACTCCGGTGAGTTTGACGGCCTCGACTTCGAAGCAGCCTTCAATGCCATTGCTGACAAGCTGGTGTCTCTTGGCGTGGGTGAGCGTAAAGTGAACTACCGTCTGCGTGACTGGGGTGTTTCCCGTCAGCGTTACTGGGGCGCGCCGATTCCGATGGTGACATTGGAAGACGGTACCGTACTGCCGACGCCAGAAGACCAGTTGCCGGTTATTCTGCCGGAAGACGTGGTTATGGATGGTATTACCAGCCCAATCAAAGCCGATCCGGAGTGGGCAAAAACCACCGTTAACGGCATGCCTGCACTGCGTGAAACCGACACTTTCGATACTTTTATGGAATCCTCCTGGTACTACGCGCGCTACACCTGCCCGCAGTACAACAAAGGGATGCTGGATCCAGAAGCTGCCAACTACTGGCTGCCGGTTGATATCTACATTGGTGGTATTGAACACGCCATCATGCACCTGCTCTACTTCCGCTTCTTCCACAAGCTGATGCGCGATGCGGGTATGGTCAACTCTGACGAACCGGCTAAACAGCTGCTGTGCCAGGGTATGGTGCTGGCCGATGCGTTCTATTACGTTGGTGCAAACGGTGAGCGTAACTGGGTTTCTCCGGTTGATGCCATCGTTGAGCGCGACGAGAAAGGTCGTATCGTCAAAGCTCAGGACGCAGAAGGCCATCAACTGGTGTATACCGGCATGAGCAAAATGTCCAAGTCGAAAAATAACGGTATCGACCCGCAGGTTATGGTTGAACGTTACGGCGCTGACACCGTACGTCTGTTCATGATGTTCGCTTCTCCGGCTGATATGACGCTGGAATGGCAGGAATCCGGCGTTGAAGGGGCGAACCGCTTCCTGAAACGTGTCTGGAAGCTGGTTTACGAACATACCTCCAAAGGTGATGTAGCTGAACTGAACGTTGATGTGTTGAGCGAAGACCAAAAAGCGTTGCGTCGCGACGTGCATAAAACCATTGCTAAAGTGACCGATGATATTGGTCGTCGTCAGACCTTTAACACCGCAATTGCGGCGATTATGGAGCTGATGAACAAGCTGGCGAAAGCACCACAGGAAGACGAGCAGGACCGCGCCCTGATGCAGGAAGCGCTGCTGGCCGTTGTACGCATGCTCAACCCGTTCACCCCACACGTTTGCTTCACGATGTGGCAGGCGCTGAAAGGCGAAGGCGATATCGACAATGCGCCGTGGCCGGTAGCTGACGAAGCAGCAATGGTTGAAGACTCGACGTTGGTTGTTGTTCAGGTGAACGGTAAAGTCCGTGGCAAAATTACCGTTCCGGTAAATGCCACTGAAGAGCAGGTTCGTGAACGTGCTGGCCAGGAGCATCTGGTGGCAAAATATCTTGATGGCGTTACCGTACGTAAAGTGATTTATGTACCGGGTAAACTCCTCAATCTGGTCGTTGGCTAAGCGCGGGAGGAAGCGTGCGACTTCTGACAACATTGTTGTTATCTCTGGCGGTGCTGGTCACCGCCGGGTGTGGCTGGCATTTGCGTAGTACTACGCAGGTTCCACCCTCAATGAAAACCATGATCCTGAACTCTGGCGATCCGAACGGCCCGTTAAGCCGTGCGGTCCGTAACCAGCTGCGTCTGAACGGCGTGACGCTGCTTGAAGACGGTACAATGCGTAAAGACGTGACGTCCTTACGTCTTGGTGCGGTCACTATTTCCGCAGATACCGCGTCAGTATTCCAGAACGGTCAAACGGCTGAATACCAGATGGTGATGTCTGTGAGTGCTACCGTGCTGATTCCAGGTCATGATATCTATCCAATCAGCGCCAAAGTTTATCGTTCGTTCTTTGACAACCCACAGGCTGCGCTGGCGAAAGATAATGAGCAGGATATGATCGTAAAAGAGATGTATGACAAAGCGGCTGAACAGTTGATTCGTAAGCTGCCTAGCGTACATTTGGCGGACGTTCAGTCATCCAGAGTTGATGCTGAACCGGCGGAAAATAAAGCCGCGACGCCTGCGTCATCTCCGGCGCGTGTCTCCACCACGCTGGGTAACTGATGCTCAAGTTGTACCCTGAACAACTCCGCGCACAGCTCAATGAAGGGCTGCGCGCGGCGTATTTGCTCTTAGGTAACGATCCCCTCTTATTGCAGGAAAGCCAGGATGCCATCCGTCAGGCTGCTGCCACACAAGGGTTCGAAGAACACCACGCCTTCACTCTGGACAACAGCACCGACTGGGGAGAGATTTTTTCACTCTGCCAGGCGATGAGCCTGTTTGCCAACCGTCAAACCCTGCTCCTGCAACTGCCTGAAAATGGCCCCAATGCCGCCATTAACGAACAGCTCGCTTCACTCGTCACACTGCTACATAACGACCTGCTGCTGATTGTTCGTGGCAACAAGCTGACTAAAGCGCAGGAAAACGCCGCATGGTATACCGGACTGGCCAATAATGCGGTGCAGGTCAGTTGCCAGACGCCGGAGCAAGCACAGCTCCCGCGTTGGGTCGCCGCGAGGGCGAAACTCAATAACCTGCAACTGGATGACGCAGCCAATCAGCTATTGTGCTATTGCTATGAAGGTAACCTGTTAGCACTGGCGCAAGCACTGGAACGGTTAGCATTGCTTTGGCCTGATGGCAAACTAACGCTGCCTCGCGTAGAGAAAGCCGTTAACGATGCAGCGCACTTTACCCCGTTCCACTGGGTGGATGCGCTGCTGATGGGCAAAAGCAAACGCGCGCTGCACATTCTGCAACAGCTACGTCTGGAAGGCAGTGAGCCGGTTATTTTGCTGCGTACGATACAGCGTGAATTGCTGTTGCTGGTCAACCTAAAACGGCAGTCGGCGAATACCCCCTTGCGCACGTTGTTTGATAAACACCGGGTGTGGCAAAATCGCCGAGGCATGATGGGTGATGCGCTAAACCGGCTGAACCCGGCACAGTTGCGTCAGGCGGTAACGCTGTTAACGCGTACGGAAATTACGCTTAAACAAGACTATGGTCAGTCAGTGTGGGCGGAACTTGAGGGTCTGTCCCTTTTGCTCTGCCATAAATCACTGGCCGATGTTTTTATTGATGGTTGATATGAAATCATTGCAGGCTCTGTTCGGCGGCACCTTTGATCCGGTGCATTATGGTCATCTTAAACCGGTTGAAATTCTGGCGAATCTGATTGGTCTTTCCCGGGTCATCATCATGCCCAATAATGTCCCGCCGCATCGTGCGCAGCCTGAAGCGTCCGGTGAGCAACGTAAGCGCATGGTTGAACTGGCCATTGCTGATAAACCGCTGTTTTCCCTGGATGAACGCGAACTGAAACGCGACACGGCCTCCTACACCGCGCAAACGCTAAAAGAGTGGCGCGAGGAACAAGGCCCGAACGTGCCGTTAGCGTTTATCATTGGTCAGGATTCGCTGCTGACCTTCCCTTCCTGGCACGACTACCACACGATTCTGGATAATACCCATCTCATCGTGTGCCGACGTCCAGGTTATCCTCTCGAAATGACGCAGGAAAAGCACCAGCAATGGCTGGAGGATCACCTGACTCATTCGCCGGATGACCTGCACAACCTGCCTTGCGGAAAAATCTACCTGGCCGAAACGCCGTGGTTCAACATCTCCGCCACGCTCATTCGCGAGCGCATGGAAAAAGGCGAGCCGTGCGACGACCTGATGCCAGGCGCAGTGCTTGACTATATCAATCAGCAGGGGTTGTACCGCTAAGCGTGTTGTTTAATGCCGCCAGCAGGCGGTCATTTTCTTCCTGACTGCGAACAGCAACTCGGTAATAACGCGCGTCCAACCCAGGGTAATTGGCACAACTGCGAATCAAGACATGCTGTTCCAGCAACATCCGTTGCAAATCAATATCCGCGCGATCGCAGCGTAATAAACGATAATTTGCCTGGCCGGGATACACCGTCAGGCCAGGCAGGTTTTGTAGCTGTTGCTCAAACCGCGCACCCTCTTGTTCCAGCCATTTCCACGTCGCCTGCTGATAAGCGCTGTCGCGTAAAATAATCTCGCCGGCCAGAGCAGCAAACGCATTAATTGACCACGGCATTTGTCGGCTGCGCATATGTACAACGGCCTGCTCGTTACTATTAACCAGATACCCCAGACGCAGCCCCGGTATCGCATAGAACTTGGTGAGCGAGCGCAGTACCCAAATATGCGGGTTATCCCGAAGTAGCGGAATAAACCCCGGCTCCCCGGCAATAAAATCGATAAACGCTTCATCAAGGATCAGATTGATCCCAAGCCGCTCACAACGTGAGGCAATCTCACGTAGCAGGCGGTTATCCGGTAGTAACCCGGTGGGGTTGTTGGGCGTGCAGAGAAACAGGCAGTCCAGCTCTGAGGTTAACGCATCGAGGATCGCATCGGTAAGCTGCCAGCCATCGCCTTCGCGCAGCGCAAACTCATGGATCGTACAGTCTCTCCATTGCAGCGCCCGACGATATTCAGCAAACCCAGGCGTCACGATCATCGCGTGGCGTGGCTTCAGGCCATCTACCAGGGTAAAAATAGACTCGGTCTCACCGTTTCCGGCCAGGATCCACGAGGCAGGAATCTGATGATGCTCCGCCAGCGCTGCATGCAGTTGCGCGTAATCGACATCCGGGTAACGCTCCGCGCAGTCCATATTGTCGATAATTGCGCGTTTTAAAGCTGCTGGCATACCCAGCGGATTAATATTCGCGCTAAAATCCAGCAATTGCTCAGGCGAGACGCCCAACAGTTCGGCGGCTTCTCGGGTATTACCACCATGCGCGCTCTTCAATAAAGACATCGTGCCGCTCCACGTAAAAAAAGGTATTTTAGTGAAAAATCTCTGCGCAATCAGGGCAAACATCATGTTTTGTGCGAATAACCCCGAGAGGAAAAAATGAGACTCTGGTTGGTACGTCATGGCGAAACCGAAGCCAACGTCGCGGGTTTATATAGCGGCCACGCTCCCACACCACTAACAGAACGGGGAATAGCTCAGGCGCAAACGCTGAGTACGCTGTTACGCAATGTGCCTGTCGACAACGTTCTGTGCAGCGAGCTGGAGCGCGCCCGCCATACAACGCAGTTGATCTTAGCCGATCGCGAGATTCCTGTGCGTAACATGCCTGAGCTCAATGAGATGTTTTTTGGCGACTGGGAAATGCGCCACCATCGAGATCTGGCGCGCGAAGACGCCGAAAACTACGCCGTGTGGTGTAACGACTGGCAGAACGCGACGCCCACTAATGGCGAAGGTTTTCAGGCATTTTCCCTGCGCGTGGAACGCTTCATTGCTCAACTCGATGATTACAAAATTTGCCAAAACCTGCTGGTGGTGAGCCATCAGGGTGTACTGAGCGTGTTGATCGCCCGTTTGTTGTCCATGCCGGCAGCAGCAATGTGGCATTTTCGCGTCGAACAAGGTTGCTGGAGCGCGATTGATTTTTGCGACGATTTTGCGGTTCTGAAAGTACTTAACAGCCGGGCTGTATGGTACGACGGAGAGTGAAAGCACTGTTTTTTCTGCCGAAGGGCTTCTCTCCCATTGACACCCCATGACAGGCTGTTATTCTCCGCAACCTGACTTTTCCCGCCCTTCAGAGCTTTGCAGAAATTGTTTTACAAAAATGGCGATGCATTCTGCGGCGTGGGGTGGGATGATAGCGCACTTCACAAGCGCTTTCGGAGACATTTGTCCCGATATCGCCTCTGGTTCAGGTATACTAACAGACGTTTTTAACTCTTTTCACCCAGGGGGAACACTTGCAGGGTAAAGCACTTCAGGATTTTGTAATCGACAAAATTGATGACCTGAAAGGTCAAGACATCATCGCCTTAGACGTTCAGGGCAAATCCAGCATCACTGATTGCATGATTATCTGTACTGGCACGTCCAGCCGTCATGTAATGTCTATCGCAGACCACGTTGTTCAGGAGTCCCGCACTGCTGGTCTGCTGCCGCTCGGCGTAGAAGGCGAGAACGTCGCAGACTGGATCGTCGTTGACCTCGGCGATGTGATTGTCCACGTGATGCAGGAAGAAAGCCGTCGCCTGTATGAACTGGAAAAACTCTGGAGTTAATGCGTGAAGCTGCAACTTGTCGCTGTGGGTACGAAAATGCCTGACTGGGTGCAAACCGGTTTTACGGAGTATCTCCGTCGGTTTCCGAAAGATATGCCCTTTGAGCTGATCGAAATCCCGGCAGGAAAACGCGGCAAGAACGCGGATATTAAACGCATTCTCGACAAAGAGGGTGAACAGATGCTGGCTGCAGCAGGCAAAAACCGCATCGTCACCCTTGATATCCCTGGCAAACCCTGGGACACGCCGCAGCTGGCGACCGAACTGGAACGCTGGAAACTGGACGGTCGTGACGTCAGTTTGTTGATTGGTGGGCCGGAAGGTCTTTCTCCTGCCTGTAAAGCAGCAGCGGAACAAAGCTGGTCACTCTCAGCGTTAACCCTTCCTCACCCTCTTGTTCGGGTTCTGGTTGCGGAGAGTCTGTACAGGGCGTGGAGCATTACCACCAACCATCCTTATCACCGTGAGTGATCATTGATTCTTGAGTAGATTAAGCAGCGGATGAAACTACAGAATTCTTTTCGCGACTATTCGGCTGAGTCTGCGCTGTTTGTGCGCCGGGCGCTGGTCGCTTTTTTGGGGATTTTGCTGCTCACCGGCGTGCTGATCGCCAACCTTTATAATCTGCAAATCGTTCGCTTTACTGATTATCAGACCCGCTCGAACGAAAACCGCATCAAACTGGTGCCTATCGCCCCCAGTCGCGGCATTATTTATGACCGTAACGGAATCCCGCTCGCCCTTAACCGCACCATTTATCAGATAGAAATGATGCCAGAAAAGGTCGACAACGTTCAGGATACCCTCGACGCGCTGCGTAACGTCGTAGACCTGACGGACGATGACATTGCCGCCTTTAAAAAAGAGCGCGCCCGTTCACACCGTTTCACATCCATTCCGGTAAAAACTAACCTGAGTGAAGTTCAGGTCGCACGCTTTGCCGTTAATCAATATCGCTTTCCTGGCGTCGAAGTTAAAGGTTATAAACGCCGCTACTACCCCTACGGCTCTGCGCTGACCCATGTCATTGGCTACGTATCAAAAATCAACGATAAAGACGTAGACCGCCTGGACAAAGACGGCAAACTGGCTAACTACGCGGCGACGCACGACATCGGCAAGCTGGGTATTGAACGTTATTACGAAGATGTACTTCACGGCCAGACCGGTTATGAAGAGGTTGAAGTGAACAACCGCGGCCGCGTCATTCGCCAGCTGAAAGAAGTGGCGCCGCAGGCCGGGCACGATATCTATCTCACCCTCGATTTGAAACTCCAGCAGTACATTGAAACGCTGCTAGCGGGCAGTCGCGCCGCCGTGGTGGTTACCGACCCGCGTACTGGCGGCGTTCTCGCGCTGGTGTCCATGCCGAGCTACGACCCGAACCTGTTTGTCGATGGTATCTCCAGTAAAGATTACTCCGGGTTGCTCAATGACCCGAACACCCCATTGGTTAACCGCGCCACGCAGGGTGTTTACCCCCCTGCTTCGACAGTTAAACCTTACGTCGCGGTTTCTGCATTAAGTGCAGGTGTCATCACCCGCAATACTGGTCTGTTCGATCCAGGTTGGTGGCAATTACCGGGCTCTGAAAAACGTTACCGTGACTGGAAAAAATGGGGGCACGGTCATCTGAACATCACTCGTTCTCTGGAAGAGTCGGCGGATACGTTTTTCTATCAAATCGCCTATGATATGGGGATTGACCGGCTTTCAGAGTGGATGAGCAAATTCGGCTACGGCAAATATACGGGTATCGATCTCGCTGAAGAACGCTCCGGCAATATGCCAACCCGCGAGTGGAAGCAAAAACGGTTTAAAAAGCCATGGTACCAGGGTGATACCATTCCGGTCGGCATCGGTCAGGGTTACTGGACTGCAACCCCAATCCAGATGAGTAAAGCGCTGATGATCCTTATCAACGACGGTTTGATAAAAGTTCCGCATTTGTTGATGAGCACGGCAGAAAATGGCAAGCAGGTTCCGTGGGTTCAGCCGCACGAACCGCCCGTTGGTGATATTCATTCTGGATACTGGGAAATCGCGAAAGACGGCATGTACGGTGTAGCAAACCGCCCTAACGGTACTGCGCACAAGTATTTCGCTAGCGCACCTTACAAAATTGCGGCGAAATCCGGTACTGCCCAGGTCTTTGGCCTGAAAGCCAATGAAACCTATAACGCGCACAAGATCGCCGAGCGCTTACGTGACCACAAGCTGATGACGGCCTTCGCACCCTATGATAAGCCCCAGGTTGCTGTCGCCATAATCCTTGAAAACGGTGGCGCGGGCCCGGCTGTGGGTACCATTATGCGCCAGATCCTTGACCACATTATGTTGGGCGACAACAACACCAATCTGCCTGCAGAAAACCCCGCGGTTGCAGCAGCGGAGGACCAATAATCGTGACGGATAATCCGAACAAAAAAACATTCTGGGACAAAATCCACATCGATCCCACGATGTTGCTTATTTTGCTGGCGCTGCTGGTTTACAGCTCGCTGGTCATCTGGAGTGCCAGCGGCCAGGATATCGGCATGATGGAGCGCAAGGTCGGCCAGATCGCAATGGGCCTGGTCATCATGGTGGTGATGGCGCAAATCCCGCCCCGGGTTTATGAAGGCTGGGCACCCTATCTCTATATTTTCTGCATCATCCTGTTGGTGGCGGTAGATGCCTTCGGCGCGATATCCAAAGGGGCACAGCGCTGGCTGGATTTGGGTATTGTGCGTTTTCAGCCTTCCGAAATTGCCAAGATTGCCGTGCCGCTGATGGTCGCACGCTTCATCAACCGTGATGTTTGCCCGCCATCGCTAAAAAATACCGCCATTGCACTGGTGCTGATATTTATGCCCACCCTGCTGGTGGCCGCTCAGCCTGACCTCGGTACCTCAATACTGGTCGCCCTTTCCGGTCTGTTTGTTCTGTTCCTTTCTGGTTTAAGCTGGCGTTTAATCGGTGTTGCGGTGGTTCTGGTTGCGGCGTTTATCCCGATACTGTGGTTCTTCCTGATGCATGATTACCAGCGTCAGCGCGTCATGATGTTGCTCGATCCGGAAACCGATCCACTGGGTGCGGGTTATCATATTATTCAGTCTAAAATTGCTATTGGCTCCGGCGGTCTACGCGGCAAGGGCTGGCTGCACGGTACACAGTCGCAGCTTGAGTTTTTACCCGAACGTCACACGGACTTTATCTTCGCGGTATTAGCAGAAGAGCTGGGTCTGGTAGGGATCTTAATTCTGCTTGCGCTGTACATTTTGCTGATTATGCGCGGATTATGGATCGCTGCCCACGCGCAAACCACCTTTGGTCGCGTCATGGCAGGTGGTTTAATGTTGATATTATTCGTTTATGTCTTCGTAAATATTGGTATGGTGAGCGGTATTCTGCCCGTGGTTGGCGTTCCTCTCCCACTGGTCAGTTACGGAGGCTCGGCACTTATCGTGCTGATGGCCGGGTTCGGGATTGTTATGTCGATCCACACCCATAGAAAAATGTTGTCGAAAAGCGTGTAAGGGGTACGCAATGCGTAAGCAGTGGCTTGGTATCTGCATCGCAGCAGGAATGCTCGCGGCGTGTTCGAGTGATGATGGTCAGCAACAGGGTGCTGTCGCGCCGCAGCCTGCGGTGTGCAATGGTCCGATTGTTGAAATCAGCGGGGCCGATCCGCGCTTTGAACCCCTGAACCCAACGGCGAATCAGGACTATCAACGTGATGGTAAGAGCTACAAAATCGTCCAGGATCCTTCCCGCTTTAGCCAGGCAGGACTTGCCGCTATCTATGATGCGGAACCCGGAAGCAACTTAACCGCGTCTGGTGAAGCGTTCGACCCGATGCAACTGACCGCAGCGCATCCCACGCTGCCAGTCCCAAGCTATGCCAGAGTAACTAACCTGGCAAACGGCAGGATGATTGTCGTGCGCATAAATGATCGCGGCCCTTATGGCAATGATCGCGTGATTTCACTTTCACGTGCAGCAGCAGACCGTCTGAATACCTCCAACAACACCAAAGTGCGTATCGACCCGATCATCGTCGCCCAGGATGGTTCATTGTCCGGTCCGGGTATGACGTGTACGACAGTCGCAAAGCAAACCTATGCCCTGCCCGCGCGTCCTGATTTAAGCGGTGGCGGTAATATGGGAAGTATGCCTTCGCCATCGGATGCGGGTCAGCCGCAAGGCGATATTCGTCCGATCAGCAACTCCACGCTGAAAAGCGATGATCCAACTGGTGCGCCAGTGAACAGCGGTGGATTCCTCGGTGCGCCAACCACCCTCGCCGCAGGCGTGCTGGAAGGTAGCGAGCCGACTCCGGCTCCGCAACCGACCATCACCGCACCGGCAACACCAACCGCACCAGCAGCAACATCAACCGCCGTCGCGGCACCAGCTCCAGCGGCAGTAGCCAACGGACGTTACGTGGTTCAGGTTGGCGCAGTCAGCGAGCAGTCGCGTGCGCAGCAGTATCAAAAACGTTTAAGCCAGCAGTTTGGCGTCCCGGGTCGGGTGGTACAAAATGGCGCAGTCTGGCGTATCCAGATGGGGCCGTTCGCCAGCAAAGCTGAAGCCTCCACATTGCAGCAGCGTCTTCAATCCGAGGCGCAATTACAGTCCTTCATCACCGGCGTGTAATAACGTAAATCAGGTATCTGAACTGTCAGTTTCTGTAAATGACATTAACAAAGTCACGCGGAAAGTCAGATGCCTGCCCGTTTTGCATTTGCTATAGTAGGGCACTTTTTTAAATTTCATCACGGACGTCGTAGTTCAGACCATGAAGACCACTTTTTCCGCTCGTTTCGTGCAGCGTATGGCGCTCACCGCGGCTCTCTGCGCAGCTTCTCTCTCTGCTGCCCATGCCGATGACCTGAATATTAAAACCATGATCCCGGGTGTTCCGCAGATCGATGCGGAGTCATATATCCTGATTGATTACAATTCAGGCAAAGTTCTGGCAGAACAGAATGCGGACACTCGCCGCGACCCCGCCAGTCTGACCAAAATGATGACCAGCTACGTCATCGGCCAGGCGATGAAAGCCGGCAAGTTCAAAGAAACCGATCTGGTCACTGTCGGCAATGACGCCTGGGCTACAGGTAACCCGGTGTTTAAAGGTTCATCGTTGATGTTCCTGAAACCTGGAATGCAGGTTCCTGTTTCCCAGCTAATCCGTGGTATCAACCTACAATCCGGGAATGACGCGTGTGTGGCAATGGCGGACTTCGCAGCCGGTAGCCAGGATGCTTTCGTCGGTCTGATGAACAGCTATGTGAACGCGCTGGGCCTGAAAAATACCCACTTCCAGACCGTTCATGGTCTCGATGCTGACGGTCAGTACAGCTCGGCTCGCGACATGGCGATGATTGGCCAGGCGCTGATTCGTGACGTGCCTAACGAATACTCTATCTATAAAGAAAAAGAGTTCACCTTTAACGGCATTCGTCAGTTAAACCGCAACGGCTTGCTGTGGGATAACAGCCTGAATGTCGACGGTATCAAAACCGGTCATACCGACAAAGCTGGCTATAACCTCGTTGCATCCGCAACCGAAGGTCAGATGCGTCTGATCTCTGCCGTCATGGGTGGCCGCACCTATAAAGGTCGCGAAACCGAAAGTAAAAAACTGCTGACCTGGGGTTTCCGTTTCTTTGAAACCGTGAATCCACTGAAAGTCGGTAAAGAGTTTGCTTCAGAACCGGCCTGGTTTGGTAACACCGATCGTGCATCGTTAGGCGTAGATAAAGATGTCTACCTGACTATTCCGCGCGGCCGCATGAAAGATCTGAAAGCAAGCTATGTGCTGAACACCACAGAACTGCATGCACCGCTGCAGAAAAACCAGGTTGTCGGCACCATCAACTTCCAGTTGGATGGCAAAACCATCGAACAGCGCCCGCTGGTAGTCCTGCAGGAAATCCCTGAAGGCAACTTCTTTGGGAAAATCATTGATTACATTAAATTAATGTTCCATCACTGGTTTGGCTAAAAATCGAACACTTGAAAGTGTGATTTACGTCCCCATATACTAGGTATCCAGATAACTCCCACACGCTGTGGGAGTTATTATTTATTGATGTAACGCCGGAGCTGACATGAAAACCAAACTTAACGAACTGCTTGAATTCCCTACTCCATTTACTTACAAAGTAATGGGGCAGGCGTTGCCTGAGCTGGTTGATCAGGTGGTTGAAGTGGTACAGCGCCATGCGCCAGGTGATTACTCTCCGACGGTAAAACCGAGCAGCAAAGGCAACTACCACTCGGTCTCAATCACTATTACTGCTACACACATTGAGCAGGTTGAAACGCTGTACGAAGAATTAGGCAATATCGATATCGTACGCATGGTACTGTAAAAACCTGTTGGTTACCCGCTGCATCCCCGCTCGGGTAACCCCTCCCTCCTGTGATATACTTTTCCCCCTCTTTTATATTCTCTACTCTATGTGAGTATCTACGGAGATGCCGTTTTGTATCAGGATAAAATTCTGGTCCGCCAGCTCGGTCTTCAACCTTACGAGCCAGTTTCTCTGGCCATGCATGAATTCACCGATACCCGCGATGAAAACAGTTATGACGAAATCTGGCTGGTAGAGCATTATCCTGTTTTTACCCAGGGTCAGGCAGGTAAAGCAGAGCACGTACTGATGCCGGGCGATATTCCGGTGATCCAGAGCGATCGTGGCGGCCAGGTGACCTACCACGGGCCGGGCCAGCAGGTCATGTATGTGCTGTTGAACCTGAAGCGTCGCAAACTTGGCGTTCGTGAACTGGTTACGCTGCTGGAACAAACCGTCGTCAATACACTTGCGGAAATCGGCATTGATGCCCACCCGCGAGCCGATGCGCCTGGCGTATACGTCGGGGAGAAGAAAATCTGCTCTTTGGGATTACGTATTCGTAGAGGATGTTCGTTTCACGGCTTAGCGCTCAACGTGGATATGGATTTGTCGCCTTTCCTGCGTATCAATCCTTGTGGTTACGCCGGAATGGAGATGGCGAAAGTATCGCTGTGGGATAGCGCAGCCACGACCGAGAGCGTTCGCCCACGCCTGCTGGCCAACATATTAGCGCTGTTGGGTAACCCACCGCACGAGTACGTTGCAGACTGAAAATACGGTCATACTTTGCCACGGCAAATGTTGTGGCAAATGGCACAAAACAACAACTATTTTACATTTTGCCAGCCTGTCAGGCTGCTTTCTGGCCCGTTTCAATGATATACTGCGTATCACTAATTCAAAAATAGTTGATAAATGCAACATTCCCTTGAATTGAAACGCTTTCCTTCGTAATTCGCAACTGGAACACGCAAGCTATGAGTAAACCCATTGTGATGGAACGCGGTGTTAAATACCGCGATGCCGATAAGATGGCTCTTATCCCGGTAAAAAATGTGGCAACAGAGCGTGAAGCCCTGCTGCGTAAACCGGAATGGATGAAAATAAAACTGCCAGCGGACTCCACTCGCATCCAGGGCATCAAAGCGGCAATGCGCAAAAATGGCCTGCACTCTGTCTGCGAAGAGGCTTCCTGCCCTAACCTGGCTGAATGTTTCAATCACGGAACCGCAACCTTTATGATCCTCGGCGCAATCTGTACCCGCCGTTGCCCATTCTGCGACGTTGCCCATGGCCGTCCGGTTGCTCCGGATGCTAACGAGCCGTTAAAACTTGCTCAGACGATTGCTGACATGGCGCTGCGCTATGTCGTCATTACCTCCGTTGACCGCGACGATCTGCGTGACGGCGGCGCTCAGCACTTTGCTGACTGTATCACCGCTATTCGTGAGAAAAGCCCGTCGATTAAAATCGAAACGCTGGTGCCTGACTTCCGTGGTCGTATGGATCGCGCGTTGGATATCCTCACCGCCACGCCGCCAGACGTGTTTAACCACAACCTCGAAAACGTACCGCGTATTTATCGCAATGTACGTCCGGGGGCGGACTACAACTGGTCGCTGAAGCTTCTGGAACGTTTCAAGGAAGCGCACCCGGAGATTCCGACTAAATCAGGTCTGATGGTTGGTCTGGGCGAAACCAATGCAGAAATCATTGAGGTCATGCGTGACCTGCGCAGTCATGGCGTGACCATGCTGACGCTGGGGCAGTATTTACAGCCAAGCCGTCACCACCTGCCGGTTCAACGCTATGTAAGCCCGGATGAGTTCGATGAGATGAAAGCCGAAGCTATGGCCATGGGCTTTACCCATGCAGCCTGCGGTCCATTCGTTCGCTCTTCATACCATGCTGACATGCAGGCCAAAGGGCTGGAAGTGAAGTAATCGTGTAATACTCACTTACATATCAGTAATAAAAAAACCGGCAAATTGCCGGTTTTTTTTCATGCAGAGTATGCAGTATGAGCATCATGCTCCTGACATTACTCTTTATGAGAAAGCTTCTCAGCCTGAACGCTACCATCAGCATCTTTCTTAGCATCGGCATTATCGTCGTTCATTGCTTTCTTGAAGCCCTTGATTGCCGTTCCCAGGTCTCCACCCAGTGTACGTAACTTCTTGGTACCAAACAGCAGAACAACCAGTGCGGCAACCACCAGCAGTTTGGTAATACTAATCTCACCCATAGATACCTTCTTCACTTAAACCAGGCTGCATAAAGCGCCATATTAACCTGAGAATATTAACGGCCTTTCGACGCGCGCACACAATAGCAATCTGTAACAAGGTGAATCAAGCCTTGTTTAAAAAAACGTCATAATAATTGCGGTGGCGCAAAACGTCGGTTACTTAACACCGGAAGTTGTGCCCTGACCTGCCTTACCCGCTCTGCAGAAACCTCGGCCATAATTAGTGCAGGCGTTTCCGCCGCAGCAGCAATGGTCACACCAAAAGGGTCGATGACCCGGCTTTGGCCGATATTCTTATTACCGCACTCTCCCGCCGCAATCAGGTAACACGTTGCATCTAACGCTCTTGCAGCTAAAAGCGTAGACCAGTGATGCTCTTTAAGCGATCCCCGTACCCAGGCTGCGGGTAATACGAGAATTTCCGCTCCCTGCAATGCGTGCGCCAGCGCCAGCTCAGGGAAGCGCAGATCATAACAGGTCATTAACCCTACTTTTAACCCGCCTACGTCCAGCAGCGGCGCTATGGCGTCCCCTGCATCCACATTTCGTGACTCCTGAATCGAAAAGGCGTCGTAGAGATGTAATTTAGCGTAATGGGCAACTACCTGACCTGCCCGTAGCGCCACCAGCATGTTAAACGCCCGTCCAGGCACAGAGGGAACATGAATCGTCAGGATTGTCGTCATCTCGTTTTGCGCGCTTTCTCGCAGCAAGCGCGTCAAAAACCCGCCTTCCAGCAATTGAGCTGATTTCACTGACAGATCAGGGTCCAGATCGTCACGGGCCAGAAGCGCTTCCGGTAATACCAGTAACGATGCCCCCTCTCCCGTAGCCTGAGACATCAGTAAAACGCAGGTTTCTGCATTTTTTTCCCATGAAGGTCCCACGGCAAATTGCCCTGCTGCAACGAACATATTCCCTCCAGAAAACGTTGTTAGGCTCGCCAACCACGATTATTCAGCGTTACACTCATCCTATATACAATCAAATAGCAGGATTACGCAGTGTTACAACTCCTTTTAGCGGTTTTTATCGGTGGTGGTACAGGTAGTGTAGCAAGATGGATGTTGAGCATGAGGTTTAACCCGCTACATCAGGCCATTCCATTCGGTACGCTGGCTGCAAACTTACTTGGCGCATTTATCATTGGTATGGGTCTGGCATGGTTTAATCGCATGACAAACATTGATCCAATGTGGAAGGTACTGATTACAACTGGCTTTTGCGGGGGACTAACAACATTTTCCACTTTCTCGGCTGAGGTGGTGTTTTTGCTACAGGAAGGACGCTTTGGTTGGGCTATGGTGAATGTGCTGGTGAATCTGCTGGGATCATTTGCGATGACCGCCCTGGCATTCTGGCTGGTTTCGGCCTCTCCCGCACACTGAGGCGAAAAAAACCCGCAATTAAGCGGGTTTTGAATGCTTGCTGTCGTATGCTTACAGAGCGATTACGTTTGCAGCAGAAGGGCCTTTGGCACCGTTAGTGATTTCGAACTCTACACGCTGACCTTCAGCCAGAGTTTTAAAACCATTGGTCTGGATTGCAGAGAAGTGTACGAACACGTCTTTGCTGCCATCTTCCGGAGTAATGAAACCGAATCCTTTGGACTCATTAAACCACTTAACGTTACCTTTAATCTTAGACATCAAAATTACCTTTACATGAAAAATAGACACAAATGCTGTGTCGGGTATCAGTACAACAATTGTGGTGCACTTTGTCCAGTCGAACTTTATCAAAAAGTGATAAATGTCGCGTTATTTTTCAGTTAACGCTGATATCACACTGTTTTAAAAAGACTTTTTAATAATCCATCTGACAATACAGGTAGTCCATCAAAACTGGAAACGCATCCACGCAAAGTAGACGTTACCGTTGTTGTACGTTCCCGGAATGTAGGTCATCTGGAACGTTGCCGGACCATACCCTATCGATGCCAGCGGTAACAGCACGGGTACCGGAATGTAGTTCCAGTTATCACGCGCGGTAAAACCGGCGGTAAAACCGAGACCTGTATGGAAATTTTCATCGGCCAGCGGTCGCCAGGTTTTTTCCCAGCCATAACCACCAATGGGTTCCCATTTATTGTAGGAATCCTTAAAGGCCATTATATAAAGTCCGTGCCAGTTACCTTTATCATCCCAACGGGATTGACCAAATCCTGCCCCCCACGGGCGTTCATTGTAGCGATCCGTTTTTTCTTTATCGTAGGCAAAGCGTGCATGCCAGGTAATAGCCGGTATATACAAATCATAATGTTCCGGCTGCTGCCAGGTTTCACTGACGTTGTCTTTAAAAGTAGCGAACCAGCCTTTATCTTCAGCAGCGCCCTGGGGAATGAAAGCTAACTGAATAAAAAGAAATGAAAAAATGAGAAAATATCGTTTAGCGACAATCACAACTTAATTACCATCCTGGGATTTATTATTAATTGTAGCAAACCCAACCTTAATGTTAGCTTAACAAAAATGCGCAGCTAAAAAATCAGAATATTCCTCAGCATGTAATTTTTAAGATAATTAGCCCTTAATTTATTGAGCCATCTCATAGGAACTATTTTCTCTTTATTGCCAATAAATTGTTCTTTCCTCCGGGAAAAGTTAAATAATATTACAATAAATTAACAATTAAGAATCAACATCACCACAAAACACACACACCGTCGCTGCACTTCACAGTTTTTTATTGTGAGATTCTTTTTTTAACCACGATGCTGAAAAAACGGCTAAGCCATCGCTTGAATCCGTATTTTTATTGATTTTAATCAGCAAGAGTTATCGGTTTATTAGGCACATTCTGTCACCACTTTTTACTTTTTTTAGTTTTTTTACTTTCTGGGCAGCAATGCGACAGGGGAAACGATGTTGACATTTATTGAACTCCTTATTGGAGTTGTGGTTATTGTGGGTGTAGCGCGCTACATCATTAAAGGTTATTCCGCGACAGGCGTACTGTTTGTTGGCGGTCTGGTTTTGCTGATTATCAGTGCGCTGATGGGGCATAAAGTGTTGCCATCCAGCGCGGCATCGACGGGCTATACGGCAACAGACATTGTTGAATATATTAAAATTTTGCTGATGAGCCGTGGTGGCGATCTCGGCATGATGATCATGATGCTGTGTGGTTTTGCCGCCTATATGACCCATATTGGCGCGAACGATATGGTCGTTAAGCTGGCCTCCAAGCCCCTGCAATACATCAACTCTCCTTACCTGCTAATGATTGCCGCCTATTTTGTCGCCTGCCTGATGTCACTGGCGGTTTCTTCAGCAACCGGTCTGGGCGTTTTGCTGATGGCAACACTGTTCCCGGTCATGGTTAACGTTGGAATCAGCCGTGGCGCTGCAGCGGCTATTTGTGCCTCCCCTGCTGCAATTATTCTTTCACCAACATCCGGTGATGTGGTGCTGGCGGCAAAAGCTGCGGAAATGCCGCTGATCGATTTCGCCTTTAAAACCACGCTGCCAATTTCCATTGCCGCCATCATTGCTATGGCGATTGCCCACTTTTTCTGGCAGCGTTATCTGGATAAAAAAGAGAACATTTCTCATGAAATGTTAGATGTGGCTGAAATCACCACGACTGCCCCGTCATTTTACGCCATTCTGCCGTTTACCCCGATCGTTGGCGTCCTGATTTTTGATGGTAAATGGGGCCCGCAGCTGCACATCATTACGATTCTGGTTCTGTGCATGCTCATCGCGGCTATTCTGGAGTTCGTACGTGGGTTCAACACCCAAAAGGTTTTCTCTGGTCTGGAAGTCGCTTACCGTGGCATGGCGGATGCCTTTGCTAACGTGGTGATGTTGTTAGTCGCTGCGGGTGTTTTTGCCCAGGGTCTGAGCACAATCGGCTTTATTCAGAGTCTGATTTCTATCGCCACCTCGTTTGGTTCAGCGAGCATTATCTTGATGATGGTGCTGGTGATCCTGACTATGTTGGCGGCAATGACTACGGGTTCCGGTAACGCCCCGTTCTACGCCTTCGTTGAGATGATCCCTAAGCTGGCGCATTCTTCCGGCATTAACCCGGCTTACCTTGTTATCCCGATGCTACAGGCGTCAAACCTTGGGCGCACCATCTCCCCGGTCTCCGGCGTGGTTGTCGCTGTAGCAGGTATGGCAAAGATTTCTCCGTTCGAAGTGGTGAAACGTACTTCGGTTCCGGTTCTGGTTGGACTGCTGGTGGTGATTATCGCAACTGAAGTGATGGTACCAGGTTCTTCTTCAGCCGTCGTTGGCGGCTGATACTCAGTGAAATGTAGGCCGGATTAGGCATCTACGCCGCATCCGGCATTTAAACCGCACCATTGCCGGATGTCGATGCTAAAGCATCTTATCCGGCCTACGTCAGAAATCAGCATTTAGCCGCCATGATAAATACGCTGCGGCCTACCCACCTTACCGTGAATAATCTCCGCAATAATCAAATGACGGCTGGCACAGTACTCCAGGTAGCGTCTGGAAGTCGTTCGGCTGATGGTAAGCGCCTGGGCGATCGTTTCCGCAGTATGGTGTACCGTCGGGTCGGCGAATAATTTCAACACTGCATTCAGTGTTAACGCATCAATCCCGGTCGGTAAATCCCCTTTCGGTTCGCCCCGCGCGTAGGCATTAAACATTTCATCAATCTGCTTTTGGCTGGCGCTGTCATTCCCCGCCAACATGCGTCGACGTTGCTGATAACGCGTCAGGGTCTGCCCCAGCCGCTCGTAGGCAATGGGTTTGACCAGGTAATCAAACGCACCGCTGCGCACGGCCTCGGAGACCGTTTCCATATCGCTAGCCGCCGTGGTAAACACTACGCCGCCCGGATAGCGCGCCTGGGTCAGCTCATGCAGCAACGTAATTCCCTTGCCGTCCGGCAAGTAGTTATCGAGCAGTATCAGACCGGGCTTAAAACGCTCAATCATCATCCTCGCCTGCTCAAGATTACCCGCCAGCCATATCTGGCTGAAACCGGGTATATGGCGGATATATTCAGCATGCATTTCCGCCAGTAGCGTTTCATCCTCAACGATCAACAGCGTTAATGGTTCCGTCATTATTTTTTTTCACTTTCGGAAGAAATAAAGAAAATAAGGTACCGCAAGGGGAGTTATCTTCGAGCGTAATCACCCCGTCACAGCGCCTCACATAACTTGCAATTAGATACAAACCGATGCCATGTTCACCTGGTTCATCGGTACGGGTGCTCACACCCTGTTCAAATATTTTCTCACGCAATGCTTCCGGCACACCGCATCCCTGATCGGCAACTTCGATGATCACGTCATCCCCTTCATCGCTCAAATAGAGCTCTACGACATTGTTGCCTTGCTGGGTGCGCAAGCTCGCTTCGAATGCATTATCAAGCAGATTGCCAACAATTGCTGCAAACTCTGTGCTATCCAGCCCCTCGGGGAGTTGATGCAGTTGGCTCCCCGGAACGATAGTCATGGTGAGGCCCAGTTCCCGCGCGCGCTGCACCTTGCCAAACAACAGACCGGCGACCTGACGATCGGCAAACGCGCCACGCAGGCTGTCAATCAGTTGCTGTTGCGCCTGGGATTCTCCCTGCACCATGGCCAGAACCTTGTCATATTCTTTCATTTGCAGCAGGCCATTGATGGTCGACATCCAGTTCAGGTGCTCATGACGCAGCGTTCTCAGGCTCTCTACATACTGTTTGATCTGCGTTAATTGCGCATTAAGGGTAGCAATTTCATCTTTACTACGAAAACTGATGATTGCCCCAAGCAGTTCGTCACCGGAGCGAATCGCTTCACGGTTGGCGATGACGCTCAGGCCATTAAAGTTTACCATCGCATCCTGTCGTTTTTCCGCAATCTGTTGGGTGAAAAAGTCCGCTGGCTGAACCACCTCACTCACCGGTTTTCCAAGCCACTTTCGGCCTGGTGAAGAAAGCCCCAGCATTTTCCTCGCACTGCGGTTTATTGCGGTGATATATCCATCAGGATCCACGGCAATCAATCCTTCATATACCGAGCTGAACAACGCTTCCTGCTGACGTACTACCCGCGCAATTTGTTTCGGTTCCATACCCAACATCTGCCGACGAATATGGGCAGCGAAAAACCAGGAGAGCAGCATAAGTACCAACAACAGCAAGATAAACACACCGGCCATCGGGAGTAAGAAATCCGATCGCCAGCTATCGATTTTGCTGATCAGATAACCAATTGAGACTACGCCAATGATTTTGCCATCGTCATCAAAGATGGGCGTTTTAGCGCGCATTGCCATCCCGATGGACCCTTTACCGGTAATAAAGTAGCTTTCCCCTTTTTCCAGCGCACCGGGTTTGGTGAACTGCATCGGGTAGCCAATCTTTTCCGGGTTCGGATGATATAGACGAATGGAGTTGGTATCCCCGATAACCACATAGTCGAAGTCAGTTCCGCTCTGCAGTTTGTCGGCAATCGTCGCCAAACGCTTGTAATCACGATGTTTAACTGCCGTGATGATACTCTCGTTAGAGGCGATGATTTTGGCCTGGTTCATTGCCATATCGCGGACATGCGCGGCCAGATAATCTTCAAAGCTGGCGGTAAAGTATTGTGCCAGGGCGGCGATGATAAAAACAGAAACGACCAAAATAAGCAGAAAGATGCGTAAAGGAAACGCCAGGCTGCGGAAAAAAGGAAACCGTGTTTTATTTTTCTGCTCATCCATATATCTTCCTCATCCACGTTACCCGAAACTTATTTCTCATTGTAGTTGTAATAGAAATGTTTTATTTACACGTTACGGTATAAAACAAGATCGTTGCAGATTCCCCACTTTAAATCAATTAAACAAATTAAAACCACACGCTATTTCGAGGTTAAATTAATTAAAAAACTTAAACCCATAAAACACATTAAAACCTTCTAACTTATTGTGAAATAAATCAAAAATTACCTCCAAAATACCCCTTACGATGTATGCAGCAGGGAAAAAAAGAAATACTCCGTAATAAAAAACCATTCCCTTCAATTGCAAACAAAACGTTATCAGGTTGCTAAGCAGAGCAACAAAAACAGAAACCCAGTAACAAATATAGCATCGGGGCTCTATTCACTATGTTCGGTAATAATATATTCACGCAAGTTAAACGCTCAGAAAATAAAAAGATGGCGGCTATCACGCAATTTCTGAAAGAGAATGATTTGAGCGTTGACACCACCGTCGAAGTATTTATCACCGTCACCCGTGACGACCGCCTGATTGCCTGCGGCGGTATCGCTGGGAATATTATTAAGTGTGTCGCCATCTGCGAATCCGTACGGGGCGAAGGCTTAGCGTTGACGCTAGCGACCGAGTTAATCAACCTCGCCTATGAGCGCCACTGTACGCACCTCTTCATCTATACCAAAACCGAGTACGAATCGCTGTTTAAACAGTGTGGCTTTTCTACGCTGACCAGCGTTCCCGGCATTATGGTGCTGATGGAAAACAGCACCACGCGTCTGAAACGTTACGCTGAATCTCTGGCAAAACAGCGTCGTGAAGGGAAAAAAATTGGTTGTATCGTCATGAACGCCAACCCCTTCACCAACGGACATCGTTTTCTGATCCAACAGGCGGCCGCACAATGTGACTGGCTGCATCTGTTTTTGGTCAAAGAGGATACCTCACGGTTTCCGTATGAAGACCGGTTGGATCTGGTGCTTAAAGGGACAAAAGATATTCCACGTTTAACCGTGCATCGCGGTTCGGAATACATCATTTCCCGCGCCACGTTCCCGTGCTACTTCATCAAAGAGCAGAGCGTTATTAACCACTGCTACACCGAAATAGACCTGAAAATCTTCCGCCAGTACCTGGCACCGGCTCTCGGCGTTACACATCGTTTCGTCGGTACCGAGCCGTATTGCACCGTCACCTCCCAGTACAACAACGATATGCGCTACTGGCTGGAGACCCCAACGCTTCCCGCCCCACCAATTGAACTGGTGGAAATTGAGCGGCTGTGCTTCCAGGAGATGCCGATTTCCGCCTCCTGGGTGCGCAAGCTGCTGGTTAAAAAAGATCTCACGGCTATCGCATCCCTGGTCCCTGACGCCACGCTGCACTATCTGCAAAGCATGGTTGAACGAGCCTCATCGGGTGCGGCAGTCCGCCAAAATACCCCCGCATTAGCAACAGGTGAAAAATGAAAATAAACCAGGCAGCCGTCGCAGGCACACTCGAGTCCGGTGATGTGATGATTCGCATCGCCCCACTCGATTCGCAGGATATTGACCTGCAGGTTAACAGTAGCGTCGAAAAACAGTTCGGTGATGCCATCCGGACCACCATCCTGGACGTTCTGTCCCGCTACAACGTACGCGGCGTGCAATTAAATGTTGATGATAAAGGCGCACTGGACTGCATTTTACGTGCGCGACTGGAAGCACTACTGGCCCGCGCTGGCGGTATTCCGGCACTGCCATGGGAGGATTGCCAGTGATTTCCGCATCTTTGCAACAACGTAAAACCCGTACTCGCCGCAGCATGTTGTTCGTACCGGGTGCCAATGCCGCCATGGTCAGCAACTCGTTCATCTACCCGGCAGATGCACTGATGTTCGACCTGGAAGACTCCGTCGCGTTGCGTGAAAAAGATACCGCTCGCCGCATGGTGTACCACGCGCTGCAGCATCCGCTGTATCACGACGTTGAAACCATCGTGCGTGTAAACGCCCTCGACTCCGAATGGGGCATCAACGACCTTGAAGCAGTGGTACGCGGCGGTGCTGACATCGTACGTTTACCGAAGACCGATACCGCGCAGGATGTCATCGACATCGAAAGTGAAATTCTGCGCATCGAGAACGCCTGTGGCCGTGAACCCGGCAGCACCGGCCTGTTAGCCGCCATTGAGTCGCCGTTAGGCATTACCCGTGCGGTAGAAATTGCCCACGCTTCCGAGCGCCTGATCGGTATTGCTCTGGGGGCGGAAGATTATGTGCGTAACCTGCGCACTGAACGCTCGCCGGAGGGTACTGAACTGCTGTTTGCCCGCTGCTCTATTTTGCAGGCTGCACGTTCTGCCGGTATTCAGGCGTTCGACACCGTGTATTCCGATGCCAACAACGAAGCAGGTTTCCTGCACGAAGCCGCACACATCAAGCAGTTGGGTTTTGACGGCAAGTCGCTCATCAACCCGCGCCAGATCGAACTCCTGCATAACCTGTACGCCCCGACGCGCAAAGAGCTGGCTCACGCCCGTTTGGTCGTAGAAGCCGCTGAAGCCGCTGCCCGCGAAGGTCGTGGAGTGGTTTCCCTGAACGGCAAAATGGTCGACAGCCCGGTTATCGAGCGCGCCCTTCTGGTTATCTCCCGTGCAGAACTTTCCGGCATTCGCGAAGAATAAGGCAAAAAAATGACGCAGAAAATCGAACAGTCTCAACGCCAGGATCGCGTGGCGACCTGGAGCCGTCATGCAGAAAGTGAGCTTTCCGCTTATCAGAGCACCGCAAAAGTAGAACTACAGGCGCAAAAACCGCGCGACAAAAAGCTGTGCGCTAACCTGGAAGACGCCATTCGTCGTTCAGGTTTACAGGATGGCATGACCATCTCTTTCCACCACGCTTTTCGCGGTGGCGATCTGACCATTAATCTGGTGATGGATGCCATCGCCAGTATGGGTTTCAAAAACCTGACGCTGGCCTCCAGCTCTCTGAGCGATTGCCATGCTCCGCTGGTTGAGCACATCCGTCAGGGCGTGGTCAGCCGTATTTATACCTCCGGGTTGCGTGGCCCGCTGGCGGAAGAGATCTCCCGTGGCCTGCTGGCCGAACCGGTACAGATTCACTCCCACGGTGGACGTGTACACTTGGTACAAAGCGGCGAACTCAGCATTGATGTGGCGTTCCTCGGCGTACCGTCCTGCGACCAGTTTGGTAACGCCAACGGTTATACCGGTAAAGCATGCTGCGGCTCACTGGGCTATGCCCGCGTAGACGCCGAAAACGCGAAACAGGTTGTCCTGCTGACTGAACAACTGCTGACCTATCCACATAACCCGGCCAGCATTACACAGGATCAGGTAGATCTGATAGTGCAGATCGATCAGGTCGGCGATGCGGACAAAATCGGTGCTGATGCGACCCGCATGACCACTAACCCGCGAGAACTGTTAATCGCCCGTAGCGCGGCAGAGGTCATTGCTAACTCCGGCTACTTCAATGAAGGCTTCTCACTGCAGACAGGCACCGGCGGCGCTTCTCTGGCCGTGACGCGTTTCCTGGAAGACAAAATGCGCAGCCGCGATATCCGTGCTGACTTCGCGCTGGGCGGCATCACCGCCACCATCGTGGATCTGCATGAAAAAGGCCTGATTCGCAAACTGCTGGACGTGCAGAGCTTCGACCGTAACGCGGCTGAGTCCTTGGCCCGCAACCCAAACCACATTGAAATCAGTGCAAACCAGTATGCCAACTGGGGTTCAAAAGGCGCATCCGTTGACCGTCTGGATGTGGTGGTACTGAGCGCATTAGAAGTAGACACCAACTTCAATGTGAACGTACTGACCGGTTCTGACGGCGTACTGCGAGGCGCATCCGGCGGACACTGCGATACGGCTGTGGCCGCAGCGCTTTCCATCATCGTCGCACCGCTGGTTCGCGGACGCATCCCGACGCTGGTTGATAACGTGCTGACCTGCGTAACCCCTGGCTCCAGCGTTGACATTCTGGTCACTGACCACGGTATCGCCGTCAACCCTGCACGTCCGGAACTGGCAGAACGACTGAAAGAAGCCGGTATGAAAGTGGTGTCCATTGGATGGCTGCGCGAACGTGCACAGCAACTCACCGGTCAGCCACGCGCTATCGAATTCACTGACCGCGTGATTGCCGTTGTGCGTTATCGCGACGGTTCAGTGATTGACGTTGTGCATCAGGTGAAGGAATAAGCCATGCACCTGCTCCCTGAACTCGCCACCCAACACGCGGTTTCGATTCCCGAGCTGCTCGCCAGCCGCGATGAGAGACAAGCAAGACAACAGGACTGGCTGACACGTCACTCTGCGCCGCTGGTCTCGTTCACCGTGGTTGCACCGGGTCCGATTAAAGACAGCGCATTAACCCGTCGCATCTTTAATCACGGC
Organism: Citrobacter freundii ATCC 8090 = MTCC 1658 = NBRC 12681; assembly: GCF_011064845.1. Lineage (NCBI taxonomy): Bacteria > Pseudomonadati > Pseudomonadota > Gammaproteobacteria > Enterobacterales > Enterobacteriaceae > Citrobacter > Citrobacter freundii. Next base: position 1,479,591 of record NZ_CP049015.1, on the reverse strand, counting down.
GTAACCGCCTTGCTCGCGCTGGCGGAACAATCAGCCTGGATTGTCAGGGAGCAAACAGCGCTGGTTTCTGCCAGCGGTCCAGAAGGTCTTTTGTCTATTGAGGCTCCGGCCCACGACCTCAAGCTCGCCACGATTGAACTTGAGCATTCACACCCGCTGGGACGGCTATGGGACATCGATGTCCTGACCCCTGAAGGGGAAATTCTGTCCCGGCGTCATTTCGCACTCCCTGCCCGCCGCTGTCTGCTGTGCGAGCAAAGTGCTGCCGACTGTGCGCGGGGTAAAACCCACGCACTTTCCGACTTACTCACTCAGATGGAGGCACTGCTGCATGATGCCGATTCCCGCAACATCAACCAATAATGCAGTCCTTCCTCTGGATCTGCCTGATGCTTACGCAACGCTCGCGTGGCGCGCCATGCTGACTGAAGTCAACCTGTCACCCAAACCCGGTCTGGTAGATCGTATTAACAACGGCGCGCATAAAGATATGGCGCTGGAAGATTTTCATCGCAGCGCCGAGGCTATTCAGGCCTGGCTGCCACGTTTTATTGAATATGGGGCGTTTAGCGCACAGCTGTCGCCTGAGGATGTATTGAAAGGACTGCGCCCGCTGGGCATGGCCTGCGAAGCTGATATGTTTCGCGCCACCGCTGGGGTGAATACCCACAAAGGCAGCATATTTTCTCTGGGCCTGCTGTGCGCCGCCATTGGCCGCCTGCACCAGCTCCAACTAACTGTTACCGCTGAAACCATTTGCTCTACGGCAGCAACATTTTGCCGTGGTCTGACCGAGCGCGAACTGCGCCAGAACAATCAACAACTCACGGCAGGCCAACGTCTTTATCAGCAACTGGGATTAACCGGCGCACGGGGCGAAGCCGAAGCTGGATACCCGCTAGTCATCCAGCATGCCCTGCCGCACTACCGCGCACTGCTGACTCAGGGCCGCGACCCTGAACTGGCGTTACTCGACACTTTATTGCTGCTGATGTCTATCAACGGCGACACCAACGTGGCTTCACGTGGCGGCGCAGAAGGTCTGCGTTGGCTACAGCAGCAGGCCACTGCCCTGATGCAGCAAGGGGGGATTCGTACCCCTGCCGATCTCGAATACCTACACCAGTTCGACCAACAGTGCATTGAACGCAACCTCAGTCCCGGAGGCTGCGCCGATCTGCTGATCGTCACCTGGTTCTTAGCTCAGATTTCACAAGTTCATCATTATCACAATTAAAGATCCTTTCCGGAGAATCACACACATGTCTTTAGCAAAAGATAAAATATGGAAGTTACTGGCCCCATTGGTCGTAATGGGCGTCATGTTTCTTATCCCCGTCCCTGATGGAATGCCTCCACAGGCCTGGCACTACTTTGCCGTGTTTGTGGCGATGATCGTCGGTATGATCCTCGAGCCAATTCCGGCAACAGCGATCAGCTTTATCGCCGTAACGATCTGCGTTATCGGCAGCAACTATCTGCTGTTTGATGCTTCAGAACTGGCCGACCCGGCATTTAAAGCGGGTAAGCAAGCGTTGAAATGGGGTCTGGCGGGCTTCTCCAGCACCACCGTGTGGTTGGTGTTTGGTGCATTTATCTTCGCACTGGGTTATGAAGTCACCGGTCTGGGTCGTCGTATCGCGCTGTTCCTGGTGAAATTCATGGGTAAACGCACCCTGACGCTGGGCTATGCGATTGTTATCATCGACATTCTGCTGGCGCCGTTTACACCGTCTAACACCGCGCGTACCGGTGGTACCGTATTCCCGGTTATCAAAAACCTGCCGCCGCTGTTTAAATCATTCCCGAACGATCCTTCCGCGCGCCGTATCGGCGGATACCTGATGTGGATGATGGTAATCAGTACCAGCCTGAGCTCCTCTATGTTCGTGACCGGCGCTGCGCCAAACGTACTGGGTCTGGAATTCGTCAACAAAATTGCCGGTATTCAAATCAGCTGGCTGCAATGGTTCCTCAGCTTCCTGCCGGTCGGTATTATTTTGCTGATCGTTGCTCCGTGGTTGTCATACGTTCTGTACAAACCAGAAGTCACTCACAGTGCTGAAGTTGCCGCATGGGCCGGTGATGAACTGAAAGGCATGGGTAAACTGACCCGTAAAGAGATAACGCTGATCGGTCTGGTTCTGCTCAGCCTGGGCCTGTGGGTCTTCGGTGGTAAACTGATTGATGCAACCGCAGTGGGTTTGCTTGCTGTCTCCCTGATGCTGGCGCTGCATGTGGTACCGTGGAAAGACATTACCCGCTATAACAGCGCATGGAACACCCTGGTTAACCTCGCCACGCTGGTCGTTATGGCGAATGGTTTAACCCGTTCAGGCTTCATCGACTGGTTCGCCAACACCATGAGCACGCACCTGGAAGGCTTCTCGCCTAACGCGACCGTGATCGTTCTGGTGCTGGTGTTCTACTTTGCTCACTACCTGTTTGCCAGCCTTTCTGCACACACTGCCACCATGCTGCCGGTTATTCTGGCTGTCGGTAAAGGTATCCCGGGCGTGCCGATGGAACATCTGTGTATCCTGCTGGTACTGTCCATCGGTATCATGGGCTGTCTGACTCCATATGCAACAGGCCCTGGCGTTATCATCTACGGATGTGGTTATGTGAAGTCCAAAGACTACTGGCGTCTGGGTGCTATCTTCGGCGTTATCTACATCTCTATGCTTCTGCTGGTCGGCTGGCCGATTCTGGCAATGTGGAGCTAATCATTTCGGTTCACACCTGATGAAAATGATGCCAGTCAGCTAAACCTGACTGGCATTTTTTATGATTAAATAGATGATATTCAGAATTTATATAAGTATCCGAAATCATCATGACATCAACATGGCGTTATTCTTCGTTGCTGGCAGCACTCCTGCTGCCGGTTTCTGCAGCTCAGGCCGATGAACTTCAGGCAAAACAGTACGCTGATTTTGACAGCTACGTGCTAGCCCTCTCCTGGCAAACCGGATTTTGTCAGAGCCAACACGAGCGTAATCGTCAGGAGCCTGACGAATGTCGTTTACAAAAAGAGAGCGCAGACAAAGCGGATTTCCTGACCGTTCACGGTTTATGGCCCAGCCTGCCTAAATCCATTGCCGCCCGTGGAGTCGACAACCGCCGCTGGATGCGTTTTGGCTGCGCGACTCGCCCTATTCCCAACCTGCCTGAAGCACGTGCCAGCCGTAAATGCGCGGCCCCCGAAACCGGGCTGTCGCTGGAAAGCGCAGCAAAACTCAGCGCCGTAATGCCCGGCGCTGGAGGGAGATCCTGTCTGGAACGTTACGAGTATGCCAAACATGGCGCGTGTTTCGGTTTTGATCCCGACGCGTACTTTGGCACGATGGTACGGCTGAATAATGAGGTTAAGAACAGCGAGGTGGGCAAATTCCTGGCGGAAAACTACGGCAAAACTGTCAGCCGTAACGCATTTGACGCCGCAGTTGCCAAAAGCTGGGGCAAAGAGAACGTCAAAGCTGTGAAGCTAAGCTGCCACGGCAATCCGGCGTATCTCACTGAGATCCAGTTATCCCTGAAAGCCGACAACATCAACCAGACGTTATCTGCACAGTCATTCTTACCGCAACCGCATCCGGGTAGCTGCGGTAAACAGTTTATTATCGACAAAGTGGGATATTGAAACTTGCGACCGACGCTGCAAGCTGGCGTCGGTCCGTAAGCTCAGCGTTTTGCTCGTGCATCCGGGCGAACTAAATCAAAACGGTGTGTTTCACTGATCGAATAATACGCCGTTGGCCCACCTGCACGCAGTACCGGCTTCGCTTTCGCCGTCTGATAGATGCCGTCTTCCAGGAGTGTTTCATCAATGTGGATGCCCACCACTTCCCCCAATACCAGCCAGGTATCAACCGGTGAGCCATCAGCGGTAGTCAGTTGCAGGCTTTGCGATAAGCGACACTCAAAATTGACCGGGCTTTGCGCCACGCGCGGCACGTTGACTATCCGGCTATCTGCTTTACTAAGCCCGGCGGCAAAAAACTCGTCCTCACCGTGCGGCAAGCTGGCTGACGTTTCGTTCATCGCAGTGGCCAGCTCAAGAGTCGTCAGGTTCCAGACAAATTCACCGGTTTCGATAATATTCTGCACGCTGTCTTTCCAGCCGCTGCTAGCGAAACCGATAATCGGCGGATGATAGTTAAAACAGTTAAAGAAACTGTATGGTGCCAGATTGTGCCGACCATTGCCGTCACACGACGCAATCCAGCCAATCGGGCGCGGTCCAATGATGGCATTTAGCGGGTCATGCGGTAAGCCGTGTCCCTGTGACGGTTGATAGAAATACATAGCGTTCCCTGTTGAAGTTAACGTCAGCGCAGCACAAATTATGCTTCGCTCATCCCCCTGGAAAAAGAAGATCAGCGTAGAACAATCTGCCAACGATTACGACTGAATAAAGTTGAGCAGGTCACCGTTGATCTGTTGTTTATGGGTGGTGCAAATGCCATGCGAGCCGCCGACATATACCTTCAACTGCGAATCAGGTAGTATTTCCGCCGCGACCTTTCCGCAGGTTTCAAACGGGACAATCTGATCGTCATCACCGTGGATCACCAGCGTCGGGATGGTCATCTTTTTGAGGTCCTCACGCAGATCTGTTTCCGAAAACGCGTGGATACAGTCGTACAACGCTTTGATGGAACCTTGTAAACCCTGTTCAACAAAACTTTCCCTGACGGCTTTCGACTCTTTTGCGCCAGGACGGTTGTAGCCATAGAATGCAGCGGTTAATTCATAGAAAAAGGCGGCGCGATCGTTCACAACCCCCTCACGGATGCCATCGAATACCTCTTTCGGCACGCCATTTGGATTAAAGTCAGTCTTGATCATGATGGGCGTCACCGCGCCAATTAACACCGCTTTTGCCACCCGCTGCGTCCCATGCCGGCCAATATAACGAGCCACTTCCCCACCGCCGGTAGAGTGTCCGACATGGACGGCATCTTTAAGATTGAGATGCGCGGTAAGTTCAGCCAGATCGTCAGCATACTGATCCATATTGTGACCATCCCAGGGTTGGGCCGAACGCCCATGTCCACGCCTGTCATGGGCGATCACACGAAATCCTTTCGACCCGAGGAACAACATCTGATCCTCAAACGCATCTGCCGTCAGCGGCCAACCATGACTGAAGACAATGGGCTGTCCACTTCCCCAGTCTTTAAAATGCAAATAGCTGCCGTCTTTCAAGGTAAGTTTGTCGTACTGGCTCATGAGATCTCCTGTCGCGGAACACTGAGTTGTTTGACGCGCCCGCAGCGAGCGCTTAAAAAGCATAATGCAAATTGGAGAACGATCACGTTTTTCGGCTAAAATCACACCATACGCGACAATATTGATGATTTGCCTGAATGTGAACTAAATCACTTCAAACATGGGGTAAGTCTCAGTATCATCATAAAAGCTAAACCCTTGCCGCCTGACGGTGAGGGTTTTCTTTTGGGATTATTTACCTGCGCACCCGCAGTATCGACGACATGGAGTAATAAATGTCCAGACCAACTATCATCATTAACGACCTCGATGCGGAACGCATTGACCGCCTGTTGGAGCAACCTGCGTTTGCTGGTTTACCGATTGCCGACGCCCTTAACGCCGAGCTGGATCGTGCCCAAATGTGTTCTCCAGAAACCATGCCGCACGATGTCGTGACCATGAACAGCCGCGTGAAATTCCGCAATCTGAGTGATGGCGAAGTCCGTGTGCGTACCCTGGTGTATCCGGCCACTATGACTGACAGCAGCACACAGCTTTCGGTAATGGCACCTGTCGGCGCTGCACTTTTGGGGCTGCGCGTTGGTGATACCATTCACTGGGAACTGCCAGGCGGGACCTCAACGCACCTCGAAGTTATTGAGCTTGAGTACCAGCCTGAAGCTGCAGGCGACTACCTGCGCTAACTCTGTCTTATCAAAGCCACTCGCTTTATCTTACAGGGGATGCATCCGCATCCTCTTTCCGGTTAGATCTCCCTGCTCCTCGCTTTCTTTCATGTTCGCAAAACATAAATCTGTGTCGTGACTGACAGAATCATTTTTAATACTATGCTGTTATGTGTTCATGTAATGACAAGGAGAATGTTTATGTACAACACAATCATAATGCCTGTTGATGTATTCGAAATGGAACTGAGCGACAAGGCTATTCGCCATGCAGAATTTCTGGCCCAGGATAAAGGGGTTATCCATCTGCTGCATGTGCTGCCAGGCTCAGCGAGCTTAAGCCTGCACCGCTTTGCCGCTGACGTTCGTCGTTTTGAAGAGCATCTGCAACACGAAGCGGAAACCCGTCTGCAAACGATGGTCGGTCACTTCAGCATCGATCCTTCCCGTATTAAGCAACACGTCCGCTTTGGCAGCGTCCGTGACGTGGTCAACGAGTTGGGTGAAGAGTTGAATGCAGATGTCGTTGTCATTGGGTCGCGTAACCCATCAATCAGCACCCATCTGCTCGGCTCAAACGCTTCCAGCGTTGTCCGCCACGCGACTTTGCCAGTGCTGGTTGTTCGTTAACAGCCACTGATTCGCTAAAGAAAACCCCTGCCAGGTTAACGCCTGACAGGGGTTTTTATTACCTCACGATCAATACAAATGACCGATATTCACGATGGTGCTGATCGTATCGCCAAAGAACGTCAGACGACTCAGGAATATGCCAACAAACAGCAGGACAAAAATCGCTTTTGCGCGACGCTCTCCCTGACGGCTTAGCACAAAGGCCACCGCCAGACACAGCAGACTCGCCAGATAAAGCGGCGACGTCAGCCAGGCATGCGCCGTCATCTGCATGATAGTGCCGCCGCTTAGCCAGATAATGGGCGCGGCGATCATGACCGCCATACACACAACAATCCCCTGGCGCAATGCGGCAACGGCAGGTGCAAGGTTAAGCAGTGGAATCGCCGCACACCCCATCACCCACACCGTGATAAAGAACAACAGCATTGTCAGACCGTTGGCTATCGCCACCATTGCCGGGGCAGCATAGGTCATCCCCTGCACCGCCACCAGCGCGATACCGAGAACAGAGGCCAGAACAGCTGGCACTTTGTGCCCTTTTGCCAAAAACGTCACCCCGACCGCCGCACCGTATAAGGTTGCGCCAAGAATTTCACGGCTCAGCCAGGCGTGCTGCAGGTTAATCAGGGCATCGTAGGCGCGATCCGGATGTGCAAGGTGCAGGATCGCTGCAACGGACGCCACCGCCAGAACCAGCCCACTTACCAGCCAGTACAGGCGTTTGCTTTCCAGTTTTCCTTGCAGCGTGCGTAGCGTCAGAATGAGCGTGATCCCAACCGACATCTGGCTCAATACGGTAAAAATAACCAGCGGAAGTTCATACTTTTCCATTACTTGCCCTCCGGCTGCTTCGGCTGACGCGCAAGGATAAAACGCGTGCCAGGATTAAGCTGCGGCATACGCGGGAATCCCGGCGGATACTGTACGGCATTGTCAGGTATAGGATCGGCATCCAGATCGATAAGCGTCAGCGCACCTACCGGACAGGCATTCACGCAAGCCGGTTGCATACCAACATCAAGGCGCTCGTAGCACATGCTGCATTTTTCCGCTTTCTTCGTCTCCTCATTAAAACGCGGCGCACCGTATGGGCAGTTGCGGATACAGTTTTTGCATCCAATACAGCGCTCCGGGTTATGCACCACGACACCATCTTCACGCTTGGTGTACGCCTCTACCGGACACGCCGCCAGACAGGCCGGGTTTTCGCAGTGGTTACAGGCCAGCGAATAGAACGCCCGCTCTTCATGCGGATAAATTTCTTTATCCAGCGGGTAGACATAGCGCCAGAAACGTTCAGGTTCCAACTGGTTAAAACTCTTACACGCCATTGCACAGCCACGGCAGCCGATGCATTTATCGCTATTAACTAAAAACGCGCGTCTCATGCCGCTGCTCCTTTACTGATCAAAATGATGTCCGCAAACTGACTGTGGATAGCCGCACCTGGCGCACCGGTTTTCATCAACCCCATATCGGCTGGGGTATCCGCCACCACGTTTTGAACGTTGTATTTCCGTTTCGGGAACCACGCCTCGTACATCACCAGGAAATCTTCCGGAACGTTAGCGGTCACCTTCGCACGCAGTTCTACTTCACCTACGGTGTTAAACACTTTCACCAGGTCGTTTTCGGCAATGCCTCTTTTTTCTGCGGAAATCGGATGCATATAGACAAACGGCTCCGGATAGAAGACCTGCATCCAGTCAAGGTTGATAAATTGGGAATGGATACCGAACTGCACATGCGGTGTAAACAAGTGGAATGGCAGCGTGCTTTTCGCCTCCGGTTTGTATTCCGGCAGCGCCGTATGACCATTTTTCTCACACAGCTCAGATCTGAACTCAAACTTTCCTGAGGGGGTTTTAAATTTGCGGTCATACCAGGCCGCAGAACTCGGCAAAATGGCTTTTTTCGGGCCATCCAGTAAGTCATCCCAGGAGGAAATGCCAAACATTTTGGCCATTCCGTCATTGAATTCCTGGTCCAGCCAACGCTTATGATTGAACTCCTGCGGGAATGTGCAAGAACCCGGCTCCAGCTTGTTGATTGTGCGGGAAAGTAAAACGGCGATTTCCAGATCGCATTTTGCCTCGTACATTGGCTTAATTGCAGGCTGGTTGATTGAGAGCCAGTAGTGCCAATATGAGGCGTCTACGTTCCACTCTTCAAAGGCCGTGGTGACAGGCAAAACGATATCGGCATGCTGGACGGTCTCGTTAAAGAACTGATCGGCACAGACCACCATTTCCAGTTTTTCGAATGCTTTTTCCATCTTGCTGCGATCAAAATCCTGAGCAAACGGGTTCTTACAGGCAACCCAAAGCATTCGGACAGGCGGCTCGTTGGCTTCCAGAATTCCCTTGGCGGTCTGGTTGATATTCAATGAGCGATCGGAATACTGTGCGACTTCCCCCGCAGAACCAAACTCGCTGGTAGTTCCCGCCGCACCTGGCATACCGATGGAGCCTACCGGTGGCTTCTGCAGCATGGCGTTGTAGTTAAAGCCCCAGGTATGCAGATGACCGTAGCGAGCGCCGCCGCCTTCAATGCCAATATTGCCGGTCATTGCCACAAAGGCATCGATCGCCCGTACGTTAGCGCCGCCGTTAACATGACGCTGCATGCCGTAGCCAATCCACACGGTAGCAGGGTTAACCGCGGTAAATTCTTCCGCCAACTGGCGAATAACATCCGCCGACAGCCCGCAAATCTCAGACGCCCACTCTACGGTAACGCTGTTGCGCAGATAGGCTTCGAATTCCGGGTAACCATGGGAATAGTTGTTGACGAAATCCTGGTCCACCAGACCTTTATCCACCAAATGACGTGCCATACCCAGCGCCAGCGCACCATCAGAACCAGGACGAACGCGTAAATAGAGATCGGCTTTCGCAGCGGTCTGCGTTAACAGCGGATCGATAACGACCACTTTCGCCCCTTTCTCCCGCGCCTGGTAGATATACTTCATGGTGTGCATAGAGCACCAGGCCGGGTTAGCGCCCCAGATAATGATGTATTTTGCTTTCACAAAATCTTCTGGGTCGTTACACCACATATCACCCATATCGTAGTTCTGGGCATCGATACCGGCTGGCCAGCAAGGTGTTCCGGCAAAACGCGTGGTGTAACCCAGCGAAGACATCATCCCTTCAACCGCATAGTTCAATACCCCAAATTTGCCGGAATATTTGGTCATCGCCAGACCCAGCATTGAACCGTCTTTCTTTTTGATCTCCAGCATCTTGGTCGCAATGCGCTGCATTGCTTCGTCCCAGGAAATACGACGCCAGTTCCCACTGCCGCGAACATCCTGAACCATCGGATATTTAATGCGATCCGGGCTGTATACCCGACGCGGGTAGCTCAGTCCCTTCACACACGGAGTTCCATGCGTAAACGTTGACTCAGGCGCACCCTCCACAAAGGTGATGACGTCATCCTTCACCCAGGTTTTCAGGCTACAAGTGTCATAGCAGTTACGCGGACAGGCGTTACGATAGATTTTGTAGGTTTTGGGGTTAAATGGAATGGGCGGTTGCGCCAATGCACAGCGTGAAGTCAGCAATCCCCCTGGCAGGGCTGCGACCGTGCCAAGGGCAATCAACCCTTTCAAAAATGAACGTCTGTTCAGAACTCCCGGTTCATTACTCATATTGATACTCTCGTTTTTAATTCATCAAGCCAAGAAGACAATCTTCCAGCTACGTTTTTCAACGTGGCGGTTTGTGCATTTATATTTATTTTTTCTATATACTCGGGCACCCACACCGCGACATACTCAGATGCATATCGATTAAGGGTCACCTGGTATTCTGACGATGCTCTGGCATTAGCTGATAATAAAACCGCCAATTCCAATACACAGGAAATATGATCATCAGGAATATTATTCACGACACTTATAGATAACCCTATATTTGCCATGAATTCCCGAATGCTAAGGGTTGATTTACCCATTACAAGGGTATCTTCTTCAAGATAAACTGAGGCAAACGGAGCGGCCTTTAGCTTCTGCGGTCCGACAAACAGCGCATTGAAGTCGTACTCCGCTTCCAACCACTCCTGCTCTGTTAGCGCCGAGGCATTTGTATCTAAAGCTGAATAAGCCGCTTTCAGCGTGCAACTATCGTGAGAGATAAAAAAATCACGTAACAATAACCCTGTCGATTCAAAGATCGTCAGGGTTTCATATATTTCACCCATGAATTAACCAACCATTTATTCACACAACAAATGAAAAAACAATGCAGGTTAATATAATAAAGATAACGCCCTCGCTTTCTTTGATGAAAATAATGATCAGGCTAATTAAGTGAATGTTTTATACGGTTTATTGTTTCAAGAATTGACAATGTGAGTATATGGAAATAAAAAACCGCCAGCGGATGACTGGCGGTTTTGGCATTGCAGGTGAGTCTTACTCTTTTTATGCTACTGTCGTGCGAATCAGATAATCAAACGAACTCAACGAGGCCTTCGCGCCTTCACCGGTCGCGATGATAATCTGCTTATACGGTACGGTGGTGCAGTCACCGGCAGCGAAAACACCTTTCACGCTGGTTTCGCACTTGGCATCGATGATGATTTCACCCATGCGATTACGTTCAACGGCGCCTTCCAGCCAGTTGGTGTTCGGCAGCAGACCAATCTGTACAAAGATACCGGCCAGTTCCACATTGTGAACATCCCCGCTCACGCGGTCACGATACTCCAGGCCAGTGACCTTGCTGCCATCGCCTTTCACTTCTGTCGTTTGCGCGTTCAGAATGATGTCGACATTTTTCAGGCTGCGAAGCTTATTCTGCAACACCTGGTCTGCCTTCATTTCAGGAGCAAACTCCAGCAGCGTCACATGTTCAACAATACCTGCCAGGTCGATAGCCGCTTCAACGCCGGAGTTACCGCCGCCAATTACCGCAACACGCTTACCTTTAAACAGCGGACCATCACAGTGCGGGCAATAGGTTACACCTTTGGTGCGATACTGATCTTCACCCGGAACGTTCATGTTGCGCCATTTCGCGCCGGTGGCGATGATAATGCTACGTGCTTTCAGCACCGCGCCGGAGGCTGTTTCAATCTGATGCAAACCGCCTTCCTGCGCTGCTGGGATCAGTTTGCTTGCGCTCTGGCTGTCGATCACATCGACATCATAATCATCAACGTGTGCTTTCAGCGCACCTGCCAGTTTCTGACCTTCAGTTTTCGGTACTGAGATGTAGTTTTCAATATCAACGGTATCAAGAACCTGACCGCCAAAACGTTCGCCCATCAGACCGGTGCGAATGCCTTTACGTGCAGAGTACACCGCTGCCGCCGCCCCCGCAGGACCAGAACCGACAATCAACACGTCATAAGCATCGCGCTTATTCAGTTCTTCAGCTGCACGTTTTTCTGCGCCGGTATCCACTTTCGCCACGATCTCAGTCAGCGTCATACGACCCTGGCCGAACTCTTTGCCGTTCATAAATACCGCCGGAACGCCCATCACGTTACGATCGGTGATTTCATTCTGGAATGTACCGCCGTCAATCGCCGTATGTTTGATACGTGGGTTCAGTACCGACATAAGGTTCAACGCCTGCACTACGTCCGGGCAGTTGTGGCAGGAGAGCGAATAATAGGTTTCAAATTCAAAATCACCGTCGAGATCGCGGATCTGCTCCAGCAACGCCTGCGCCTCTTTTGACGGATGACCACCAGTCCACAGCAGAGCCAACACCAGAGAGGTAAACTCATGACCCAGCGGAGAACCGGCAAAACGCGGTCCCTGGTGAGAACCAGGATTGGTAATCAGGAACGATGGCTTACGCACCGCCAGAGTATTGTCTTCTTTAAAGGTGACTTTTTCTGACAGTTCAGCAATTTCAGTCAGCAGTTCCTTGATTTCTGCCGATTTAGCGCTGTCATCCAGCGTAGCAATCAGCTCAACAGGTTTGGTCAGTTTCTCAAGATAAGCCCTGAGCTGGGTTTTCATATTTGTGTCGAGCATTCTTCTTCCCTCTCTGAAAACATCATCATGCAAGCCGATTTTGCAGGACTGCATTAATGCAACTTGCGTCATGGTGCTGGAATAAAACAGGCGCAGATTTGCGCCTGTGGAATGCCGGATGCACTACGTTTATCCGGCCTACAAATTATGCGACTTAAATCTTACCAACCAGGTCCAGAGATGGAGCTAAGGTTGCTTCACCTTCTTTCCATTTCGCCGGGCAAACTTCACCAGGGTGAGAAGCGACATACTGTGCAGCTTTAATTTTACGCAGCAGGTCAGATGCATCACGGCCGATACCTTCAGCAGTAACTTCGATTGCCTGGATGATACCCTGCGGGTCAACAACGAAGGTTGCGCGGTCAGCCAGACCTTCATCTTCACGCATGTTGTCGAAGTTACGGGTCAGGGCGCCAGTCGGGTCGCCGATCATCGCGTATTTGATTTTAGCGATGGTCTCAGAGCTGCTGTGCCATGCTTTGTGGGTGAAGTGGGTGTCAGTAGATACGGAATACACATCTACGCCCAGTTTCTGCAGTTCTTCGTAATGGTCTGCAACGTCACCCAGTTCGGTCGGGCATACGAAAGTAAAGTCAGCCGGGTAGAAGAAGAAGACGCTCCAGCGACCTTCGGTATCTTTCTCGGTTACTTCGATGAACTCACCGTTTTTGAACGCCTGGTTTTTGAAAGGTTTAATTTTGGTATTAATCAAAGACATCTGTACTTCCTCCGTGTTTTCGTTGAGAGATAAGTTAACGAAAATCTCTTAGCAGGGCTAATGCGTTTCCTTTATCAAATCAATAAGCGTTAACTAACAACTTACTCAATCGAACCTAAAAGACAAAAGTAAAAAAGGCCCCCTATGCAGGGAGCCTCATTACCCGAGCTACCCGCAGGTAACGTCAGTGCCAGCAGGGCTGGCTATGTGTTGCGCTCTACATTACCTTAACAAAGGTCGTAACAGCGATTGGGATTACATCACCCAACTCAAGAAAGGGCAATCGACGGACCGTCGATCTTACCTATGGCTGCGATAGGTTTTGCAATTAAGCCCCCTTTCCTGCTGATTTTATAAGGAAAATCAATGTTTAAACGTACCTTACTTTTAACCCTGCTCCCTGCCGTGGTGCATGCCGAAGAACTACCTGCTCCCGTTAAAGCTATTGAGAAACAGGGCATTACCATCCTGAAGCCTTTCGATGCACTGGGTGGAATGAAAGGCTATCTGGGAAAATACCAGGACATGGGGGTCACTATCTATGTCACGCCTGACGGTAAACATGCCATCTCCGGCTACATGTATAATGAAAAAGGCGAAAACCTCAGTAATGCGCTCATAGAAAAAGAGATCTATGCCCCTGCCGGACGTGAAATGTGGCAGCGAATGGAAAAAGCGTCGTGGATTCTGGACGGGAAAAAAGAGGCACCGGTTATTGTGTACGTGTTTGCCGATCCCTTCTGTCCCTATTGTAAACAGTTCTGGCAGCAGGCGCGTCCGTGGGTAGAATCCGGTAAAGTTCAGTTGCGTACATTATTGGTTGGCGTAATTAAACCTGAAAGTCCGGCCACCGCCGCTGCAATTCTGGCAACCAAAGATCCGGCCAAAACCTGGCATGACTATGAGGCATCCGGTGGGAAAATGAAGCTGGAAATCCCGGCTTCGGTCCCTGCGGAGCAAATGAAGTTACTGAATATCAACCAAAAGTTGATGGATGATTTGGGGGCCAACGTAACGCCGGCTATCTATTACATGAGTAAAGACGATACGTTACAACAGGAAGTAGGCTTACCGGATAAAGAAAAATTAAACATTATCATGGGAAATAAACAAAAGTAACAAGATGAGTGATTGTTATCGTTCTCATATCAATCACTCATTTAAATTAACTTTCCTGCTGAAAATTACGCAACTTGTGCTATTTTAGCTAAAGTTAATTATTCATTAAGCACACAAACATAAATTTCAAGAATAACTACCATTTAAACTATTCCACAATTGAATTTTTCACTACATTACCATCACAGGAAGGTACGCATGGCTAACCTCTATGACCTCAAAAAGTTCGATCTCAACCTGTTGATTATATTTGAATGCATATATCAACATTTGAGCATCAGCAAGGCTGCAGAAACGCTGTACATCACGCCATCAGCTGTAAGTCAGTCATTGCAACGACTGCGTACGCAGTTTAACGACCCTTTATTTATTCGCTCCGGCAAAGGTATTACGCCCACGGTGACGGGTATTAATCTTCATCATCATCTTGAGCAAAACCTTAATCACCTGGAGCAAACAATAAGCATCATGCATGGTGCCCAGCTGAAAAATAAATTCATTATTTACAGCCCACAACTTACAACCACTGTAAATGTGACGACATTAATTCATGCTCTGGTACAAGATTCAGATATTGAAGTGGAACATCACGATATCTTAATGTCGGCAGAAACTGCTGAAAACATACTGGCTTACCGCAAGGCCGACATGGTGGTTACGATGATGCCGGTCCATAACCGTTCCGTCGTTTGCATCCCTTTTAAGACTATCGAGAGTGTTTTGATTTGCAGAAAAGACCATCCCAGAATGAATGACTCAAGCACCCTGCAACAAATTATGCAAGAGCAATTCACCTTCTTACTCACCGAAGAGAAAGGTATTAAAGAATGTCAATCACAAGCCAATACTTTTTTTGTTAATCGTAAGATTGGATTTAGTAGCGATTCTCTGACATCAATCGTTAATATTATTTCCAGCACGGATATTATTGGCCTGATTCCTAAATTAATGTACGATCACTATGCGACTGCACTTAATCTCAAAGAGATTAGTGTTGACTTTAATCTACCCAGCGTCCAGCTATTTTTAATGTATAACAGGGCGTCGCTTAACAACAAAGCATTCGCTGCATATATAAATCAAATCTCCTCAGAAAGTCTGTAAATCGTATTGCAACTTCTCATCAGTACATTTAATTCATTTTCAGAATGTAACAAGGCAACACATATAAATTAAATATATATTTAAATATTGCATACTATATAAATTGGCATATCGTAATAATGTGCATCTCTTATTAATACAAACAATAAAAATCTCTGATATGGTCTTGATATGTCTGTTTATAAAATACCATTGAATCAAAACGTTCTCGAAGCCGCACAGGATCGTATCGCCTGGACGCTTGAGGCTCTGCCACGCATTTGCGTTTCTTTCTCTGGAGGTAAAGATTCGGGGCTGATGTTACATCTAACCGCCGCCATTGCCCGCCAGTTACAGAAAAAAATAAACGTCTTGTTTATCGACTGGGAGGCGCAGTTTTCCTGCACTATCGATTATATCCAGGCGCTGCGCGAGAGTTATTCCGATGTCATCGAAAATTTCTATTGGGTGGCATTACCGCTGACGACGCAGAATTCACTGTCACAATTTCAACCCGAATGGCAGTGTTGGGAGCCGGGTACGCAATGGGTTCGCCAGCCGCCCGCAGATGCCATAACCGATCCTGAATATTTCTCCTTCTATCAACCCGGCATGACCTTTGAACAATTTGTTCGTGAGTTCGCTGACTGGTTTTCGCAGAAACGACCGGCTGCCATGATGGTGGGCATCCGCGCCGATGAGTCATATAACCGCTTTGTTGCCATTGCCAACTCGCAAAAGCAGCGTTTTGCCGATGACAAGCCGTGGACGACTGCAGCACCTGGTGGACACACCTGGTATATTTACCCGCTGTATGACTGGAAAACAGCCGACATCTGGACGTGGTTTGCGAAGTCAAAATTGCCGTGTAACCCCCTGTATAATCTGATGTACCAGGCCGGGGTCCCGACACGATATATGCGAATTTGCGAACCCTTTGGCCCGGAACAGCGTCAGGGATTATGGCTATATCATGTCATTGAACCCGAGCGCTGGGCGGCTATGTGCGCCCGTGTCAGCGGTGTTAAAAGCGGGGGGATTTATGCCGGTCATGACAACCATTTTTACGGTCATCGGAAAATACTTAAACCAGAGCATTTAAGCTGGCAGGAATATGCCATGCTGCTATTGAACAGCATGCCGGAGACTACCGCAGAGCATTACCGCAATAAAATCGCCGTCTATTTGCAGTGGTATAAGAAAAAAGGCATGGATAATATCCCGCAAACTCAGGAAGGCGATATTGGTTCGAAAGATATTCCTTCATGGCGACGTATCTGCAAAGTCCTGTTGAATAATGATTACTGGTGTCGGGCACTTTCATTCAGTCCAACGAAACCCAAAAACTACCAACGCTATAACGAACGTATGAAAACAAAACGCCAGGAATGGGGAATCTTATGCAACACCGACTAACTCACGAACTCCTCGGCTTTCTTTCTGGCCTGTCAGAAGAAGAACGAATTGAAGCCATCAATGAATTCAGGCGGGCGATACACAGCGTCAGTCCCTTTCGCGAGGAACCCGTAGATTGCGTACTTTGGGTTAAAAATGATCACATTTCACCCAATGACTACAACCCCAATAACGTTGCGCCACCGGAGAAAAAGCTGCTGCTGAAGTCCCTTGAAGCAGACGGGTTTACACAGCCCATTGTGGTGGTTCACTCAACGGCAGAGGAATACGAAATTGTCGACGGTTTCCACCGCCACGAGTTAGGTAAAGCCAAAGCCTCACTGAGGCCCAGGCTTAAAGGATACCTGCCGGTTGCCTGTTTAGAACGAGAACGCCATGAGCGTATGGCGGCGACCATTCGCCACAACCGCGCCCGTGGGCGTCATCAAATCCACGCCATGTCCGAGATTGTCCGCGAGCTATCGCAACTGGGATGGAGTGAAGAAAGAATTAGCAAGGATCTCGGCATGGACGACGACGAGGTGTTACGCCTGAAGCAAATCAACGGTCTGCAAGAGTTGTTCGCCGACCGTCGATTCTCCAAAGCCTGGACGGTGAAATAGCTACAGCGACACCAGACGTTCAGCTGCTGTTAACAGCGTCGATTCTTGCTTGGCAAAACAGAGACGAATCAGTTTATGCGGGAAAGGATCGGCGCAGAACACAGACAGCGGTATCGCCGCAACGCCCACTTCAGTGGTCAGCCACTGGCAAAATTCCACGTCGTTAAGCGTGGAAACGGCGCTGTAATCGACCAGCAGAAAGTACGTGCCTTCACACGGCAGAATTTCCAGTCGGCTGTCACGCAGCGCGTTCACCAACACGTCGCGTTTTTTCTGATAAAACGCAGGCAGCTCGCGATAGTGTGCAGGATCTTCTCGTAGCATATCCGCCAGTGCCAACTGAGCCGGCGTGTTGACAGAAAACGTCAGATACTGGTGTACCTTGCGTAACTCAGCGCTAATGGCTGCTGGCGCAACGCAGTAGCCAATCTTCCAGCCGGTCATATGATAGGTCTTACCAAACGATGAAACAGCAACAGCGCGTTCCCGCAGCTCTGAATGTGCCAGCACACTGGCATGCCCTTGCCTGGCGAAACAGATATGCTCATAAACTTCGTCGCTGATGACAAAGATCTCGCGTTCTTTAATTGCTTGCCACAGCGCGTCAAAATCGGCCTGATGCCACACGGTGGCAGAAGGATTATGTGGCGTGTTCAGGATAACCAATCGGGTACGGTCGCTGAGTAAGGCACTAAAAGCCTGCCAGTCGACGCGAAAAGACGGTGGTTGCAGCGCGATACGTTTAACCACCCCGCCGGATAATTCAACCGCAGGCGCATAGCTGTCGTAGCTCGGGTCAAAACAAATCACCTCATCACCTGGGCGCACCAGCGCAGTGATCGCGGCATACAGCGCTTCTGTGGCCCCCGCCGTGATGGTCACTTCACTATTCGCGTCGGGTTTGTAGCCGTACAGGTCTGCCGTTTTATCCGCGATGGCTTCGCGCAGCGGCTGCACGCCCGTCATCGGTGCATACTGGTTTGCACCGTGCGCGACGTGATACGCCAAACGCTCCTGCAAAAAGAGCGGACCGTCAAAATCAGGAAATCCCTGCGAGAGATTAATGGCCTGATGCTGCTGCGCCAGCGCACTCATTTGCGTGAAGATAGTAGTGCCCAGGTTAGGCAGTTTGCTTTGCGGAATCAGCGGGTTATTACTCATTATTGTTATCCCAGCGTGTGATGTTGTGGTTGAAGCCACTATAACACGATGCTAGTATTTGGCAATCAAGACGTTCAGACGTCTATATAAAAATAACCTGCCTGGACAGGACAGCCAAAGGACAACACAACATGAGTAATACAGAGATTCGCGTCGTCACCGGCCCGGCCAACTATTTTTCCCATCCCGGCAGCCTGTCGAGACTCAACGATTTTTTCACTACCGACCAACTTTCACGCGCCGTGTGGGTTTATGGTGAGCGCGCTATCGATGCGGCCCGCCCTTATCTGCCAGAGACATTTCATCTCGCCGAGGCTAAGCGCCTGCTGTTTACGGGACATTGCAGCGAAACCGATGTTGCTCAACTGGCAAAAGAGTCGGGAGATAATCGCAGCGTCGTGATTGGCGTGGGCGGAGGAACATTGCTCGACACCGCTAAAGCGTTGGCCCGTCGTCTGGATCTGCCGTTTGTCGGTATTCCTACGATTGCGGCGACCTGCGCCGCCTGGACGCCGCTCTCCGTCTGGTATAACGATGCAGGCCAGGCGCTGCATTTTGAAATTTTCCCTGATGCCAATTTCCTCGTTCTGGTCGAACCCGAGATCGTTCTCAATGCGCCAGAGGAATATCTACTGGCGGGGATCGGCGACACGCTGGCGAAGTGGTACGAGGCCGTCGTGCTTGCGCCTCAGCCGGAAAACCTGCCATTAACTGTTCGTCTGGGTATCGATGCCGCGCAGACGATCCGCGACGTCCTGCTGGAAAGCAGCGAGCAGGCGCTGACAGACAAACAACAAGGCTCGTTAAGCCGCACGTTTTGCGATGTAGTGGATGCGATTATTGCCGGAGGCGGCATGGTTGGTGGTCTGGGCGAGCGCTACACCCGCGTGGCGGCGGCGCATTCTGTTCACAATGGCCTGACCGTCCTCCCACAAACAGAGAAGTTTTTACATGGCACTAAAGTCGCGTACGGCATCCTGGTGCAGAGTGCGTTGTTGGGACAAGATGCCGTGCTGGCGCAGTTAATTACCGCCTATCAGCGCTTCAATCTGCCCACCCGATTAGCTCAACTGGACGTGGACATCAATAATCGCGCAGAAATCGACAAAGTGATTACGCACACCCTGCGCCCGGTGGAGTCCATTCACGCCCTGCCGGTAACGTTAACGCCGGAGACACTGCGCGCAGCATTCGAAAAGGTAGAGTCGTTTACGGTATGATTAGGGTATGGGATGCCTGATAGCGGCTTCGCCTTATCAGGCCTACGACGACTAATTATAACGGCAAATGCGATGTTGTAGGCCGGATAAGCGTCAGTGCCATCCGGCAAAAAATCAACAGCACTTCGCGCCGCCTTTCCCCCCATATCGCGCATCCTGGCGCTCGCGGAAAAATTCTTCGTAGGTCATTGGCGTTTGGTCCGGATGCGTGACGCGCATATGTTCAACATAGTTGTCGTAATCCGGCACACCTATCATTAATCGGGCGGTTTGACCTAAATACTTCCCGGCTTTGGCGAGTGTTTCAAACATAGTGATTCCCTGTCGTACAAACGCCCTCCCCGTTCAGGAGAGGGCTCATTGGTTAAGAGAATATTAGTGCGCGCCTTTCGCCTGCGCCACGATCTCTTCGATATTCTCAGGCATCGGCTCGTACGGCGTCTCTTTCGAAGTTGGTTTGTCCTCTTTCAATGCTGCCAGCGCAGTTTTGATGGAGAACAGACCCAGCACCACAACGACTACCATGAAGAAGATGGTGAGACCCGCATCCAGGCGGTTGTTAAACACCAGCTGCGTCAGCTGCGACTGGGTGTACTGCGCCGGAATGTTACCGCTGTCGATCATCGCCTGGAATTTGTTGGCGATAGCCAGGAAGCCGATTTTTGCATCCGGGCTAAACGCTTTCTGCCAGCCAGCGGTCAGGGTACAAATCAGCAGCCAGGCGGTTGGGACCAGTGCCACCCACGCGTAGCGCTGGCGTTTCATCTTGAACAGCACCACAGCACAGAGCATCAACGCCATACCGGCCAGCATCTGGTTAGCAATACCAAACAGCGGCCACAGGGTATTAATACCACCCAGAGGATCCACCACACCCTGGTGTAAGAAGTAACCCCAGGCCAGCACGCACAGCGCCGTCGCCAGCAGGTTCGCAGGCAACGAATCGGTTCGTTTCAGGCCCGGTGACACCACGCCCAGCAAGTCCTGCAGCATAAAGCGCGCAGCGCGTGTACCGGCATCAACCGCCGTCAAAATAAACAAAGCTTCAAACAGAATGGCGAAGTGATACCAGAACGCCACATCCATCATGCCACCCAGTGCGCCATGCAGAATGTACGCCATCCCGACGGCCAGCGTCGGCGCACCACCTGCGCGGGAGATAATGGATTGCTCACCCACTTCATTGGCGATTTGGTGCAGAGTATCTGGCGTAATAGCAAAGCCCCAACTACTGACTACCTGTGCCGCAGAAGCCACTACATCAACCGTGCCCGCAGGAGCCAGCACCGCCATCGGGCTGTTCATCGCAAAGTACACGCCCGGATCGATGATGCACGCGGAAACCAGCGCCATAATGGCGACAAAGGATTCCATCAGCATTCCGCCGTAGCCGATAAAGCAAGCCTGCCCTTCATTCGCCAGCATCTTCGGCGTGGTACCGGAGGAGATCAGCGCATGAAAGCCAGATACCGCACCGCATGCAATGGTGATAAACAGGAACGGGAACAGGTTACCGGTCCAGACCGGGCCAGTACCGTCAACAAACTTGGTCAGAGCTGGCATGGTCAGCGTCGGACGCATGATCAGAATCCCTACCGCCAGGCCAACAATGGTTCCGATTTTCAGGAAGGTAGAGAGGTAATCACGCGGGGCCAGCAGCAGCCACACTGGCAGCACGGCGGCGACAAAACCGTAGCCCACCAGCATCCAGGTCAGCTGTACGCCGGTAAAGTCAAAGTACGGTGCCCAGGTCGGGTTTTCCGCTACCCAGCCGCCGGAAATAATGGCAAACACCAGGAATACCAGACCAATAACCGACACTTCACCAATGCGGCCCGGGCGCAGATAGCGCAGGTAAATCCCCATAAAAATCGCCAGCGGGATAGTGAACGCTACGGTGTAAGTTCCCCACGGGCTGTGGGTCAGCGCTTTCACGACAATCATCGCCAGTACCGCGAGGATAATCACCATGATCATAAAACAGGCTACCAGCGCAATAACACCCGCCGTAGGGCCCATCTCTTCTTTCACCAGTTCGCCAAGGGAACGACCATCGCGACGGGTAGAAACAAACAGCACCATGAAGTCCTGCACCGCCCCTGCCAGTACCACCCCGGCGAGCAGCCAGATCATACCCGGCAGATAGCCCATTTGCGCCGCCAGCACCGGTCCAACTAACGGACCCGCTCCGGCAATCGCTGCAAAATGGTGACCAAACAGTACTTTTTTATCGGTGGGTACATAATCCAGACCATCGTTATGACGCACGGCTGGCGTCATACGCGTCGGGTCCAGCGCCAGTACATTTTTCGCGATGTACAGGCCGTAGAAACGGTAAGCGATAAGGTAGACACAGACTGACGCCACGACTATCCACAACGCGTTGATCTGTTCACCACGATTTAACGCAATATATCCCAGGGCAAATGCTCCGATAACGGAGAGCAATGTCCAGAGGAGGTATTTCCCTGATTTATTCATAGTTGTTGTCCGTTTGCGTGATCCAGAAAGATGTTACATTTTGTTTCTATAACATCTTTCCTGATTTTAACAACCTGACAACCACATAAACCTGAGACATCACTGACTATTTACATTGCATTGTTAACTGGATCACTTCATTTACCTGTTAACTCTGCAATTTCATTTTACTTTGCCGGGTAACCTCACCCCATAACCGCCGTGCCTAAACGGCAGGTGCAGCAGCGTCGTCCCTGCTCATCAAAGATGACGATTTCCCAGCTTTGATTTTGACGCCCAAGATGCAACGGCTGACAAACGCCGCGTACTTTCCCCTGCGATACCGCCCGATGATGCGTGGCGTTTAGTTCCGTCCCCACGACACACTGCCCGTCGCGCGTCATCAGATAACCCGCCATCGAACCCAACGTTTCCGCCAGGGCCGCCGACGCGCCGCCATGCAGCAGGCCAAACGGCTGATGCGTTCGGCTATCCACCGGCATTTCGGCTTCCAGCACATCATCACCCAGTCGTGTATAGACCATTCCCAGATGCGCCACCATCGTGTTCTGACTGGTGGCATTGAGTTCATCCAGCGTCAAATGACGTTTCCAGATCATCGTCATGCCCCCAGCGTGGAACCGCCGTCCACCACGATATCCTGTAATGTAATGTGGCTGGCCAGATCGGAAGCGAGGAATAAAATAGTGTTGGTGATCTCTTGCGGCCGGGCGATTTTCCCCAGCGGAATCCCAAGCTTAAACTGCTCGCCAAATCCACGAATGCGCTGTTGCTCCGCGTCATCGCTGACCCACAGCGTACGCTGCATGTCGGTATCGGTCGACCCCGGAGAAACCACGTTACAACGCACACCGCTGCCTGCCAGTTCAAGTCCGACGGTCAGAGCCAGGCTTTTCAACGCGGCCTTTGACGCACCGTAAGCACTCATGCCGATACGCGGCGTGTGCGCCGCATCCGACGCGACGGTCACGATCGCCCCGCCCTGCTGGCGACGAAACTGCGCCATCGTCTGCTGAAACAGATTGAACGCTCCGCCAACGTTAACCGCAAACGTCTGCTGCCACTCCTCAGCGCTTAGCGCATCGGTGGCACCCATACGCAAAATACCTGCGGCATTGACCAACACATCCAAACGCTCGCGCGCTTTGAGGACGCGCTGGCACACCTCAGCTACCTGTCCAGCATTCGCCACATCCAGCACTTCGGTCGTAAACGGGTAGTTATCCTGAGGAAATTCGCGATCGAATCCAGTCACCTCAGCACCTGCATTCGCAAACGCCAGCGCCGTGGTGTAGCCAATCCCTTTTCCCGCCCCGGTTACCCAGACGGTTTTCCCGGCAAAATCAAATCCGGCCATTACTTCACCTCGCGGGAGAGCAGAGCCCACCATGCGTCAATGGTCGGTTTTTTCGCCAGCATCACGAAATCAATATCACCATGAACCTTACGCCAACGCGCCGCCAGCGCCATCATGCGCACGGAATCCAGCCCATAGTCGATCAGGTTTTCGTCATCCATCGGCTCTTCGGACTCATCCAGCAGCGGCAGAATAATGCTGCGTAACGCATCTTTACTGGCCGGAACCGGCGTCGGTAATAATTCCTGGGTCATAACCACACGCCCGGAACGTCCCGCCACGTATTTCAGCGACATCAAGTGTTCGTCACGGCTAAAGTCCGCCAGCGCATCGGCAACCATAAACGGCTTGATGTCACGCATGAAAGCGTCCGTTGCGGTGGTCATACAACCAATATGTGCATACACCCCGGTAATGATCAGTTGATTACGCCCGGTTTCCTTGAGCATCTGTTCCAGCGGGGAGCGATGGAATGCGCTATAACGCCATTTCACAAGAATGGTATCCGCTTCATCCGGCGCCAGCGCCTCAACAATCTTTTGTTGTTCCGGCGAACGCGTCAGGCCCGGTCCCCACATATCATTGAGCAGAGCGCGGTCTTCATCACTCTGCTCTTTCGGTTGAGCGGTGTAATACACCGGAATATTATGCTCTTTGCAGTACTGGCGCAGCGCGGCGATGTTCGCGACGACCTGCTCCATCATCGGACAGTTATCGCCCCAAAAGCTGATAAAATAATCCTGCATGTCGTGGATCAGCAGCGCGGCGCGTTCAGGGTCAAATGCCCAGTCGACTTTGTTCACCGGAACATCGAGCGCCGTTGGTAGCGCATAAGCCTGCAGTTTAGGAATTGCCATTTCTATTTCTCCTTCAGGCCAGTGAACGTGATGCCAGCCACTGACGTAATTGTTTTTTATCTACCTTCCCCACTGGAGTCAGCGGTAATGACTCAACGCACTCAACACGATCGGGTAATTTGAATTCCGCCACACCCTGTTCGCGCAGAAAACGGCGCACCTGAACCGCGCGCAGCGGCTCTTTTACCACTAGCCAGGCACAGCTTTTCTCGCCCATCAGTTCGTCATCCATACTGACCAGCGCGGCATGGATAACCATTGGATGGCGCAGCAGCAGGTTTTCAATCTCTTCAGCAGCGATCTTCTCCCCGCCGCGGTTGATCTGATCCTTTTCGCGTCCCTGAACGGTGATGTAGCCATCCGGGTCGATAGCGATCAGATCGCCGGAACAGTAAAAGCCGTTGGCGTCAAAGGCGCTGGCATTATGCTCAGGGCTTTTGAAATAACCACGGAAGGTGTACGGACCACGTGTCATCAGGCGTCCGGTCTCTCCCTGGGCTAAGGGGTTGCCGTCAGCGTCTGCTACCCAGACTTCATCATCAGGACACATCGGGCGCCCCTGGGTATTGATGATGCGCTCAGGACTGTCGTCCAGACGGGTGTAGTTCACCAGCCCTTCCGCCATGCCGAAGACCTGCTGCAACTGGCAGCCAATCTCAGCCGGAATACGCGCCGCAAGCGTGGCGGAAAGTCTCGCTCCACCGACCTGTAGCAGTTTCAGCGAAGCCAATTGCGCATTACTGCCCCACTCCGCAATCGCCTGCAACCACAGGCTCACCGCAGGTGGCACCAGCGCCGTGACGTTAACCTGATGCTGTTCAATCAGCGGGAAACACAGGGTAGCGCTCGGGTCGGCCGCCAGCACGACGGTTCCACCCGCAAGGAACACGCCCAGCGCGCCTGGCGAACTCATGGCGTAGTTATGCGCCGCCGGGATTGCGCATAAATAACGCGTTTCCCCGGTGAAGCGGCAAATCTCATTGCTGCGACGCACGCTGTAGTAGTAATCGTTATGAGTGCGAGGAATCAGCTTTGGCGTCCCGGTCGTCCCGCCGGAAAGCTGGAAGTACGCCACCTCATCAGCGGGCGACGGTGTAGCCGTAAAATCAGTCGCAGGTTGGCTTATCGCCGTTTGCAGATTGTGTTCACCTTCGTCGTTGTGCAGTTGCACCACGCGCACTGAATTGTGTTCGGCCACAAAAGCGTTTAGAAAATCGTCCCCGCTAAACAGCGTATGCTGGCGATCGGCAATCAGCAGCGCCGGTTCAATCTGTTTGGCATAGGCGTTGAGTTCGTTACGCTGATGGCTGAACAGGGCCAACACCGGAGCTACGCCCAGCTTGAGTAATGCAAAGAAGGTGATATACAGCTCAGCCACATTGCCCAGTTGTACCAGCGCGGTTTCACCGGGTTTAATCCCTTGGCGACGCAAACTGCAGGCTAGATTGTTAGCGGCCTGCTTCAGCTGGCGATAGCTCAGATGGCGTTCACCATCAATAACCGCCGTATGGTCGCTGTCGGCATGACGGGTCAGAATGTCGGTCAGCGGCAAATCCTGCCAGTAACCTTTTTCACGATACCTGCGGGCAAACTCTTCCGGCCAGCGGGTGAATGGAATACTCATTATTGCTCCTTAAAACCAGTCCACAAGGCTCTTAATGCAGTCCAAAAACATTCAACATCGTGGAGAGCTTGGCCCCCGTTTCACGCCATTCCGCAACCGGGGAAGAGGCTGGAACAATTCCTGCTCCGGCAAAGAAACGCACCTGATTGCGCAGCAGCTTCGCACAGCGGATCGTCACTACCCACTCACCGTTACCTTCGGCATCACACCAGCCGACAATACCGCCGAACAGTTCGCGATCGAACGGCTCCAGTTCGGCGATAAGCTTGCGCGCAACCTGATGTGGGAAGCCGCTCAGCGCAGGTGTCGGGTGAAGCAGGCACGCCAGCGTCAGGGCGTTTTCCTGCGCGTTGGCTTTACCTTCAAACGGCGTGCCGAGGTGCCAGAGCGTCGGCGTAGTAACCAGCTGCGGAGAAGAAGGCAGTTGCAGTTCACGGCTGCGATCGCGCAATACCGTTTTCATCGCTTGCGTCACCAGTTCGTGCTCATGGCGGTCCTTCTCAGATGCCAGCAGGCGGATCCCTGCTTCGCGATCCAGCACATCATCAGGCTGACGACGTGCAGAGCCCGCCAGCGGCAGAGAACTGAAACGCTCGCCTTCTTTGCGCAGAAGCAATTCCGGGCTGGCACCAATCAATACGCCGCCGTCTTCAATCGGCACATGGAAGTTGTAGCTCGCTGGATTTTGCGCCACCAGACGCTCCAGCAGCGCACCGCTGTCAATGTTGGCATCGGTGGTGATATCGATCAGGCGTGACAACACCACTTTGTCGACTTCCGGAGTAGACGTCAGCGCAGCCGCCCGGGCGACCATATCTTCAAAAAAGTCCTGTTCCGGGATCGATTTACGTTCCACGACGTTCAGCGACTGATGCGCGGTAAAGTAACGTGATGATTGTTGCTTCGCCGTACGAGAAAAGTTCTGCCACGATTGGGGAATAAACAGCGATGATGGCTGGCGGGTATCAAAGGGAATCGCCCCGACCATGACAGGATTCGCGATACCCTGTGATTTGGCATCAGCAAACAGTGCGTTCATTTTTTGTTGGAAAGGGCTGTCTGGCGAATCGCCATCAATTGCCGGTTCCGCATAGCGGGCGAAGCATCCTGACGTCGTAAAACTACGGTACGGCGACATAAAGAAAAAACTGTCGGGAGCGAGCGTCGGCATAGTCTGCGTTTTTTCCTCGGCCAGTGACGTATCCATATCATCCTCCAAAAATGATAAAGGCTCTAATAATGATTATCATTTATATTTTCGGTCGCTAACCTAAAAGTAAAGCGGCGGTATGTCAACTCTTGTGGTAGCACAATGTGCGACTTTGGCTTGCATCCTTGCTCGCTAACAATGAAAATGAGAAGCATTACTTATACTGATAACAGGAAGCTGATTCGTGAGTCTCCCCTCTTTTTGCCGCACCGTGCTCTTACTGGCAGGTTTATCTCTTTCAGGAATTTCTTCAGGTCACGCCGCCGA
Source organism: Citrobacter freundii ATCC 8090 = MTCC 1658 = NBRC 12681 (assembly GCF_011064845.1). Classification (NCBI taxonomy): domain Bacteria; kingdom Pseudomonadati; phylum Pseudomonadota; class Gammaproteobacteria; order Enterobacterales; family Enterobacteriaceae; genus Citrobacter; species Citrobacter freundii. The sequence continues at coordinate 1,451,942 of NZ_CP049015.1, read as the reverse complement.
CTGGCCGCGTCAGGTTACTGACAGCCGCGGCACGCATACGCTGGAGCATAAACCGCAGCGAATTGTCTCCACCAGCGTGACCCTCACCGGTTCGCTGCTGGCGATTGATGCCCCGGTCATCGCCAGCGGTGCCACTACGCCGAACAATCGCATCGGCGATGCGCAGGGCTTTTTACGCCAGTGGAGCGAAGTGGCAAAAGAACGCAAACTGAGCCGCCTGTATATCGGCGAACCTAGCGCCGAGGCCGTCGCAGCTCAAATGCCGGATTTGATTCTGGTAAGCGCCACCGGGGGCGATTCTGCCCTCGCGCTGTACGATCAGCTGTCCACCATTGCGCCAACGCTCATCATTAATTACGACGATAAAAGCTGGCAGTCGCTGCTGACCCAGTTAGGTGAAATTACCGGTCAGGAGCAACAGGCTGCTGCGCGTATTGCCGAGTTTGATAAGCAACTACAGGCAGTTAAGCAACGTATTACCCTGCCACCACAGCCGGTCAGCGCGCTGGTATATACCGCCGCGGCGCACAGCGCCAACCTGTGGACGCCTGAGTCAGCGCAAGGCAAGCTGATGGAGCAGTTAGGGTTCACGCTGGCAACGCTGCCTGCCAACTTGCATACCAGCCAGAGTCAGGGCAAACGCCACGATATCATCCAGCTTGGCGGTGAGAACCTGGCGGCAGGCCTGAACGGCGAAGCGCTGTTCCTGTTTGCTGGCGACAGCAAAGATGCCGATGCTATTTACGCTAATCCGCTTCTGGCGCATCTGCCAGCCGTGCAAAATAAACGTGTTTATGCCCTGGGTACGGAAACCTTCCGTCTCGACTACTACAGCGCAATGCTGCTGCTGCAACGTCTGTCGGCTCTGTTTTAATTGCCAGCGCCGGATGCGGCTAACGCCTTATCCGGCCTACAATCCGTAGAGCACAACGCGATCAGACATTCACGGGGACTTGCCGGAATCGGCGCACTTCTCCCAACAACAGCAGCAGTAAAAGACCGACAATCACCAGCCCAAACCCACTCACGCTTGCCGAAGCAACTGGCGTCATCATCGCGCCCAGACCACCTAACAACGCCGCGCCAATCGCATCGCCGGTGACGTTCTGTGCGGTCCACAAACCATTAATTCGCCCGAGCATCGCTTCCGGCGTCTGCGTCTGTAACAGGGTGTACTGCAACAACGAACTGACCGCACTTAGCCAGCCAAACAGCGCCAGGCAAATAACCCCAAGCTGCCAAATGGGCATCAAGCCAAACAGACCGATAGCCAGAAATGAAGCCACGGTCGATGCCAGCATGATCAGTCCCGGACGAAGACTGTGCGCCAGTTGTCCGCTGGTCAATGCACCCACGGCTGCCCCCAGCGGAATAGCCGCATACAGCAGGCCAATTTGCGCACTCGACATGTGCCAGTTAATCGCCAACGCCGGATACAGCACGCGGACGGCGCTCGCCATGGTTAACAGACCACCGAGCAGTGCAATACCGCCAATCAGCGGGCTGGCAAGCAGAAAGCGGAATGCTGCCAGCAGCGATTTCAGCGGATGCTCACGCGGCTGCGGCGGAGGCGGCAACGCGGGAAGACTCAGCAACGGTAGTAAGGTAATGAAGGTCCCCGCCGCCGCCAGTCCGTAGTTCCAGGCCACACCGCCGGTCGCGAGCAACACCCCGCCAAGCATCGGCGAAATTACCGATCCCAGACGCACCGTCAGCATGGTAATCGCCCCGGCCTGCATCAGATTCTCCCGCCCGACCAGCGCTGGCGTCGCTGCCAGCAAAGCAGTCACACCCAGCGAAGCAAAGAAACCGTCCCATAAGCCAAGCAGATAAATTGCCAGTAACGACGGTTCGGGAAGTAACGCATTCAAACACAGGCCAATAAAGCCAATGCCACAGGTACCACGCGCCAGCAGGATCACTTTTTTACGCTCATAGCGGTCGGCCAGCACACCGCCCACCATCAGACCAATAAACATTGCACTGCCGGTCAGCGTCACCGACAAACCGACCTGCCAGGTCGACTGGGTCATTATCTGGATTTGTACCGGAACCGCGACGCCGAGTAGCCCCAGAGAGACAATGGAAATAAAACGGGCGAGGAAGACTGCACGAAATGCAGGGTGGGTCTTTAACAGGCTGAGATTGAGCAGCCATGATTGTCGATTCATTACAGAGCCTTACCAGGTACTTTTTCAATATCCATTCGATGGCTGCACATGCTAACATATCCAAATAAGATCGATAACGATAATTACTATCATTATCAGGGGAGTTGATATGTCATGCTCTGTTTCCGCGACACGCGCCTTCGCCGTGCCCGGACTATTGTTATTACTTGTTCTGACCACGGTATTAAGTCTGGTTATTGGCGCCAAGTCGCTACCTGCCTCCGTGGTGCTGGATGCGCTCACCGGCAGTTGTCAAAGCGCTGATTGCACCATCGTGCTTGACGCGCGACTCCCACGCACGCTGGCGGGGCTGCTCGCCGGTGGTGCGCTGGGCCTGGCTGGCGCATTAATGCAAACGCTCACGCGTAACCCTCTAGCCGATCCCGGCATTCTGGGCGTCAACTCCGGTGCCAGCTTCGCTATTGTGCTGGGCGCCGCGCTGTTCGGCTTTTCCTCTGCGCAAGAGCAACTGCTGATGGCCTTTTGCGGTGCGCTGGCTGCGTCACTGATCGTAGCTTTTACCGGTAGTCAGGGCGGTGGGCAGTTAAGCCCGGTACGTTTGACGCTGGCGGGCGTTGCCCTGGGCGCGGTGCTGGAAGGATTATCCACCGGCATCGCCCTGCTCAACCCGGACGTTTACGATCAGTTGCGTTTCTGGCAAGCTGGCTCACTGGATATCCGCAGCCTGCAAACGCTGAAGGTTGTATTGGTACCAGTACTGATTGCCGCGGCTGTCGCGCTGTTCCTCAGTCGCGCCCTGAATAGCCTGAGCCTCGGGAGCGACACTGCTACTGCGCTTGGTAGTAAAGTCGCTCGCACACAGTTTATTGGCCTGCTGGTGATTACTGTACTGTGCGGCAGCGCGACCGCGATTGTCGGTCCTATCGCCTTTATCGGCCTGATGATACCTCACATGGCGCGCTGGCTGGTGGGGGCGGATCACCGCTGGTCACTGCCCGTCACCCTGTTGGCAACCCCTTCTCTGTTACTGATTGCCGATATCATCGGTCGCCTGATTGTTCCCGGCGAGCTGCGCGTGTCGGTGGTCAGCGCTTTCATCGGCGCGCCGGTGCTTATCTTTCTGGTACGCCGTAAATCGCGCGGGGGTGGCGCATGATGCACCTCTCCCGCCGCCTGATAATCAGCAGCCTACTGCTGGTTGCAGGTTGTCTCGTCATTGGTTTATGGAGCCTGCGTAGCGGCGTTGTTACGCTGGAAACCCAGCAAATTATTGCCGCCCTGCTCGGCGATGCGCCGCGCAGTATTACCCTGGTGGTGACCGAATGGCGTTTGCCACGCGTGCTCATGGCACTATTGATTGGCGCAGCGCTCGGCGTGAGCGGCGCAATATTTCAGTCGCTGATGCGTAACCCGCTGGGTAGCCCGGATGTGATGGGTTTCAATACCGGGGCCTGGAGCGGTGTGCTGGTGGCAATGGTGCTGTTCGGACAGCATCTTACCGCGATCGCACTGGCAGCCATGCTCGGTGGGATCCTGACTTCTCTGGTGGTCTGGGCGCTCGCCTGGCGCAATGGGATCGACACCTTCCGGCTAATTATTATTGGTATCGGCATACGCGCCATGCTGGTGGCGTTCAACACCTGGCTACTGCTGAAAGCATCATTAGAAACCGCGCTAACGGCTGGACTGTGGAACGCTGGATCGCTCAATGGCCTGACCTGGGCCAAAACCTGGCCGTCTGCCCCGCTGATTATCATCATGCTGGTATGCGCCACATTGCTGGTACGCCGGATGCGCTTACTGGAAATGGGTGATGACAGTGCCTGTGCGCTTGGTGTCAGCGTTGAGCGCTCGCGTCTGATGATGATGCTGGTTGCGGTTGTACTGACCGCTGCCGCCACCGCGCTGGCGGGTCCTATCTCGTTTATTGCCCTTGTCGCGCCGCATATCGCGCGACGTATAAGCGGCACATCGCGCTGGGGATTAACCCTGTCAGCGCTGTGCGGCGCGTTGCTGCTGTTGATGGCGGATTTATGCGCCCAACAGCTGTTTATGCCTTATCAGCTTCCGGTGGGCGTTGTCACCGTAAGCCTCGGCGGTATTTATCTTATCGTCTTGTTAATTCAGGAGTCCCGCAAAAAATGACCGAATCAGTAGCCCGTTTGCGTGGCGACCAGTTAACGTTGGGTTATGGCAAGTTTACCGTGGCGGAAAACCTCAATGTGTCGATTCCCGACGGTCACTTCACCGCGATTATCGGGCCAAATGGCTGCGGGAAATCGACATTGCTGCGCACGCTTAGTCGCCTGATGACGCCCGCGAACGGCAAGGTCTGGCTCGACGGCGAACATATTCAACACTATGCCAGCAAGGAAGTCGCCCGAAGAATAGGTTTGCTGGCGCAAAACGCAACCACGCCGGGAGATATTACGGTACAAGAGCTGGTTGCCCGCGGGCGCTATCCGCACCAGCCGCTGTTTACCCGCTGGCGGCAAGAGGATGAAATTGCGGTCTCAAACGCCATGCAGGCGACGGGTATCACCCACCTGGCATCACAAAGTGTGGATACCCTTTCCGGCGGACAACGTCAACGTGCATGGATTGCGATGGTGCTGGCGCAGGAAACGTCGATTATGCTGCTTGATGAACCCACCACCTGGCTGGATATCAGTCATCAGATCGATCTGCTGGAACTGCTGAGTGAGTTAAACCGGGAAAAAGGCTACACGCTGGCCGCCGTTTTGCACGACCTGAATCAGGCCTGTCGCTATGCGACGCATCTGATTGCGCTGCGAGATGGAAAAATTATTGCCGAGGGTGCACCGAAGGAGATCGTCACCGCGCAGCTTATTGAAAAAATCTATGGACTGCGCTGTATGATTATCGACGATCCAGTTGCCGGAACGCCGTTAGTAGTGCCACTTGGACGCAGCAAATAACACGCGTTATCGTAAGGCGGCTGGCTTGCCGCCATACGATAATTCATCACACCAGTTGCTGATCAATAAACGTCATTTTTTGCTTACGCGACACCATGGCATAGTTCAGCAGAACGCCACCACACGCCACCATTCCACCCAGTAATGCGGCCAGAATAACGATCATTGATTTAGCCGGGCCATCTTTTTTCACCGGCAGCGAAGGCGTAAGTTGATATTTAAACGGTGTGAATTTTACGTCGCTCACATTCATCGCTAACAGTTGCTCAACGTGATACTGCCGATTACGTAATTCACCGTTAATTTCAGCAACATCCGTTACTGATTTTTCTATTTCTAATTTACGTTCGATGCCGTCAGCACCCAGTGAAATAGAGAAATCAGGGTCATCCTTCACCGCCTGGCCATTACTGTAGACCGGCTTTTTAATCCCGGCGGCATTGGCAATCTCCAGCGAGTAGTTCAGTCGCTGGATATTTGCTTCCAGTTGGTTCTTGAGCCTGACGCGATCCATCTCCAGCCTTTCTTTCTCGAAGCTGGTTTTGATGGACAGTTTATTGCGAATATCTTCCAGCGTTTCTTTCACTACAACATCAGAAATATACTGGATATAGCCCTTCAGCACAGACTGGGCTTCTTCGGCTAGCGGCGCGGTAAAACTCAGAGTCCATGCGGTATACAGCGAGGTTTCATTCTTTTTTACTGCATTGCTGTCGGTCGCTTTCATATTTTCACTGAGCCTCACGATTGCCCGGTGCAGGTCCATTTCGTCGATATCAGCGCCTTTCAATTGATCCATCACGTAAGGTGAAGAGCGCAGATATTCTTCTAACAATGAAGGCGACTGGAATTTTTTGATAAACAGGTTAAACACATCACCACGGCTAACGCTAATATCCATATCCAGCACGCGCAATTTGGTCAACGTATTCTCGAGACTCTGCCACTGAATCGGTTCTGCGGGGGTCACGATTGCCTGACTGGTCCATTTTTGCGGAAGCAGGAAAGATACCAGAATACCCACACAAGCAAAGGCGAAAACGGTCGCGATAATTTTCGTTTTTGCTCGCCATAAGATTTCGATTAGGTTCACTAAATCGATTTCATTTGCGTTTGCCGCTGGCTGAGGATAGCCAGTAAATTCCGAAACGCTATCTTGCTTAATATTTAATGATGACATGTTGCGTGACCTGAAAACTTTCCCAAAAGAAAAACATTTCTGTGGGGGGAGTCTACCAGCTAGTCAGAATAATCCGAAACACTCTTTGTGCTGGAAGCCCTACCAAAAATTATATTAGGAATTTATTCACCCCTTTAATCGCCCTCTGTCCCCAAGAAAGATCAACTCCATAACATATCATTTACATTATGGAGTTATTCGATCGTTCCGATAACGAAATAAGTCTGGTTATACCGATTTATTGATCAGGGTGTTTATGATTGGCCCTATCACCTCAAACGAGACGGGAGAAATAATATCAACATGCGCGCAGTCGTGGCGGTAAACATCCAGACTGGATATCCACGGGGCCCAGCTACGTTCAGGGCTGACACCCGGCACTAAGGTACGCTCAGCAACGAACAACGTGGCGTGACCTGCAAACGGCACGCTGTGCGCCGTGGTGAGCAGGCGAACCGCATCGGCGTAGTTGCCTTCTATAGCGTTAAATAAGCCCTCTGACGCATTCCCCTGCTGCGCCGCCAGAAACGCTTCGCGTTCACGCTCGATCTCCGCCAGCACCGCTGGATCCAGCCCATTGGCCTCTTTTTCTTGCCAGTTTTGCGTCTCTGGCGGCCAGGTATCCAACAGACCGAGGAATGCAACCGACTCTCCTCTGGCATGTAAGCGCGCGGCGATCCCCTGTGCCAGCGTGCCGCCCAGCGAATAACCTAATAAATAGTAAGGTCCGTGAGGTTGTTGACTGAGCAGCGTTGCCAGGTGATGTTCGCATACCGAGTCGAGATTTTCCGCCGTTTGCATCGGGCCATCCGGTCGTGGCGACTGAATACCCATAATCGACCACTGAGGGCTGAGATAACGCGACAGCACGCTAAACTGCCAGGCAAAACCCGACGCCGGATGGAAGCAGAACAACGTTGGGCCGTGACTTTCACGCAGTGGCAATAGCGTCTCGAATCCCAGACGCTGCGACTGTTCATCATCATTGCTCTCCAGCAATGCGCTCAGTTGTTCCACGGTGGAAGCCACCATAATCTGCCCGGGCGTCACCTGACGCTCAAAAATGCGGCTCAACTGCGCTGCCAGCTTCATCGCCAGCAGCGAATGCCCACCAAGCGCAAAGAAATCAGCCTCTACATCATTCACCTCACAATCCAGCAAGGCCGCAAAAGACTGCGCGATGGTGGTCTCAGTCCCTGATCGCGGTGCGCGCCCGGAAACACGCGACGTCAACTGCGGCATCGGTAGCGCTTTACGATCCAGTTTACCGTTCGCGCTAAGCGGCAACTCCGCCAGTTGTAACAATACCGTCGGAACCATGTGCGCAGGCAGTTTTTCGCGCAGACGTTCCCGCAACACAGCCGTATCCAGCGGCAAACCCGATTGCGACACCAGATACCCCACAAGTTGACGCGCATCGCCGCCTGTCGCCGCAGCCTGGTTGAATACGCAGGCATGGGCAACGGCATGCTCGACATCAGGCAACTGCTGCATCACCCGGTCAATCTCGCCGAGCTCAATGCGCTGTCCACGAATTTTAAGCTGGTCATCGCTGCGCCCGAGGTATTCCACCGCGCCATTTTCCAGCCAGCGCGCCACATCTCCGGTACGGTACATACGTTCACCGACGTTAAACGGATCGGCGATAAAGCGGCTCGCCGTCAGATCCGGACGCCCCAGATAGCCTTGCGCCAGTTGGATCCCCGTCAGATACAGGTCGCCCGCTACGCCGAAAGGCACCGGGCGCATCATGGCATCCAGAATGCGTAAACCGGTATTCCAAACCGGATAGCCAATCGGTACGCTGTTGCCGGTTACGGCAGCGAGATCTTCTCCCCAGGCCGGATACCAGCTCACATCGACCGCAGCTTCCGTTGGTCCGTACAAATTGTGCAGTGGCGCATGAGTCAACTGCTCCCACTCACGGCATAAATCGGCTGGCAAGGCTTCGCCGCTGCAAAATACCCGTTTCAGAGAGGCACAACTCTCCCGCGCGGCTTCCGGCGTCAGTGAAGCGACAAAAGCGGCCAACATAGAGGGGACAAAGTGCGTGGTCGTCACCCTATAACGGGCAAAGAACTGCTGCATCGCCAGCGGATCGCGGTGCGCTTCAGGTTCTGCCATGACCAGTTTTGCCCCGGCAATAAACGGCCAGAAAAACTCCCATACCGAGACGTCAAAACTGCATGGCGTTTTTTGCGCCACCACATCATCTGCGGTCAGCGGATAGTGATTTTGCATCCACAGCAGACGGTTAACGATGGCGGTTTGCCCAACCATCACCCCTTTTGGTCTACCGGTAGAACCGGAAGTAAAAATGATATAGGCCGTATGATTGGGTTGAGATAACGCCAACGGAGCAGAATCTTCTGCTGGCAGCGGCGAGTCATAGCAGAGACTTTCCAGCCCTGGGATATCGCTAAAACGCGCCAGTTGCTCTTCAGTCGCTATCAACAATTTTGGCTTCGCGTCTTCGAGCATCATCCGCAGGCGATCGTCCGGGTATCCGGTATCCAACGGCAGCCAGGCAGCTCCGGCTTCCACAATACCGTGCAGCGCCAGCGTCAGGAACACAGAACGCGGTAATGCCACAGCTACGCTGTCGCCAGGACGGACGCCGCGTTCGCGCAGAAGGCTCGCCAGCGCCACGACCTGCTGGCGCATTTCGCGATAGCTAAACTGATAACGGGCATCGGCCAGCGCCGGGGCATCCGGCGTTTTATCGGCCTGCTGTGTCACCAGTGCGCTAAGCGTAGTGAACGGGATCTCCACGGTCGTGTCGTTAATCTTCGCCAGCCGCTCATGTTCTGTAGGCAACAGCATCCCGGCGTCGCCGCAGCATAGCGACGGATTGTCAGCAAACTGCTCGATAAGCCCGATTAAACGCGAGGCATGCTGCGCCAGCGTTTCTGCATCGTAGCGCTGTTTATTGGCCAGGATTTCAATACTCAGCCCGCCGTTTTCATCCGGGAACAACGCCAGTTCAAGATCGTTCACCGGTCCTGTCGCCAGCGTATGAGTTTGCGCCTGAACGCCGGGAATATTCAGATGATAGTCGAATATTTTCACGTTCAGCACCGGGCCAAACAGCGGCTCTGCACCGGCTGCACGCCCGCTGTCGCGAACGATTTGTTCGGCATCATAACGTTGATGCCGACGCATTTTCTTCAACTGTCCGGCCAGTCGTTGTGCAAGCGCAGGCAAGTTTTCTGCCGCATCCAGCCTCACACCAAATGGCAGAACGTTTAAAACCGGTCCAGTGGACGTCAACGCCGCCGAGCCCATGCGCCGCATAAAGATAAACCCGGCGGCATAATCCATTCGGCTGCATAAACGTCCCAGCCACAATGCCACCAGCGCGAGGGCCAGATCCGCACGCTGAACGTCAGGCATGCGCGCCGCAAGCCGGCGAAACGCTCCTTCAGGCGCGGTTAACTTCATGCGAATAATATCCGCGCTGGCCGAGCGTCCCGGCAACGGATTGTTCGACAGTGAAGCCGGTGGTGGCAGTTGTTTTCGCTGCTCGCGCCAGAAGGCTCCGTCGCGTTGCCAGGCATCACTTTGACGGTACTGTTGATACTCTTCCACCACCTCGGCGAACGGCGTAAAAGGCGAGTCTGGCGTAGACTCGCCATCTAGCCATGCGCGATAGATTGCGGCTATCTGGCGGGTAATGGCCGGGAAGCTGAAGCCATCGACCAGCAAATGATGGTAACGCTGATACCAATACCAACGTTTATCTCCCACCTGTAAAAGCTGGTGAAAAACCAGCGGCTTATTGCCGTCAGCACGTATGTCCTGCTGCAGGTCTGCCTGCATCAACGCACGCGCCGCCTCATGTGGGTTGGATTTTTCGCGCAGATCGATGATTTCGGGTTGCGCAAAAGTGAGCGCAGGATCCACCCATTGCCAGACCTCGCCGTTATCTTCGCTAAACTGCATTCGCAATGTATCGGCCTGCTCCAGGCCCGCCACAACCGCTTTCGCCAGCAACAACGCGTCCAGTTCGCCGGTTAATTCTACGTAGTGCGCCACGCTCCACGCCGAGGGCAATGTGGAGAGTTTTTCCGCCATCCAGATCCCCGGCTGAGCCGCCACTAACGGTAAACGCTGAGTCATGGAGCCTCCTGCACATCGACATAGTTCGCGGGCGTCAGCGTGGTCCAGTTTGCATCCAGCCATTGCTGGCAGGCTTCCTGGGATTGGGGCTCGCAAGCAATTTGCCAACCAGCAGGAAGTGAGCACTGCTGCGGCCAAAGGCTAAACTGACGTTGGGGATTTTGCAGAATGTAAAACTGGCCCTGCGGATTATCGAAGGGGTTACTGAATTCCATACTCAACTCCTGTCGTGGAACGTCGTCCGGTTAAATCGTGTCGGTAAGCGGTTGCCAGAGCGTCATTAGCCCTTGCATCAGACCGCCGCGCCAGCAAAGCGCATCGTGTCCACCATCAACCTGACGCCAGAAAATAGACTGTGGTGCAGAAGGTAACTGGGCATATAACGCCTGATTAGCGCGATAAATAATAGGCTCGCGGATCCCCGCTTCCAGGACAATACGCAGTCCCTGAGCGCTGATGGTCCCGGTCTTCAGTTGCTCGACGATCGCTCCGTCCTGACCACCACCACGATGCGGCCACCAGTAAGAGCCCGACTGGCTAAGAACACAGCCAAAGCGCGCGGGCCAGTTCAGCCCGGCATACAGCGATGACAACCCGCCAAAACTTTGTCCGGCGACCACAGTACGCTGCGGATCGTCACTGAATGCGGTCGTCGTCTTCACCAGCGGCAACAGCTCCTCTTGTACCGCCAACCAAAAATCCGCGTTACACGGCAGTTCGCGGCTACGGTGAGCCGTGTCGATGGCATCAATCAGGAGATAAACGGCAGGAGGAAGGTGTCCACGATGCGTAAGTGAAGTTAGCGCAGGCCAGACCGGCATACTCTGTGCCCAAAACTGCCCATCCAGCAGGATAGCCAGCGGACGAGATTCCGCTTGGGCCACTCCGGTGGTAAATACCCATACGCGACGCGTATTACCAAGCCTGGCGCTACGCCATTGCAGGCAAACTGCGGGTGAATCGGGGTCTTCAGGTCGATCCCATCCGGGCTGTACGGGCGCCTCCGGCATTTCCAGCGCAGACACCGCATGGCCGCGACCGCCCTGCCAGCTCTGCGGATTAAGGGGATCGGCAATGGCCTGCGGCAGCAATTGCCGCCAGCCTTCACGCAGTACGCTTCGGTCAGGCGCTGCGCCCACCGCCAGCGAGGAAAAGATATCGTTTCGTGTTGTCGGGATAAAACAGTAGCTGCCGCGCCAGTTGGCGCTGAGAGAAACACGCCAGCACCAAACATTTGTTCCATCAATGCGTTGCATCGACTGAGGGGTAGCGTTTTGATGATGATCGGTGACGCCAGTGATATAGACCCACACGCGATGAATGGCTGACTCTTTCTCCGTTCCCTGCGGGTCACGCCACCAGAAGGTTACCCGATAATTTCCGTTGTCTTCACGCTCCCACTCCGGGCCTTTTTTTGACTGCCACCACGCCTCGCTTCCCATCTTTAACGTCGTCACCGCCATAACCCCATGTTTATTGTGAAATTTTATGATTTAGCGTGAAATATATTGATAATATTATTGATAACTATTTGCATTTGCAATAGCGTATTGTCGCGCTGTGGGAAGCGCGCACAGTTTTTCACCACTTATAAACCGACCTGGCGCTGCGTACTTTTTCTGGAATGGATAGTTTACGCAGATGCGGGCGACATCAGACCAAATGCCGCACCGAGGCACATTGGTACTCGTGGCTAAAAGAACAGCAGGACATACAATGAACAACAAGATTCATTCACTGGCTTTATTGGTCAATTTAGGGATTTACGGGGTAGCCCTGCCAGCAATGGCAGAAGATCAAACCGATAGCGTAGCTGTCTCTCATGAAGACACCATCGTCGTTACCGCCGCCCAGCAGAACCTACAGGCGCCGGGCGTGTCAACCATTACCGCTGATGAAATTCGTAAGAACCCTCCCGCTCGCGATGTGTCGGAAATCATCCGTACCATGCCTGGCGTTAACCTGACCGGTAACTCAACCAGCGGTCAGCGCGGCAACAACCGCCAGATCGATATTCGCGGCATGGGGCCAGAAAACACCCTGATTTTGATCGACGGTAAACCGGTTACCAGCCGTAACTCCGTACGCCAGGGCTGGCGCGGCGAGCGTGATACCCGCGGCGATACCGCCTGGGTTCCACCGGAAATGATTGAGCGTATTGAAGTGCTGCGCGGTCCTGCCGCGGCACGCTATGGCAATGGCGCAGCTGGCGGCGTGGTGAATATCATCACCAAAAAAGGCAGCAATGAATGGCACGGTTCCTGGGATACCTATTTCAACGCCCCGGAACACAAAGACGAAGGATCGACCAAGCGCACCAACTTTAGCCTGAATGGTCCAATGGGTGGGGATTTCAGCTTCCGCCTGTACGGTAATCTCGATAAAACCCAGGCCGACGCATGGGACATCAACCAGGGTCATCAGTCAGAACGTACCGGCACATATTCAAATACCTTACCAGCCGGTCGTGAAGGGGTGATCAACAAAGACATTAACGGTGTGGTTCGCTGGGATTTCGCCCCACTCCAGTCACTGGAACTGGAAGCCGGTTATAGCCGTCAGGGCAACCTGTATGCGGGCGACACTCAAAACACTAACACCAACCAACTGGTGAAAGATAACTACGGGAAAGAGACCAACCGTCTTTACCGTCAGAACTATTCTCTGACCTGGAATGGCGGCTGGGATAACGGCGTCACCACCAGCAACTGGGTACAGTACGAACATACGCGTAACTCCCGTACGCCTGAAGGTCTGGCGGGCGGTACTGAGGGTATCTTCGACCCGAATGCGTCACAAAAATATCTCGACGCCGACCTGAGTGACGTCATGCTGCACAGTGAAGTCAGCATTCCGTTAGATCTGCTGGTCAACCAAAACCTGACGCTTGGTACCGAATGGAACCAGCAACGCATGAAGGACATGTTGTCCAATTCACAGACCTTTATGGGCGGTGATATTCCAGGTTCGAGCAGTACCAACCGTAGCCCATACTCAGACGCGGAGATTTTCTCTCTGTTTGCTGAAAACAACATGGAACTGACCGACAGCACCATGTTGACGCCGGGTCTGCGTTTCGACCACCACAGCATCGTTGGTGACAACTGGAGCCCATCTCTGAACCTGTCCCAGGGTCTGGGTGATGACTTCACGCTGAAGATGGGGATTGCGCGAGCCTATAAAGCACCAAGCCTGTACCAGCTCAACCCGAACTACATTCTGTACAGCAAAGGCCAGGGTTGCTACGCCACCGGTTCCGCGACGGGCATTGGTTGCTACATGATGGGCAACGATGACCTGAAGGCCGAAACCAGTATCAACAAAGAGATTGGTCTTGAGTTCAAACGTGACGGCTGGCTGGCCGGGGTAACCTGGTTCCGTAACGATTACCGCAACAAGATTGAAGCGGGTACGGTACCGTTCGACAGAACGTCTATCACCAGCAAAGGGAAGACGACTTACACTGATATCTATCAGTGGGAAAACATTCCTAAAGCAGTGGTTGAGGGTCTGGAAGGTACGTTGAACGTACCGGTTAGCGAAACCGTTAACTGGACCAACAACATTACCTACATGCTGCAAAGTAAGAATAAAGAGACCGGCGAGCGCTTGTCGATTATTCCTGAATACACGCTGAACTCAACGCTGAGCTGGCAAGCGCGTGAAGATTTATCGCTGCAGTCAACCTTCACCTGGTACGGTAAACAGCAGCCGAAGAAATACGATTACCAGGGTAAACCGGTAACCGGTAGTTCGGCGAGTGAAGTCAGCCCGTACAGCATCGTCGGCCTGAGCGCGACCTGGGATGTGACGAAAAATGTCAGCCTGACTGGCGGCGTGGATAACGTCTTCGACAAACGTCTGTGGCGTGAAGGCAATGCCCAGACCACGGGCGATATTGTAACCGGGAACTATATGGCGGGCGCTGGCGCGCACACCTATAACGAACCGGGCCGGACGTGGTTCATGAGCGTTAATACGCACTTCTGATAACGTTTCTCCCTCTCCTCGCTACGGGGAGAGGGAAACAATAACGACGATGCACACAACGCACACACCACTCACTTTCGCAGAGCACACGCTGCACATTGTCGAGTTCGATCCCGACAGCTTCCATGAGCACGACCTGCTCTGGCTCCCCCACCATACTCAGCTTCAATCCTGTGGGCGTAAGCGTAAAGCTGAGCACTTAGCGGGGCGTATTGCCGCAGTACATGCATTACGTGAATACGGTATCAAAACTGTGCCTGGCATCGGCGGGCAGCGACAACCGCTGTGGCCACAAAAGTTGTTTGGCAGCATCAGCCACAGTACGTCAACTGCGCTGGCGGTGGTATCGACGCATCCCGTCGGACTGGATATAGAAGCTATTTTTACACCACAAACCGCAGTTGATCTGACTGGCGGCATTATCGATAACTGTGAACAACGGCTTTTACAGTTCAGTTTGGTTCCCTTTCCGCTCGCCTTAACCTTGGCATTTTCCGCCAAAGAGAGCGTGTATAAAACATTTTCCGCGCAGGCATCAGAGCTGCCGGGTTTTGCCAGCGCCAAAATAGTTGCACTCACAGCGACACACTTAACGGTGCAAATCACCCCGTCATTTTCGCAAAACCTCGCCGGACAGGAAGTTAATGTTCGCTGGTTTCAGCATGATGAAAACATCATTACTCTGTGTGAAGCGACTTTGTAACAAAGTCCGCCATTGACCGGCGTTGCCGCCCGTGTTCATCAAAGTTCTCCGCCGCCAGCCAGCGCTGTAACACGGCATCACACTGGGGCCATTCGCCGTCAATCATCGATAACCAGTCGCTGTCGCGATTGCGACCCTTGCGCACAATCTTCTGGCGAAAGCGTCCTTCGAAGATAAACCCAAGGCGCTCCGCTGCCCGTCGAGAAGCGGTGTTCAAAGAATCGCATTTCCACTCCACGCGACGATAACCCAACGCAAACGCCTGGCGCAGCAGCAGCCAGATGCTTTCGGTGCCAAGTACCGTATTTTTCATGCGCGGTGACCAGGTCACATGACCAATTTCGACCGAACCGTGCTCTCGTTCGATCGCCATAAAACACACCAGTCCGACGGCACGTCCGAAACGCTGCTCAATGACGGCATAGGGAACCAGAGAGGCATCAGTGGATTTCCCCTCAACCCAACAAGCTGCAGCCTCAACGCTTGTGGGGCGAGAGCTTGCAAGCCAGGTCCAGTCGCGATCGTCCGGTGCCTGCGCGTAGGCATCAAACAGATCGGCGGCATGGCTGTCGGCATCCAGAGGAACCAGTCGACAATATTGACCGACAAGCGTTTCCCGTGGCAGTACGGCAGCGCCATTCCAGTCCGGCACAACATCGCCGACGGTCTGCCCATAAAGATTTATTTCCGGCACGATTCAACCCCAGTTGCGAAGTAAAAAATAGTTATAACACCAGCTATTTCACCTTCAAAGCGTCACCAGGGAATATCTGACAACGAACAGAAAATCAGCCGCCCTTCTATACTGATTAAAAATCAACGCTGAAGAGAGTCTTATGCCACTTCCCGATTTTCATGTTTCTGACCCTTTCACGTTAGGCATTGAACTGGAAATGCAGGTGGTCAATCCTCCAGGCTACGACCTGAGCCAGGATTCTTCCCGGCTGATTGACGCCGTAAAGCCGCTGCTTACCGCCGGAGAAGTCAAGCACGATATCACGGAAAGTATGCTGGAGATGGCGACCGGAGTTTGTCGCAATATCGACCAGGCGAGTGCTGAATTATCCGCCATGCAGCAGATAATCACGCGGGTTGCTGCAGAGCAGCACCTCGCCATTTGTGGCGGGGGTACGCATCCATTTCAAAAATGGCAACGTCAGGAAGTCTGCGATGACGAACGCTATCGGCGTAACCTGGAAAATTTCGGTTATCTTATTCAGCAGGCGACGGTATTTGGCCAGCATGTGCATATCGGCTGCGCAAACGGCGACGATGCCATATACCTTCTGCACGGCCTGTCGCGATTTGTTCCGCATTTTATTGCGCTCTCTGCCGCTTCACCTTATATGCAGACGTCCGACACGCGGTTTGCCTGCGCGCGACTGAATATATTCTCCGGATTTCCCGATAATGGCCCGATGCCATGGGTGAATAACTGGCAGGAATTCGAGGGGCTATTCCGTCGACTGGCTTACACCAGCATGATTGATAGTATTAAAGATTTACACTGGGATATCCGTCCCAGCCCGCACTTTGGCACGGTAGAGGTTCGGGTAATGGATACGCCACTGACCCTTGATCATGCGGTCAATATGGCAGGGCTTATTCAGGCTACCGCCCACTGGTTACTCACCAAACGGCCGTTCAAGCACCAGGAGCGTGATTACCTGTTGTATAAATTCAATCGTTTTCAGGCCTGTCGCTTTGGTATGGCGGGAATCATCACCGACGTCAATACCGGCGACGGTTGTCGCTTGTCAGATGACACATTGCGACTACTGGAGAATGTTGCGGTCTCTGCGGATAAAGTGGGCGCGGCCAGCGCGATTGAAGCTATACACCTGCAGGTTAAAAATGATCATGATGAAGCACAAAACATGCGTGACTTCGTCGCCGAAGGCGGGTCACTGAGTGGTCTGGTGAAAAAACATTGTGAGATTTGGGCCGGGCTGTAAACGTGGCGTTTGCGTTGCCCACAGAGATCCCGGACAATGGCTTTTTAACTCAAGTTTAACAATACCATGAAACACCCGCTTGAATCACTGATGACCGCCGCCGGGATCCTGTTGCTGGCATTTTTGTCCTGTCTGCTGCTGCCCGCCCCATCAGTTGGCCTGGTACTGGCGCAAAAATTCGTGGCCACCTTTCATTTGATGGATCTCAACCAGTTTTATACTTTGCTGTTTTGTCTGTGGTTTTTACTGCTGGGGGTGATTGAGTATTTCGTTTTGCGCTTCATATGGCGGCGCTGGTTCTCGCTGGCGGATTAGGCCCGCGAGAACCCTTAGCTGTTAATGCGTTCGGCTATGATTTTCTTTGCGATAAGCGCCCGGCGGCTGGCTGAACGTACGGGTGAAAATACGCGTAAAGGTCTGCTGCGAATCGAATCCGTATTTCAAACAGATGTCGTACACTTTCTGGTCGGTATCGCGTAGATCGCGCGCGGCCAGTAGCAGCTTGCGTTCCCGAATGTAACGCCCGAGGCTTTCGCCTTTATACTGCATAAAAAGACGCTGCAGGTGCCATTTTGAATATCCCGCATGGCGTGCAATATCATCAATGCGCAATGGTTGATTCAAATTATCATCAATCCATTCAACAATCGTATCAATTACCTGAGCAGAAATCGTCATCATGCTCTCCCCTGTATTCATTGAGTCACCTGTTGCCACCAGGCCGTAAACAGTTGGTCCGGTGCGGACAGTATTACCGGTTCACCCAGCATTGGCGTCAGCAATCGGTAATCGTAACGACGGCTGGCAAGCGCCAGTCGTTTGTAAGGATCATCCCAGGTATGTTTCGCCAGAACGAAACGACCTGCATGCCCTGGTAGAACGGCTTTCGCATGCAGATCGACCGCAGCCTGTGCCGTCTCTTCCGGCATCATGTGAATAAACTTCCAGTCATGGTCATACTGGCCGTTCTCCATAATCGCCAAATCAACCGAGCCAAACTGCTCGCCGATGGCTTTAAAATGCGGTCCATAGCCGGAATCGCCGCTGTAATAAACGTTCTGCTCCGGCGTTTCAAACATGAAACTCGCCCATAGCGTCTGATTGCGCTTGATGCCTCTCCCCGAAAAATGACGGGCTGGCAACGCATGAACGATCAGCGAATCCGTTACTCTGATGGATTGATTCCAGTCCATCTCGTCGATTATCTCGCCGCGCATTCCCCAATAACGCAGATGTGACCCTACGCCAAGCGGCGTAATCACCCGCTTAATTTTCGGCATTAACGCCTTGATCGTGGCGAGATCCAGATGGTCATAGTGATCGTGCGAGATAATGAGCAGATCGATCTCCGGCATCGTCTGTGCGGACCACGGATAATCACCGGCAAAGGCTTTGTTCAGGAATGAAAGCGGTGCGGCATAGTTGCTAAACACGGGATCGATCAGGATACGTTGACCCGCCAGCTGCAAATACCACGAAGAGTGACCCAGCCAGACAAGCGTGTCCTGCTCTGGAGATAACCCGGCGAGATCGGTCGCCACCAATGGCAACGGATGTGCTGGCCGCGCATTTTCGCGCTTAGCGACCAAAAACTCCCACCAGGCAGCCAGCATACTTTTGTTGCCGGTATAGCCCGGTGTTGGTACCTGGTTATGAAACTGTCCATCACGATAGTGCGGTGACTGTTCAACCTGACTCAGCTGTGCCCCTTTCGGTGCCTGACCAAACCCGGCATTGAGTAAAAACGGTAAACTTGCAGCTGCGCCAATGAGCATAATAACAACCACACAAACTGTGAGACGCTTCATATCCTGACCTTAAACACGCCCCCTTTCCGCTGGTTTGCGTGACTGACTCTTGATTATGAGTGAGTAAGCACTCATTATAGAAATCGAAAGTTCGCCGTCAAGATGATTTTCAATCTTTGACATTCACCGTTGCGGTGCTGCAAAGGCCGTGATTCAATCATGCTTTTTACAACTTAAGGGTAAAGTGTAGTGGCTCGTCCGAAGAGTGAAGACAAAAAATTGGCATTACTGGAAGCTGCAACCACAGCATTTGCACAATCAGGTATTGCGGCGTCTACCGCCGTAATTGCCCGCAATGCAGGTGTTGCGGAGGGAACGTTGTTTCGCTATTTCGCGACCAAAGATGATTTAATCAACGAGCTTTACCTCTTTTTAAAGCACGATCTCTGTCAGTCGATGATGGCAAATCTGGATCGCTCCGTGACCGATGCCAAAACCATGACTCACTATATCTGGAACAGCTACATTAGCTGGGGCCTGAACCATACCTGTGGGCATCGCACGATTCGCCAGTTAGCCGTTAGCGAGAAAATCAGCAAAGAAACAGAACAGCAGGCCGACGATATGTTCCCGGAACTGCGCGATCTTTGTCATCGCTCCGTGCGACCTGAGTTTATGTCTGACGAATATCGAGCTTTCGGCGATGGCCTTTTTCTCTCTTTGGCGGAAACCACCATGGAGTTCGCAGCCCGCGACTCTGCCCGGGCCAAGGAATACATATCGATGGGATTTGAAGCGATGTGGCGCGCACTAACCCGCGAGGAACAATAATGGACGGCCAGACACTGCATACCTGTGCGAAACGCCTTGCGCTCGAACTGCCTTTTACCGAACACTGCTGGCCATTCGGCCCGGAATACGATGTTTTCAAGGTTGGCGGAAAAATTTTTATGCTGGTCTCAGAGCTACGCGGACGCCCGCTGGTTAACCTGAAATCAGACCCGCAAAAATCACTGTTAAACCAGCAGATCTACCCCAGCATTAAACCCGGCTATCACATGAATAAAAAGCACTGGATCTCGGTCTATCCGGGCGACGACATTACCGAGTCATTACTGGCAGAGCTGGTGAATGATTCCTGGCACCGCGTCGTTGACGGCTTGCCGAAGCGGGATCAAAAACGCCTGCGTCCAGACTGATTTATCGTTAACCCCGATAAGTGTTTTTGCATTTTCCTGTCTTATCTTTTTCCTGCTAACCCTGTACCCTGCTGAAACAAAACGTACCCGCAGGGTATAAAAAACCACCAGGAGTAGTTATGGATATTGTTTCTGTCGCCTTAAAACGTTACTCCACTAAGGCATTCGATCCGACTAAAAAACTGACCGCTGAGCAGGCCGAAAAATTAAAAACGCTGCTGCAGTTTAGCCCATCCAGCACCAACTCTCAGCCATGGCATTTTATCGTTGCCAGTACTGATGAAGGTAAAGCGCGTGTGGCCAAATCCGCAGCCGGCGGCTTTGTGTTCAACGAACGTAAAATGCTGGATGCTTCCCACGTAGTAGTGTTCTGCGCCAAAACGGCGATGGACGACGCGTGGCTGGAGCGCGTGGTGGATCAGGAAGAGAGCGATGGCCGCTTCGCCACCCCTGAAGCTAAAGCTGCAAACCACAAAGGTCGTACCTTCTTTGCTGATATGCATCGCAAAGAACTGAAAGATGACAACCACTGGATGGCAAAACAGGTGTACCTGAACGTTGGTAACTTCCTGCTGGGCGTTGCAGCAATGGGTCTGGATGCAGTGCCGATCGAAGGCTTTGATGCGGCGGTGATGGATGCAGAGTTTGGTCTGAAAGAAAAAGGTTTCACCAGCGTAGTGGTGGTCCCGGTGGGTCATCACAGCGTAGAAGATTTCAACGCCGCGCTGCCGAAATCCCGCCTGCCGCTGGAAACAACGCTGACGGAAGTCTAGTCCCCGCATTTGCATAAGCTCCGCACAGCGGTCATCATAGACCGCTGTTTATTAAGGAGACGTTATGCAGGAATTGATATCTCAGGTAGAAGAACTCGGCATTGAAATAAATCACACCACTTCGCTGGTGATGATTTTTGGCATTATTTTTATCACCGCCATTATTGTTCACGTTATTTTGCACTGGGTGGTATTACGCGCATTTGAAAAACGCGCCAGCACCAGTTCCCGTCTGTGGTTGCAAATTATCACGCAGAACAAATTATTCCACCGCCTGGCGTTTACGCTGCAAGGTATCATCGTCAATATACAGGCCACGCTCTGGCTACAAAAAGGCAGTGAAGCGGCCGATATATTAGTGACTTGCGCACAGCTGTGGATCATGATGTACGCCCTGCTGTCCCTGTTTTCTCTGCTGGACGTTATTCTTAACCTGTCACAAAAGCTCCCAGCCGCATCCCAATTACCCTTAAAAGGTATATTTCAGGGTATTAAACTGATCGCCGCCATCCTGGTCGGGATCCTGATGATTTCCCTGCTGATAGGTCAATCGCCGGCAATACTGATAAGCGGCCTGGGTGCCATGGCAGCCGTGCTAATGCTGGTATTTAAAGACCCGATTCTCGGTCTGGTGGCCGGAATACAGCTCTCGGCCAACGACATGCTTAAGCTTGGCGACTGGCTGGAAATGCCGAAATACGGTGCAGACGGTGCTGTTATCGATATTGGTTTAACCACCGTCAAAGTACGCAACTGGGATAACACCATCACCACGATCCCCACCTGGTCACTGGTATCAGACTCTTTTAAAAACTGGAGCGGAATGTCGGCTTCAGGCGGTCGGAGAATTAAACGCAGCATCAGCATTGATGCCACCAGCATCCATTTTCTTGATGAGGATGAGCGTCAGCGACTGCATAAAGCACACCTGCTGAAACCGTATTTGACCACGCGTCACCAGGAAATCGACGCGTGGAATCAGCAATTAGATGCGCCTGAATCGGTATTGAATCACCGCCAAATGACCAATATTGGCACCTTCCGCGCTTATCTGAACGAATATTTGCGTCATCACCCGCGTATTCGCAAAGATATGACGTTAATGGTGCGCCAGCTTGCGCCAGACGATCACGGATTACCAATCGAAATTTATGCTTTTACCAATACGGTGGTCTGGCTGGAATATGAAAGTATTCAGGCTGATATCTTCGACCATATCTTTGCCGTGGTCGAAGAGTTTGGCCTGCGCATTCATCAGTCGCCTACCGGAAACGATATTCGCGCACTGTCTGGCGCGTTTCAGCGATAACGCTCAGGTACTGGCGCGTGAAATATAGCGCCAGTCCATCATCACCCTTTCCGTCTGCGCGTCAGGATTTTCTATTTTATTCAGCAGCAATCCTACCGCTTTGCGGCCTATATCCCGCGAGGGCTGCTCAATGGTCGAAAGCTGAGGGGAAACCATTTCTGCCAGTTCCGTACCGTCGAATCCAACGACGGCGATATCCTGCGGGATCTGTAATCCGGCATCGAAAATAGCTCGCATCGCACCAGCGGCTAACGTGTCCGATACGGCAAACACCGCGTCGGGTTTCACCTCTGCGGCAAGGAATGTTTTCATCGCCGCAATTCCTGCGCTGGAACTTAATTCACTGGCGTATTCCACGGCCTGATATTCAAGCGACAGCGCATGTAGCGCCGCTTTATAGCCGCGTTCGCGTAACCGGGCGTATTTATAACTTAGATCATGGTTGATTAAGGCAATGCGTTGGTAGCCCTTTTCCACCAGGTGAGATATTACCGACTGTGCAGCGTCAACATCGTTAATCCCGACGCAGGAAACCGCACCTTTATCAGCGTATTCCGCACACTGAACCCAGGGCGCGTCGCCAATCAGCGTAGTCAGTTCCGGTAATTTTGAGAATGCATCCATGGTGATAATGCCATCGACGATTTTCCCCGACAGCAACTTCAACGCCGATTTTGAGCGGGCTGTATCCGAGCCGGAATTACACAGCAAAATGCGATAGCCATTCTTCTCCGCCTCCTCTTCAATACCTTTAACAACCTCTGCACAAAAAGGGTTGGCAATGTTGGAAACCATTACCAGAATCATCGAACTACGTGCCGTACGCAACTGACGCGCCAGCAGGTTGGGCTGATAATTGCTTTCTTTAATAGCCTGTAGCACGCGCTCGCGATTTTTGGCTTTGACGGTATCGCTGTGATTCAGCACACGCGATACCGTCGCCACTGACACACCGGCAAGCTGAGCGATTTTTTGAATAGACATAACGACAACACATCCTGCGGTTTACGCTTTGCGTTGAGGCTACCATAAAATCGCCGCCTGGCGAACCGGATGCGTGTTTAGCGCTGTACTGATATCCAACGCTGCTGCTGATGGCTTTTTATAATTGCATCAATGACATACATCACATCCGCGCCATCAGAAAATGACGCAAATCGACGCTCCGCCGTCGCGGGCATTTTGCCTGCCGACACCGCCTGATAAAACTGCTGCATCATATTCTTGAACGCATCCGGCCAGCCCTCAATATGCCCGCCAGGAAAGTGCGCACTGGCAGCAACATCCGCATTCATCAATCCAGGGTCATCCGTCAGGATCTGGTTCGCCTGCTGACGGTGCCCAACCCAAAGCTGTTGCGGCGTTTCCTGATCCCAGTGCAGTGAACACTGGCTACCGTTAATTTCAAAGCTCAGGTGATTCTTGCGCCCTGCACTCACCTGCGAAACGCTAAAGCAGCCTTTACTGCCATCATCAAAACGTACCAGCACCGATCCACGATCTTCCGTCGTAACCGCTTTATCCTCAAATTGCACATCAGCCATTTGCTGACCAAACGTAGCGTTACTGGCAATGCTGGCTTTACGTACCGGCCAGACGATAGCCAAATCTGCCATCACCTCGACAATACGTTTTCCAGTCACGAATTGCACCGTGTCACACCAGTGTGAACCGATATCCGCTATCGCCCGCGAATTGCCGCCCTGTACAGCATCGACCCGCCAGTTGTAGTCAGTCTCCAGCAGCATCCAGTCCTGCAAATAGCTCCCCTGAACGGCAAACAGACGGCCTACGCTGCCGCTTCTGACCATACTGGCCGCCTGCTGCACCATTGCAAACTGACGATAGACAAAGCTCACGCCGTGCACCACTCCCACCTGCTGTGCCAGCCTTTCCAGTTCACGAGCCTCATCCGGCGTCATACACAGCGGCTTTTCTGAAAACACATGCAGGCCCGCGCGTAAAATCTGCCGATTGATGTCGGCATGCAGATAATTCGGCGTACAGTTATGCACTACCTGCAGTCCGGGATGCGCCAGCAGCGCCTCAACGCTGCCATACGCATGAGGAATATGAAGAGCATCTGCACGTTCCTGGGCAACCGCCAGCGAGCTATCACAGAGCGCCACCACGTTCACACCGCCGAGTCGACGCAATGCCTCAATATGTGCAGGTCCAATAAATCCGCTACCAATAATGCCAACCTGTATCATTTGCGTACCTCATCGCCAGCGGCGAAATCATCAAATGCGCGTGCAGAAACCGGAATAATATGGCGGCGTATAAAATCACTCCCCTCACGCGCCCCGGTTTGCGCGTCTTTCAGGCAACACTCCCATTCCAGCACCGCCCAGCCAGGGAAATCATATTGTGTGAGCTTGCTGAAGATCGTTTTGAAATCGACCTGCCCGTCCCCCAGGGAACGGAAACGCCCGGCACGATCGAGCCACGGCTGGTAACCGCCATAGGCACCGCTACGGCTACTGGCGTGGTACTCAGCGTCCTTGACGTGAAACGCTTTAATGCGGGAATGGTAAACATCGATAAATCCAAGATAATTCATCTGCTGCAATAACAGATGGCTAGGATCATAGAGAATGTTGCAGCGAGGATGATTATCAACCAGCGCCAGAAAACGCTCAAACGTCACGCCATCGTGCAGATCTTCGCCGGGATGGATCTCAAAGCAAACATCCACCCCATGATGATCAAAGCGATCGAGAATCGGTCTCCAGCGCCGCGCCAGCTCCAGAAAGGCCTCTTCAAAACGCTGACGATTATGCGGTGGCCATGGATAAAAGAAAGGCCAGGCGAGCGAACCTGAAAACGTGGCATGCGCAGTCAGCCCCAGTCTTTGCGAAGCCGCAGCGGCCTGGTGTAAGGTTTCGATGGCCCACGCCTGTCTGGCCTGCGGATTAGCGCGTACAGATGGCGGAGCAAATCCGTCAAAAGCGTCATCATAAGCCGGATGGACTGCAACCAGTTGACCTTCAAGATGGGTCGATAATTCGCTAATCACTAACCCATGCCCGGCCAGCATCCCGCGAATATCATCACAATAGGCCTGACTTACAGCAGCTTGTTCGACATCAAACAGCGACTTGTGATTACACGGGACTTGTAATGCCTTATAGCCCAGCTCCGCTGCCCATTTTGCCACGCCTTCCAGGGTGTTAAATGGCGGGCGTTCCCCGATAAATTGCGCCAGAAAAATGCCAGGCCCTTTGATGGTTTTCATAACCCCTCCTAAAAATTACGCCTGCTCTTTATCGTCATACTTGAAAGAGAAAAGGAAAATCACGGCAATGACTGCGGCAGCTACTGCCGGGATCCACCAGAATGTGGTCCATGCCTGAGGCACGGTTTGCCCCGCCACCAGCCGGTTGTAAAGTGCGCCTGAAATTTGCGAGCCCAGCAGCATCCCGATCCCATAGGTAAACATGACGATCATGCTTTGCGCCTGACCTTTTACTTTTTCCCCGGCGATACGATCGGTGTAAATAAAGCCGACCACGAAGAAGAAGTCGTAACACACGCCGTGCAGCAGAATGCCGAGATACAGCAGGAATCTGCCCTCTTCGCTGATGCCGAGGGCAAAGAAGGCATAACGCACGAACCAGGCGCACATCCCGATTAACAGCATGTATTTCACGCCCAGGCGTCTGAACAGGAAAGGGATTACCAGCATGAAGAAAATTTCAGACATCTGACCAAATGACATCGCCGTACTGACGTCGCCAACGCCCGCATCAGCAAGAAACGACGCGGTATATGCGTAATAGGTTCCCAACGGCACAGAGATGAGCGTCGCGCAGAGTGAGAAAACAAAAAAGTGACGAACCTTGAGTAAGGCGAAAGCATCCGCACAAAACAGATCGCGAACTTTTACCGGCAGTCCTTTCGCCGGTGCTGGTGTGTTGGGCAGCGTCAGGCTGTAGAGTGCCAGAATCACAGAGATAATCGCCGCCAGCGTAAAGATGCCGGTGGTGTCTGAAATTCCGGTTACACCGATAAAGATCCCCGCAACAATCCAGCCAATGGTGCCAAACACCCGCACCACCGGGAAGGTTTTGTCCTTATCCGACAGGCTATGAAAAGCAATGTTGTTAGTAAGCGCCAGAGTTGGCATATAGCACAACGTGTAGCCAAACAGCAGACCAATCAACAGCGCGCCGTTTTGCGCCACCAATGCCTGCGGAACAAACCACAGGATTGCCGCACCAGCAAGGTGCATCACTGCCATCACCTTTTGCGAGGCAAAGAAGCGATCTACCAGCATCCCTAAGACGAACGGCGACAGAATAGAAGCAATGGGCCCGGCTGAAAACGCATCCCCAATCAATAGTGACATGTTGTGCTGGCTCATCACCAGCCCCAGCGTGACGGACCAACTTCCCCAGATAAAGAACTGTAAGAACATCATTAGCGACAGCCGGGGCACCAGCAGCCGGTACTGTACGCTCTGTTTTCCACTACTTTCGGTTGTTGACACCATTTTTGCCCCACCCTTAAAAAGTAATCGATTACAAAATAGATTCAATAGAAAAGTAATCGATTACAAAATAAAGATCCTGTCAGCAAAAGCAAAATTGCGAGAACGGTCACGATAAACGTTGAGGGAGGATCCGATCCCATCCTGACGATGGGATCGGTAGCAACAAGATAGGTAGAAACTTAGCGGGACTTACGACGCAGCAGTTTGAAGGCCACAAACAAGAAAATGATCCACACTGGCAGCAGGATAGCTGACAGGCGCATCTCATCCATCGTACACATCAGCACCAGGATCATGCCAAGGAAAGCAATACACAGGTAGTTCCCTGCTGGATACAGCAGCGCTTTAAACTGCGTGTCACGTCCCTTGCGACGCATCGCCGCCCGGAATCGCAGATGTGCCAGGCAGATCATAATCCAGTTCAGCAGCAGCGTCGCCACCACCAGCGCCATCAGCAGGCTAAAGGCCTTTTGCGGCAGCACATAGTTGATCAGTACCACCAGCGACGTAATAGCACCGGAAAGGATCAGTGAATTCACCGGTACGCCGCGACGGCTGACGCGGGTTAAGAACTTCGGCGCGTTCCCCTGAACCGAGAGACCAAATAGCATACGACTGTTAGAGTAGACGCCACTGTTATACACCGACAGCGAAGCCACCAGGATGACAAAGTTCAGCGCAGAAGCCACCACGTTGCTATCAAGATTATGGAATATCATCACAAACGGGCTGCTGTTGGATTTCACTTCCACCCACGGGTATAGCGCCAACAGCACCACCAGAGAACCGATGTAAAACAGCAGAATACGGTACACCACCTGGTTTACCGCCTTTGGAATGCTTTTCTGCGGATCCTGCGCTTCCGCGGCGGTAATCCCGATAAGCTCCAGCCCGCCAAAGGAGAACATAATCACTGCCAGCGACAGAATTAATCCGTTCCAGCCGGTAGCAAAAAAGCCGTTGTAACGCCACAGGTTATCGATGCTTGCATGTTCCCCGCCGTTACCGGAAAACAGCATCCACACGCCAAAACCTATCATGCCGATAATGGCCAGCACTTTAATCAGTGCGAACCAGAATTCCGTTTCGCCATACAGACGTACGTTGACCAGATTGACGGCGTTGATGATCACGAAGAATGCCGCGGCCCAAATCCAGGTCGGGACATCGGGCAGCCAGTACTGCATATAGATCCCGGCCGCTGTCAGTTCCGCCATACCGACCAGCACAAACATCACCCAGTAGTTCCAACCGGACAGAAAACCCGCGAACGGTCCCCAGTATTTATAGGCAAAGTGGGCAAAGGATCCGGAAACGGGTTCTTCCACTACCATTTCGCCCAGTTGACGCATGATCAAAAAAGCGATGATCCCGGCCACACCGTAACCCAGTAACACCGCAGGTCCCGCCATCTGAATAGCCGGGCCAATGCCCAAAAACAGGCCCGTACCAATTGCACCGCCCAGTGCAATTAACTGAATATGGCGGTTTTGCAACCCTCGTTGAAGCGTCGGCTCATTTGTTGACGCGGCATCAGACACGCTGGTGTCAGATGCAGTTGACGCGTTTTTCACGCCCTTCCCCTGTGTCGTTTTTATTGAAGGGGCTTCTTTTAACATTTCAACCTGGTTGTCGCAAGGCGCAATAAGGACCTGCCGTGCCTGTAGCATTGCGTTTGTTCATAATTACGGTGAATTATTCTGGACGAAAAGGCATGACAGGCCACAGAATGCGCTTTACTGTTTTTCTAACATTTTCAAACGGGTGAACCTGTTGTACTTCAGCCACTCGTTTTTGAGTCAGGCCAGGCAACGACTGTCATGAATAAGATCATCAAACGACTGGAAATCGTCAAAAGCGCTATTGAACTGGAAGATGAGGAAATTATTTTCCAGCAGGTGGCGCATCTTAAAAATGAGCCGTTATCCGTCGTGCCAGGCACCATTGTGCAGGCGATCGAAGAACGACGCTTTAGTGATGCCCTGCGTGAAATCTCGGCCTGGCTGCAATCTCAACGGGCAGTCTCTACGTGGCAGGATCCAGCCATTGCCGCCAGTAAGCTGGAACTCAAAGCGCTCGAAACACAGCTGCGTGACCTGATCGATAAGCGCAACACGCGCATTCAAATCCTCGATGATTTCAACGATCTGTATCACCTTCGTCTTGGACCGCTGATGAGCCGCATTCTCGAACTGCGTAAACAGCTCGCCGCCAGCGCCCAGCGCAAACAGGAAGCGGAGCGAAAACGCCGGGAAAAAGACTATCAATCCTGCCAGCACTATATTTCCCAGGCTGTTGATCAACTGGCAAGGCTCAAGCAGCACTGGATGAACCAGAATTCAGATTCGCGCGAATCGGTGGAAACACGCCAACGTATTCAGCAACAAACGGAACTGATTACCGCCCTTCTGGCGGAGATTCGTGAGTTGGAAAACGACTTTTCTCGCCAGGACGACAGCGCAACCCGTCAGGCACAGGAAGAGGCCAGCCATGAATATGATGAATATCAGGAGCAGCAGCAGGATGCGCAGCATCGTTTTAGTCGTGACCAGCGGCTTTCCTCTGATGAACGTAATGAGCTAAAACGCCTGTGGCGTCAGGCCAGCCGTCTTTGCCACCCGGACGTGGTAGCCGATGATCTGAAAGAGAAAGCGCATCAGATGATGGTGCAGCTTAACCAGGCACGCCAAAATGCCGATCTTGCCGCCGTCCGGGCGCTACTAACTCAATTGCAAAGCGGCCTCGAACCGATGATGGCGAGTGACCGATTGAACGATTTGCAGCATTTACGCAGCAAAATACAACAGCTCAGAGAACACATTAACGCGCTGCTGAAAGAGATTACCGAACTGGAAGCGGAGAACGCCTGGCGGCTTGCCACCTCCGTGACAGATAAAGAGGCCTACTTCTCCGATCAACAACGGGCGCTTACGGAAATCCGCAATACGCTGGAACAACAGGTGCAACAGGTTGAGCAGGAGCTGTTGGCGGGCTAAGCGCTATCGCTAGCGCATTAAGACAAAATGACACCTGCAAGCCAGATTTCAACATTAGGCACAAAAAGACCAAAAAAGGATAAAACACTAATCACTTGCTTTAACGCAGTAATATCATCTGGAATAATCCTATTTTTAGCCGATAGGTGTAAATTCGGCAATATTTCCCTCTTCTCCTAACCTTCCACTTCCTGCGTCCTGGCCAGGATTAAGAATTCTCCTATCCTCAATTAATCCCATGAAGAAAAATGAGTATCTTATTGAAATTAAAGCCATTACATATAAATACCTTTCTTTAACCCTAGGAATACACTGCCTTTATACAAACCTCCTTCTTATTATTATCCCGATCCATAAGCGAAATCTATCAATCATTTACGCAGAGCTGAAATAAACGATTTATCTTAAATTTTAACAAAGTGTAATATCCACTTTAAGGATAGTTAATGATTCTAATTAATACAGAGAATTTCTGTTTGATCTGGAATTAATAAGGATACGTTCACAGCACAGAACGTTATACGAGATTTAATTAACATTTCACGCGTCGCAAGAAACTCTTTTTTAACCTAAAAAAAGAGGCGACTGCTTGCACCAAAATTTCAAGGAGATCGTTATGTCAAAAGCTATTTTTTTGGGTGACTCAATTTACCCTTGGCTAGGCATGCGAGAAATCCTACGTGGCTCATCATTATTTATTGATATCACGTACTACTCCTCCCAGACACTTTCTGCTGTCAAAATGCTCCCTTATGAAACGGATTGCATCATCATTAATCCTGACAAATCAGATTTTTTAAAATATGCCAGGATTATCCGCAACATGGCTTTGCGACCTGTCACCAAAATTATTGTTTTGGCAGATGAAGCTACCTTTGCCATTTTTCAAACCGTTTGCGGGAAGAACATGCAATTTCTCGATCAAGACACCAGCCTTGATCAGCTATTACAGACCGTCACACGTATCACGCAAAACAAAAAACAACAAAGTATCAAAGAACTACACACAAAAATTACAGCTAACGAATTTAACGTAATGATGATGCTTGCCCGAGGATGGTCACTGACACAAATCGCCGGGGCATCACAAAAAAGTGAAAAAACCATCGGGGCGTACAAAAGCAATATTGCCAGAAAACTCGGCAAAAATAACACCCGGCTCAAGTACACCATTTCCCACTATAGCCAGCCGTAACTGACTTATTTAAGGACAATTATCACGGTTATTATTTAAAGAGGTTTTCTTCCGGATCGCTTTTTTAATTCCGCATCGCACGGAAGGAAACCCTATTTCCAAAATCCATTACCGGGTAGCACATCCGCGTGCCAACCATAGCCAACAACTCAACGTATTAACACATACATAACAGGAATGTAGACAAGGGTTATATATGAACAAAGTTTACAGCATTATTTGGAACGCGGCGCTCGGTATCTGGGTGGTCGTTTCTGAATTAACGAAAGGAAAGAAAAAAAGCAGCTCGCGTAAAACTGTCGCCGTACTGGCAGCTGGCGCATTAAGCGGTGCTTCATTGCTGGCTTCTGCAGCCCAGATTACCGCAACGGGTGAACACGATATTCATGAAGACTTCAAGACAGGTATTTCCGCTGGGGTTTATGAGGGTATCCACGACTACGGCTTCTTATATGAAGATAACACCACCGGTCAGGCACTGAATATCAGTGGTGCAATCCCAACATTTAGCCCGGGTCAAAGCGGCGTTGTTGAATCAACCACTATCCGGGAACTGCTGGAAAGCGGCAAAATCACCCTGCTGGCAACCAGCCCTGACCAGAGCGTAAAAACCATTACCAACTCTGAAGAACTGGCGGAATACTTGACTTACAACCAGTCGTCGACGCCTTCGCAGAGCACAGAATTTGATATCAACGATCCGGCGTTTCCCGGCGAAAAAACAACCATCAAAGTCTTTGATACCAATGAGTTAAATGGTTTTCTTACCGAAGCGCAAGTCGGCGATGCGGTATTAAACACCTTTGATGCTCAGAAATCAGAAATCTATAAGCAATTTGGTATCGCCCTGGCGACAAATGGCTCCATTGCGAATCTGAATATTGGCGACGACACCCTCAATGTGCGTGACAAAGCCAATACCATCGAATTGCTGGCAAAAGATTCCTCGCTGCTGGAAGCGCAAGGTACTGCAAGCCAGGTGAACTGGCAGTCAGATAACTATATAAAATTTAACGCAGCCCCGGTGATCCCTGAAAAAACGTTCACCGGTTCAGCGCAAACCTCCGTGTTTGGCGATGAATTTTCGCTGATGACCTATGGCTATGACGAGGATGGCAAGGTCGTCGAAACCGGGGAGCGCACATTTACCATTACCAACACACAAGAACTGGCCGAATTCAATGACTGGCTGTTGGGCAAAAGCGACGACGCGGCACAAAACCCTGATGGTGAAAAAGTCAGCCAAATCCAGCTGTGGATAGATGCGGAGGAAGTCACAACCGTCACCGCAGCACAAACAAAGTACGCCGAGCTGATTGAAAATCTGCTCACCTCCGGTAAGCCAGCTGACATACTCAGCTGGGATTACGACGTCTGGACCGACGGTTTGTCACATACCAACAACGCGACCGCTGGCCGTGGTGAGTTACATGCCATCTATGCCAACGGCGCAGGCACCTCCGGCACCTTGAACAAAGACGCGATTATTGCCGTTGACGGCAGTATTAATGGCGTGATGAAAGCCATTAATGGTGGGGTTATCACTAACCTTGGTGAGCTGAACGCATTACGCACGTCTACCGGGCAAAGCCTGGCGATTGGCATGCTGGCAAAAGACGCGACGGCAACCAACAACGGGATCATCAACTCCGGGCTGTTTATTGATAAAGACGGCAACCAAAACGTCAACAGCTATGGCGCATTTGGTATGCAGGGGCAAGGCGCCAGTCAAATCACCAACGAAGGTACCATCAACCAGGCGATCACCACCGATAACTTCGGCACCGCTTCTGCCGCCGATCCCTGGAGTAAGGACAAACCCGCTGGCGAGCTGACGCTGGCCATTGGTATGCAACTGTCTGACAATGCTCAAGGGGTCAACAACGGCGATATCAACGTCGTGGACGGGCGCAAAAACGGTGCATCCTACGGCAGCGGCATCGCCTATGGCGTAGAAGTCGCCGACAACGCCACCTTTACCAACAGCGCAGGTGCCTCTATTTATCTTGGCCGTAACGCAAGTGATCCGTCTAAAGATGTCACCATGTCAGGCGGTTCAAGTCTGAGCGCCGGGATCATGACCAAGAGCGCCAAAGAGGTGATTAACAACGGCCTTATCACGCTGGGAACCGGCGTACGTAACGCCGCGGGTATGCTGATTGGTAACGCGACCGGCAACGTCATCAATACCGGTAATATCGTGATCAATGGCGATTCCAGCGCGGGGAGTAGCAGGAACTACGGTATCACCGTGCGTGACAGCGGCGCGGAAAATAATCAGGAAATTCGCAACGACGGCAAGATTAACGTCAACGGCACCAACAACGTCGGCATCCACGTCAGCGCAACTAACAAAAATGCCGAAGCCACGACCAGCGCTTCAGGCTCTATCGTAGTTGATGGTGAAGGTAGTGTCGGTAACCGTAACTATGCCGTCTGGGCTGAAGGTGGCAAAGATGGAAAGGCAGTGGTCAACGTCTATTCCAACATCACGCTAAACAAAGCCGGGAACATCGGCGTACACGTGCGTGATAACGCCGTCGCTAACGTCGACAGTCTGAGTAGCCCGGCATTCAACAGCACCGATCAGATTGGCTATTACCTGTATGGTAAAGGCGCAACTGCGAATATTGGTCAGGCGGTAATGAATGACAACGGGCAAGATCGCACCACCATTTTCCGTATTGCCAATGGTGCAATGCTGGCCGGTAACACCACCACTCCTGACGGTCAGCCCAGCTCAAACCTTGACCTGACCTTAAGCGGCGAACAGTCCGTTGGCGTATTAGCGACGGGCACAGGCAGTAGTGTGGATACCGGCGAAGCCACGTTCACCGTGCAGGGCACCGACTCCGCCGCGCTGCTGATTGAAGGCGGTGCCACAGGTAACATCAGCGATAAAACCACCATCAATTTAACCGGTGAAAGAACCATTGCCGGGGTAGTGGACGGTCAGGCTCATCAGTTGAATGGCAACGCAGAAGGTAGCGCCACTCCGACCATCCTCACTTCAAACGCAAAAATCACTTCAGAAGCCAGCGGCAACAAGGTTATTGCCTATGTGGCAAGGAACCAGGGCAGCCTGATCCTCGATACCCAGGCAATTATCGATCTTGCCAGCACCGACAGCATTGGTGTTAACGTGCAACAAGGCGGGAGTTTAACCAATAACGCGACCGCTGCCTTACATGTGAGTAACGGCATTGGCGTACAAGCTTCGGGTTCGAACGCACAGATTAAAAAATTGGGTCAGATTCAAGTTGATGATGGAACCGCAGGGGTTCTGCTGACCAACGGTGCCAGCCTGAGTATTACCGGTAATGCCGGTGATGCCATCACGACTAATGGTTCGGCCGATGGTATTCGTCTTGATACAGGAGCCGGTAAGCTGGCTGCCAAAGGGGTGATTATTAGCGCCGAAGGTACTGGTGCTGGCATTCAAAACGACGCCAACAATACCGATATCACACTCAACGATGTCACTATCAATGCCAACGACGGTCCGGGGATCCGTACCAGCGTCGCGTTAAACATGAAAGATGGCCTGAATAACATTCTGAACGTTAACGGTAAAGGTACCGGCTTCGCCTTTGAGCAGCGCAATGGTGACGCAGTGACAGGCAATCTGACCATCGGCAAAGGCTATACCGTTGAGGTGCATAACAGCGAAGGCAGCGGTATTCGCGCCAATACGGACGGTAAGGTCACCACCAATGCCAATATCAACGTCTACGACAGCGCAGGTGGTTCTGCAATCATCGCTAAAAATGTTAGCGCAATAGCCAATAGCGGAAAAATTATCTCTGCCAGCACCACCGCACCCGTTATTGATGCCAGCGGTGACAGCAATAAAAAAATCACCAATACCGGTACCCTTCAGGCTATCAACGATACAGCAGTGGCGATTCAATCTGGCAAGGGCAATGACACCATTGATATCAGCCAGGGTATCACCAGTGGCGTCATCAACACCGGAGAAGGCAAGGACACCTTTAACTGGCAAAGCGGAACCTTTGCGGGCGAGGTGAATTTCGCCGGAACCGGCGGCAACAATAAAGCCAACATCGGCAATGTGACGCTGGATAAAACGCGCCATATCACTACCGAAGCCGGCAGTGGCAACGCCCTCACCTTCACCAATACACACGGTAACAGTGCGAAAATTGGCAGCCTGAGCAGCGATAACCTGACCACCGGTACCAACATCGGCACGGGTTGGGACTCACTGACCATTAGCGGTTCAAGTGCAGATATGCGCATCGTCGATCGTCTGCAACTGGCAAGTAAAACCATTGCGGTTACCAATGGCGCAACGCTGCGTACCGGCGATCACGGCGAGTCCACCAGCACTGCCGCGACCATCGCTGACTACAATGTGACGACTCAGGGTGCAGGCAGCCGGGTCATCTTTGACACGCAGGGCGATACGGCGGCTGCGCAGATCTATAACGGCGTCATCAGCGGTGATGGGAAGTTTGAACGCGCGGCGGGCGGCACCACTGTCTTTACCGCCAACAACACCTATACCGGCTCTACCACTATTGATCAAACCGGTACGCTGCAGTTGGGTGACGGCGGAAATACAGGCGGAGTCAACGCCGTGTCTGACATCATCGACAATGGCGTACTGGCGATTAATCGGGCCAATGATGTGCTGCTTGGCGGCGTAATCTCCGGGATCGGTGCGTTACAGCAGATTGGTAACGGTATTACTCGCCTGACGGGCAATAACACCTATACCGGCGACACGACCGTCACCAGCGGTACGCTACTGGTGAAAGGGAATCAGAGTGCCGCGACGGGTGTGACCAAAGTAAGCGGTACGGCGACGCTGGGGGGTAACGGGGTGATCGGCGGCGACGTGCTGATGAACGATGCCTCTACCCTCAGCGCCGGTGACGGCGGTGCGGGTACGTTATCCATTAACGGTAATCTGCAGCTTGGCAGCAAAACGACCTCCGCTTTCGAACTGGGTCAAGCCTATACGCCAGGCGGCGCGCTAAACGATCTGATTAACGTCGCAGGCGATCTGCAACTGGACGGGACTCTGGACGTCACCACTTCACAGGGTGGTAACTTCGGACCGGGCGTGTACCGTATCTATAACTACGGTGGCACGCTGGATAACCAGACGCTGGAATTAGGCGCGATACCGAATAGCCAGGATAAGAGCAATATTTTTGTTCAGACCTCCATCGACAAACAGGTCAACCTGGTGAATGCCAACGGCGTTACCCTGCAGTTCTGGGACGGCGCAACCGTTAATCAGAGCCACGGCGCGTCCGGCATTGAAGGCGACAGCAAAATTGACGGTGGCGATGGCAAATGGATGGCAATCGGCAGTCAGGGTGATAACAACTGGACCACCGCAACCGGTGAGGGTAACGCCCCTTGGGCACAGAAGTCCTTCGCCGTCTTCACCACCAAAGGCGGTACCGTTACCGTGGATAACGCCGCGGGAGAAATTAACTTCTCCGGAGCACAGTTTGATGCCGATGGCTATGTCGTTAAAGGCGATGCGCTTAACGCGTATGCCACCACGGAAAACGCGACCCACGCAGGCCAGACGCCGGGGACTGGCGAACTGCTGGTGCGCGTTGGCGCCGGTGGCGCGGGGCAAAATTATACCGCGACCATTGAGTCCGTTATCCGCGAGGCCAGTACTGCTGACAAGCTGACGCTGGTGAAAACCGACCTTGGCCGTCTGATCCTCAGCGGTGACAACGAGTATCGCGGCGGCACGCGCATTGATGGCGGCACGTTGCAGATCTCCTCCGACAGCAATCTCGGCCAGAGCGGAACTGACCTGGCCATCAATAACGGTTCAACGCTGCAACTGGGCGCGGACCTGACCAGCAATCGCACCATTGAGCTGGGAGCGAATGAGAATGCTGCGGTGTTTGACCTTAATTCGCACCACTTCACGCCAACCGGTGAGATTACCGGCGAGGGTAAACTGAAAGTCACCAGCAGCTCTAGTGATGCGGGCAGCACCTTGTCGCTCGACCGTGCAAACAGCTACAAAGGCGACACTGAAATTGCCGGTACCGGAAACGCCAACAATGTGACGGTCAACGTCAGCAAAACCGGAGCCTTTGGCAGTAATGAAAGCAGCACCGTGAACGTCAATAAGGGTGCGACGCTCAATGTCAGCGGGACAGATACCAGCCTGAAATCCCTGACTATGAACATCGCCGACAGCCTGTTAACGCTGGCGGATAACGTCACCGCCGCAAGCGCAATGCTGAACCTGACGGGCACGGCGAAAGCGGTGTTAACCAACAACGCCAGTGCGGGCAACGCGACGGTTAACGTGTCAAAAGACAGTACCCTGGCGCTGGAAGAAAATGCCAGCGGGGGCAATGCCACCGTGAATAACAGCGGACTGATGACCTTTGCTGACTATGCGATGGCAGAGAACACCGTCGTTAAAAACCTGGTGGGCGGTAAGGTCGATATCAGCGCAGTCGACAGCGCAACGTCTATCGGCTCGTTGTCCGGCGCGGGTAATGTCGAACTGGGCAATAAAGAACTGTCGCTGGGTAATCTGCATCTTGATGACACCATCAGCGGTATTATCAGCGGCAACGACGGCAGCCTGGTAAAAATCGGTGACGGTACGTTGACGCTGACCGGCGATAACACTTACACCGGCACCACGGACGTCAATGAAGGCGTGCTGCTGGTCAACGGTAATCAGTCTGCGGCTACTGGCCAGGTGACGGTGAAATCCGGGGCAACGCTCGGCGGTAACGGTATTATCGGCGGCGCTGTTGATGTGCTGGACGACGCGCATATTACCGCAGGTGCAGCTATCAACAGTGTGGGTAAACTGACTACCGGTTCTCTGACGCTCAGTGATAACGCCCAACTGGATTATCAGTTTGGTCAGGCTTATACCCCGGGCGGTGCCTTCAACGACTTGATTGACGTAAATGGCGATCTGACGCTCGACGGTAAGCTCAACATTGAAACCTCACCAGGCGGAAGCTTTGATGTGGGCGTTTACCGCGTCATCAACTACACCGGCACATTGACCAACAATGTGATGGATATTGCTAACGCACCGGAAGCAGCTGACAGCCTGTACGTGCAGACATCGGTGAAAAATCAGGTCAACCTGGTCAACCACGCCGGACTGACGCTGCGCTTCTGGGACGGCACCGGCGGTGAGAATGGCGAGCTGAAAAATAACGGCGTCATTAACGGCGGCGACGGTATCTGGCAATCCAGCCAGGGTAACGACAACTGGACCACCGATGAATCGACGCCAGAAGGCGCGTTGAACGCACCGTTTACCGATGCCGCATTCGCCGTCTTCCAGGGTGAAGCGGGCAACGTAACCGTCGATAACAGCAAAGGCGATGTCATCATCAGCGGCGCGCAGTTCGCCACCGATGGTTATCGTGTGGGCGGAGAAGCCATTACCACCAACACGGCAAACACCCTGATTCGTGTCGGCGATGGCACAGTAGACGGCGCCAGTTACACCGCCACTATCGACAGCGTTATCCGTGGTACCGGCGGCCTGAATAAAGGCGATCTCGGTACGCTGATTCTCACCGGCGACAATACTTACAGCGGTGGCACCACCATCACCTCAGGGACGCTGCAGGTGGCGGGTGATACCAACCTGGGTGCGGCAGATACGGGAATTACCTTTAATGGCGGTACGCTGAAGTATGGCGAAGCGTTTGATACTGCCCGTCAGGTGACGCTGGAATCCGGCGGCGGGACATTCGACACCAACGGGCATGACGTTTCTCTGCTGACGGAAGTCGAAGGTAACGGTCAACTGACCAAAACCGGTAAAGGCTCCCTCACCCTGACGCTGGATAACACCTACACCGGTGGCACCACCATCGAACAAGGTGTTTTACAACTGGGTAACGGCGGTGATATTGGCAGCATTCAGGGGGATATCATTGATAACGGCGTACTCAACGTCAATCGTGGCGATACCCTGGCGCTGACCGGCAATATCAGTGGTAAAGGCCAGCTGCATCAGACCGGTAGCGGCATTACCGAGCTGCAAGGTGAAAACAGCTACAGCGGCGCTACGTTGATCGCCAACGGCGTGCTGCAAGCGGGTAATACCAACACCCTGAGTAGCGCATCACACCACTATGTAGTCGCAGACACCACGTTGAACACGCAGGGCTATAACCAGACGGTAGCGGGCCTGAGCAACGGTGGCGATGTCTCGCTCATCGGTCAGCAGACTGGCACAACCTTAACCGTCAAAGGGGATT
Source organism: Citrobacter freundii ATCC 8090 = MTCC 1658 = NBRC 12681 (assembly GCF_011064845.1). Lineage (NCBI taxonomy): Bacteria > Pseudomonadati > Pseudomonadota > Gammaproteobacteria > Enterobacterales > Enterobacteriaceae > Citrobacter > Citrobacter freundii. The sequence continues at coordinate 1,412,957 of NZ_CP049015.1, read as the reverse complement.
ACACCGGCGAAAAAGGGACTATCAACATGGCAGCTATCCAGAATGGTAGCGGAGCAGGCATTGCCGACCGTCTGATTATCGATGGCGGTAAAGCCAGCGGTAGCACACTGCTGGATGTCGATGGTTCTGGTCTTGGCGCGCCGACCATTGGGGATGGTATCGAAGTGGTGACTGCGCTCAATGGCGCAACCACAACCGCGCAAACCTCACGGGATGCCTTCCATCTTGCCGCCGATCGTATGGCTGCAGGTGCGTTTGAGTACCAACTACATGCGGGTAATGCTCAGGGCCAGGGTGAAAACTGGTATCTGAGAAGTGAATACCGTCCAGAAACCATGCTGTATTCTGGCCTCGCCAGCGTAGTACGTCAGGGTGATATTAGCCTGTTAGGTAACATGCACCAACGTATGGGGGACGAGGTTAAACCGGGCATTGATGAAGACAATCGCGCCTGGGCAAGAATGATTGGCTACTCCGGTAAAACCAAACTGGATGATGCTGCCGGTACGCAAACCAGCTCCCATACCATGGGTATCCAGGTCGGCGTTGATATGTATGCTAACGAAAGCTGGAAAGCCGGGATGTATACCAGCATCCTTGATATCGACAGCAACGTGAAAGGCACGAAGACAGGCAGCGATGGCAAAGGCGGTAACATCGACGACAACGCATTTTACGTCGGTGGCTATGCGACCTGGTTCTCGGGTGACGGTATGTATGTTGATAACGTCCTGCAGTACGGTAACCATAAATCCCGCCTGACGGCGACCGGTAACAATGGCTCGTATACCGTCAGAGGCAACACGCTGACGGCGTCGACAGAGGTGGGTAAATCGTTCCGTTTAGGCGCCAGCGCATGGAGTCTGGAGCCTCAGGCTCAGTTGATCTACCAGTACAGCGACTTTGATAACAGCACACTGGATGGTGTGACCCCAACGAAAGTGAAAATGGATACCGCAGACTCCTTTACCGCGCGTCTGGGCGTGCGTCTGGTCGCTGACTATGACACCAACCATGGCAAATTCCAGCCGTACGGCAGGGTTAACGTCTGGCAGGGTCTGGGTTCAAAAGACAAAACGCACTTTAGCAATGCGGTAGCCACCACTACGCTGGAATCTTCACAGCAGTACTCCAGCACTGAAGTTGCAGCCGGCCTGTCATGGTCTATCGACAGAAACCTGCAGGTCTACGGTGAGCTGGGTACGCAATTCAGCAACGGCGGCAGTAAGTCGCAGATCGAAGCGCCGGTCAATGCCTCTATCGGCTTTAAGAAATCGTTCTAAGCTGACATAAACTCGCCAGCCTCCTGTTTAGCAGGGGGCTTTTTTTTGCTTATAGTATTACAGGGGTGGCTGATGCGCGACGCGTATCAGGCCTACAGACTTACCAGCAACGTGGAACAATCAAGGGATTGGGAAACGTAAATACGGAAGGATTAACGATTATATTGCGCTAAGAGTGAAGGGATCTCTTGTGCCTGCACCGGGGGCGAAATGAAAAAGCCTTGAATTTTGTCACAACCAATCTGCATCAACCGGTCCAGCTGGGACTGGGTTTCCACCCCTTCGGCAAGAACTTCGATACCAAAATTATGCGCCAGTGAAATAATACCCTCAACAATCTTTGTCGATCGGGTGTCGGGTTCAATGCCAGTGACAAATTCTTTATCAATTTTTAAGGTATCAAAAGGGTATTTCAACAGGTAATTAAGATTAGCATGACCGGTTCCAAAATCATCAAGCGCAAGCTTGACCCCTATCGCCTTTAATTCCGTCATATTTTTAGCCGCAATCTGACTGTCGTACAGCGGTGACGTTTCGGTGACCTCTATTTGGCATCGATGGACCGGCAATCCGGAGGTGGTAAGATTTTGTCTGACGCGTTGGGGTAACAGAGGATCGCAGAATTCAAGCGCGGAAATATTGACGGATAATACAATGGGGTCAGGCCAGGAAGTTGCAACATCCCACGGAGAGTGAGTAACCATATCTTCAATTGAAATAATATTGCCGCTATCTTCCAGTAACGTAATAAAAACATCGGGAGAGATCATACCCATCTGAGGACTATTCCAACGCATTAATGCTTCAAATCCGCTTATACGCTGGGCATGTAAATTGAAAATAGGCTGATAAACCATATAAAGTTGACTGGTATTCAAAGCCTTTTCAAGCGCGGTTAGCACCTCACTGGAATTAAACATTCCCCTCTCCCTCTACAAATCATAACATTAAAAACCAGTCAAAATCACTCCCGAATTGTATCTACTATTAGGTGTATTACATCAGAAAAGAATGGTCAGGTTAGGGTAAAAAAGACATACGATGGGTAAATCTGACAATTAACTTATTTAAATCAGAGGTATTGGTCAGGCCAAGCTTGGCGACGACTCTCATCTTATGTGCCTGAATCGTTTTATAGTTCAGGCTAACTAACTCAGAAATTTCTTTGGCTGTATAACCACTTACCAGTAAGTTCAGGATCTGCTGCTCTCTTTCGGTTAATCTTTTCTGCGAACGATACAGTCGGGGGTTCCATTTCCCGACTGATAATGTCGCCAATTGACCAAAATCACGCAATGAAGATTTTTCAGTCAAAACTATTATTTTTTCGACATATAATAACTCTACGCATAATTTCGCCACCAAACTATCAGCAACAATCACCACGACGTTATTATAAAATTTGAATCGGTTTTTATTCAAAAACTGAACAATGTCCGAACACGCATGTTCATTATCGATGATATTAAAAACCATGGTTTGATGCTGGCATAATGATGACTGATGCAACATATCCTCAAACTGGAATGTTTGTATCGGTACATGTTTGCTGGTGAGGTAGGCAAACATACCATTGCCCACAAAATTATCACTGCCACACATCAACATCCTGTTCACCGTTCCTTATAAGCTTCTAATCTTGTTACTCATTAAAAATTTAATAATAATTTTCTCGACTTCAGTTTCTTCACGACGATTTTTAAAATCAAACTCACACGAGATCTGATGACAGGAATACAACTGGTTATCCTCATCAAACTCATTGATCAGGACGACATCGATCACTTTTAAGTCCAGTTGTAAACTGCCAAATGTATCGAAATCCAGAGATGCATTTTTAATCACCGCATCTTTATAAAGAAAACGGGCGTTTACATCTTTAACGATTAACGCACAACCACCCTGCGAGATATTTTTAATCTTGAAAGAGTAGTTTTCTCCATTTTTGTAACGACCAAAACAGAAAAAGTCATACCCCTTCATGAAGGAAAAACGCTGATTTTGTCTCTGCTGGGCAAAGAAAATCAAATCCGGTATGAGGTAGGATAATCCTACTTCTGCACCTGCTGATGGGGTTTGCTCGAATCTGGCACTAAATTTCACAATCCCGCTTTCGCTGTGCAGGATAAAGTATTGGACCTTTTCAGGAGCAATGTCTTCGTGCCAGGAGATAACAAACCGCTCGAAATCAACCTTCTCTAACTGCGTGATAACGCTACTGTTTTCACATAACACTTCCAGTTTCGTTTTCTTGTGCAGCTCTTCACGAAGGGTAGCTATGATTTCAAACTTATCTTCCTTTGCTAATCCAAAGCTCATTCTAAAACCCTTATTTCCATATTTAAGATATGTCTCGCGTTTGGTTACTCACAAAACGCGAGATCAGCATCCACCCCTGGTGCTTAATTACCATAGTGGATTCCATGTCGAACAGTTGGTTAAAAATTAAGTTTTTAACTATCTTTAGCCATTTATTGATACGTAAAAACATTTAATCAAAGTTAATTCTAGCTGAAGTCATGCCTAAAACCATGCGAACGTGTTGATTAATTATAACAAAAGTGCATAACAATTTTTTTTAAAGTGTCATTTTGAGATAACAAATAGCAAGAATTGCACAGAAAAAAACAGAGAAAAATGAATGGATTTTGATGGAGGAACTACGCAATATGCGAACTGGTGCGCTATCGAAAGAAGAAAGAAGATGCTTACGTAACTATATTATTAATCAGTAATATAAGTCCGACTGGTTATTGTGGCAAAGCGAATCATTGTATTTCATGTATAACATAAATTTCCCTTAGGGCAGAAAAAAAGGCCAGCGTCCTGCTGGCCCGGTAATTACCGAATCGAACTATAGTGGCTTACTGTCTTGCAGAGGGTACAACGTTAAAAATTCAATACTTTTGCTTAATAATTGATCGGGAAGAATCCGCGATGATCATCACCGCTCCCGCCAACATTAACGTATCTTTTAACACCAACCGTCCAGCACCTGACAAGTACGGAAATCCGTGGTGTAAATCACCCAGCGGCATCACCCATGCTTCTGGTGTGGTTATTAAAAATGATAAAGTTACAATTGGTGTGGCAAATGCCAGAACGCCGCCAATTAATCCCAGCCAACGGCTAACAGGATTAGCCAGCACCAGCAAAGCGATAAGAACTTCGACTACGCCCAGGCCATTTGAGAACGTATACGTGTTATTCGCCGTCTGCCATTCACGAGCCTGCGGTTTGAATTCACCTTCGTGGGTTAAATGTTGTTTGTATTCTTCTGGATGCTCATAAAAAAATGACATTACCGGACTATTGGCGACAAACGGCGTAATGCTGTCGGCTTCGTAAGGTACAAATTTTAATAACCCAATCCAGATAAAAACAATCGCGATACTCAGGCGAATCAAGGTTAATCCAACCCTATCACCTTTGCCCAATATACGAAGATATTTTTCCATTCCGGCTCTCCTCACTTGTACAAAATTGCCGTTGCGTGAGTGCTGCTATCAATGCGCATTGAGGTAATTTTCCAGGAAGTCGCTTTCTTTTCCTGTGCCAGTTTCGCAATGGCATCTTCCACCACGGAAGGAGTGCCAGACACAGTCGATACGCTCACGTGGGCAACCTCGGTTTGCGCTAACACGGAAAATGTCACCGGAGCAGTCAGTAATGCAGTCATTAGTAACGTAGTTTTAAACATGTTCATTTCTATTCCCATTAACAAGTTATTTCAGTGGAAATATAATAAAACATGTCACTTTATTTTATTTCATCCGTAACGCCAAAATAACTGTCAATTAGTATCAGGAAATATAAAAACAAATAAAAAAGCCCCACACGGGTGGGGCAAATATGTAGACTACGCTATTATTATTTAATGAGCGAAAAGAGATCGTTTAGTGATTCGCTCATGCTTGGATGGGTAAATATTTGGTCACGCAATGTGGTATAAGGTAACCCCGCATCCATAACCGTCTTGATGATATTAATCATTTCATGAGAATCCACGCACAGCAGCGACACACCTAATATTTGTTTCGTTTCGCTATCCACCACCGCTTTAAGTACGCCACGGGTATCATTCATCACCCGCGCACGCGGGATAGCCGCTACCGGCAACGTCACGATCTGCACCGCCGCACCGCTGGCACGAGCCTGTTCTTCAGTCATTCCGACGCGGGAAAGCGGCGGCGTCATAAAGACGGAATATGGTACATTTTGACGATCACCCGTGTTACGTACCCCCTCGCCTAGCAGGTTGTCGCGCACAATACGGAAGTCATCCAGCGAGATATAGGTAAACTGTAATCCACCAGTGACATCGCCCATTGCCCATATGTTATCTGCCGAGGTACGTAGATATTTATTTACAATAATGGCACCACGGTCATTTACATCTACACCCGCATTCTGCAGCTGCAGATTTTCAGTCGCCGGTTTGCGACCCGATGCCACCAGCAGCACATCCACCGTCTGGGTACCTTCCGGCATGTGCAACTGTACTGCACTATCGTGAGAGGAGACCGATTGCACGTTGGCATTGAGGATCAGCTCAACGCCCTGGTCGCGTAAAATGTTGGCGATAGTGTCAGCAATATCCCGGTCTTCACGAGGCAAAAACTGCGGAGCTGCTTCATAAATAGTGACTTTGCTACCAAAGTTGGCAAACATCGATGCGAATTCAACGCCGATATACCCACCGCCCAAAATGCCCAGACGCTCGGGACGTTGCGTCAAATTCAACAACCCGGTGCTGTCAAATACGCCAGGCGTCGTGGTTAATCCCTCAACGTTCGGAATCGTTGACTGGGCGCCAGTATTAATAAAGATTTTCTCGCCGCTCAGTTCAACCTCACCTGTTGGCTGTACGACCCGCACTGTATGGTTATCAATGAATTCAGCACGACCTTCAATCACATCCACGTTTTCCAGATCGGCAAGATTGTGGAAGTTTTTATCGCGCAGAAAACTGACAACGGAGGTCTTGCGCTGCATCGCTGCGGCAAAGTCATGCTGAAGTTCAGCATCGTGTACCAGGGTTTTGGTGGGAATGCAGCCGATATTGATGCATGTCCCACCATACATGGTGTTTGACTGTTCAATAATCGCTACCCGCCAACCCGTTTTGGCCAGTGTTGCCGCCAGCGTTTTACCCGCTTTACCAAATCCGATAACAATCGCCTGATACTGATTCATGCTGTCTCTCCGCCATGTCACTGTTCGTTTGTTGAACTGAATTATAGGTTTAGCGATGCACGAACAATGTATCCATAACGCGCCAATTACTGTCAGATCGTCTAAAAAACCACTCTTCCCCTTCCACTCAACTTATTGAGTAATTAAACTAATACCATAAAATTATTAATAAAATTATGTGTAATAGCATTGTTTTCATCTCAATTAGCATTAGCAAAAACTGCCCAGGAGTCTTCATGGACGCACTTAGCCGATTACTTATGCTTAACGACCCGCAGGGCTCGATTGATCAAAACTGCCTGTTGAGCAGGGACTGGCAACTACCGCATGCGGCGGGTGAACTGTCCGTTATTCGCTGGCATACGGTAACCCAGGGATTCGCTCAACTGGATATGCCTGACGGAACATCTTCCACATTACGCCCTGGAACAATAGTCATTCTGCCGCAAAACTCCGCGCATCGTCTGTGCCAGACAGGGGAAGAACAAACGCATATTGTCTGCGGGAGCCTGCGATTACAGGCATCTTCACGCTATTTTTTAACCGCGCTTCCGGAAGTATTATTACTGGCGCCTGAGGAGAACAGCCCCGTCAGCCATTGGCTGAAGGCCATGATTACGCTAATGCAGGAGGAATACATCAACGACCTGCCTGGCTCCAGCATCGTTTGCAGCCAGCAATGCGCTACGCTGTTCGCGTTAACCGTTCGCGAGTGGCTCGCCCAGTCGACACCCGCTAAAAATGTGCTGAATTTACTGCTGCACCCCAGGCTTGGAGCCGTTGTATTCATGATGCTGGAGTCACCGGCTTTTGCCTGGACCGTCGAAGAACTGGCAAAACGTGCACATATGTCGCGGGCCAGCTTCGCACAGCTATTCCGTGAAGTATCAAACTCCACGCCGCTGGCGGTGTTAACCGCGCTGCGCCTGCAGTTCGCCGCCCAGATGCTATCGCGCGGTACACAGCCGTTAATCGTTATTGCCGAGTCGGTGGGTTACGCCAGCGAATCGTCGTTTCATAAAGTCTTTTTACGGGAATTTGGCTGCACGCCGGGCGAGTACCGCAAACGCGTGAAAGCGTTGACGGTATAACGCAACGCCTGCTTCGGCAGTAAAACCGAGGCAGACGAGCGCTTCAGGGCATTACTTTTGGTGGCGATGCCTGTGCAGCCACATCAGCTTATAAGCGGCCGGAATAATGAACAGAGAGAGCAATGGTGCGGTGATCATGCCGCCAATCATCGGCGCGGCTATGCGGCTCATGACTTCTGAGCCAGCTCCCGTCCCCCACAATATAGGTAACAGACCTGCAATAATCACCGCCACGGTCATCGCTTTCGGGCGCACGCGCAGCACAGCACCGTGATATAACGCTTCATCCAGCTTATCCGCCGTAAAGGTTTGCGGATTTTCCAACGCAGGTTCGGCTTCAATAGCGTGGCGCAAGTACATCAGCATCACCACGCCAAACTCCGCAGCAACACCTGCCAGGGCGATAAATCCGGTTCCGGTTGCAACCGACATATGGAACCCCATCCAGTAAAGGAACCAGATGCCGCCCACCAGCGCAAAAGGCACACTGGTGATAATCAGCAGCGCTTCACCAAAGCGACGGAAGGCCAGATAAAGCAGAACGAAGATTATCATCAGCGTCATCGGCACCATCAGTTTGAGCTTATGACTGGCGCGCTCAAGCAGCTCGAACTGCCCGGAAAACGCCACGCTGGTCCCCGGCTTTAACTGTACGTTTTCAGCGATCGCTTTTTTCAGATCGTTCACCACTGAGACCATGTCACGATCGCGGGCGTCGATGTAAATCCAGCTGGTTGGTCGCGCATCTTCGGTTTTCAGCATCGAAGGCCCCGAAACCACCGTCACGTCGGCGACATCCGCCAGCGTGATTTGCTGTTTCATGGGCGTCAGAATGGGCAGATTACGCAGCGCTTCCGGGCTATCACGATAGCTCTGCGCATAGCGAAGGTTAATCGGATAACGTGCAATCCCTTCCACCGTTTCGCCGACCATTGCGCCTCCGACCGCAGAGGTGACAAACAGTTGCACCGCGCCGACGGTCATTCCGTACCGGGCCGCTTTCTCCCGATTAATATCCACATTGATATAGCGCCCCCCGACCAGGCGCTCAGCCAGCGCCGAAGAGACGCCCGGCACGGTTCTGGCCACCTCTTCAATTTGCTCCGCCGTGGCGTCGATATCTGCCAGAACGTTACCTGACACCTTAATGCCAATTGGGCTTTTGATCCCCGTAGAGAGCATGTCGATACGGTTACGAATCGGCGGAACCCACAGATTCGCCAGTCCCGGCAAGCGTACGGTTTTATCGAGCTCGGCAATGATTTTGTCCATCGTCATCCCCGGACGCCACTGGTCCTGCGGCTTCAGTTGGATCGTCGTTTCAACCATTTCCAGCGGTGCAGAGTCTGTTGCGGTTTCTGCCTTACCGGTTTTACCAAACACGCGCGCCACTTCCGGAACGGTCATGATCAGCTTGTCGGTTTTTTGCAGCATGTCCGCTGCCTGTGCCGCTGAGATCCCCGGCAATGTCGAAGGCATATACAGCAGGTCACCTTCGTTAATCTGCGGTAGGAATTCACCACCGACTTTATTCAGCGGGTAGATAACCGTCAGTATTGAAAGCACCGCCACCAGAATGGTGGTCTTGGGCCAGTGCAATACCTTCAGCAATAGCGGATGGTAAATACGGATCAGGAAACGGTTAAGCGGGTTGCTGCTTTCTGCAGGTATTTTTCCGCGGATCCAGAATCCCATCAGGATTGGAATAACCACGATGGCCAGAAACGCCGCACCTGCCATGGCATACGTTTTGGTGAACGCCAGCGGCCCGAACAGTCGCCCCTCTTGCCCCTCAAGCGTGAAAATAGGGATAAACGACAATGTGATAATCAGCAGGCTGATGAACAATGCCGGGCCGACTTCTACCGAGGCGTCAGTAATGACCTTCCAGCGCGTTGCGTTATCCAGCTTTTCATGCGGATGCTGATGCCCCCACTCTTCCAGCCGCTTATGGGCGTTTTCAATCATCACGATGGCGGCATCGACCATCGCCCCGACGGCAATGGCAATGCCCCCCAGCGACATGATATTGGCGTTCAGCCCCTGGAAATGCATCACGATGAACGCGATACACAGCCCCAGCGGCAGGGAAATAATCGCCACCAGCGCAGAACGCAGATGCCACAGGAACAATGCACACACCAGCGCAACAACGATAAACTCTTCCAGCAGCTTGTAGCTCAGGTTATCAATGGCGCGGTCAATGAGCTGACTGCGATCGTATGTTGTAACTATTTCTACGCCTTCCGGCAGGCTACTTTTCAGCGTATCGAGCTTGGCTTTAACCGCGGAGATCACCTCACGCGCATTTTTACCGGACCGCAGAATAACCACCCCGCCCGCCACTTCGCCTTCGCCATTCAGTTCGGCGATCCCACGGCGCATTTCCGGCCCAATCTGTACGCGCGCCACATCGCGCAGGTAAACAGGTACACCGTCGGCCCCTGTTTTCAGGACGATGTTATTGAAATCATCGAGCGTTTGCAGATATCCACTGGCGCGGACCATATATTCCGCTTCAGCCATCTCAACAGATGAGCCGCCCGCTTCCTGATTCGACGTATCCAGCGCTGATTTCACGTCCGCCAGACTGATGCCATATTGCGTCAGCTTCATCGGATCAATAACGACCTGATACTGTTTAACCACGCCGCCTACCGAGGCGACTTCCGCCACGTTGGGAATCGTTTTTAACTCATACTTTAAAAACCAGTCCTGAAGAGAACGTAATTCCGCCAGATCGTGTTTCCCGCTGCGATCCACCAGCGCGTACTCAAATATCCAGCCGACACCCGTGGCGTCCGGTCCCATTTCCGCGCTAACGCCAGCCGGCAATTTTCCCTGAACCTGGTTGAGGTACTCCAGTACGCGCGAGCGCGCCCAGTAAGGATCGGTACCATCTTCGAAAATGACGTACACGTAGGAATCACCAAACTGCGAGAAACCACGCACAGTTTTCGCGCCCGGTACCGACAGCATGGTGGTGGTCAGCGGGTAGGTCACCTGATTTTCAACAATTTGCGGCGCCTGACCCGGATAGCTGGTTTTGACGATCACCTGAACATCAGAGAGATCGGGCAGCGCATCAACCGGGGTATTGATGATGGTCCAGGTTCCCCAAATACTGAGAAACAGCGCCCCCATCATCACCAGAAAACGGTTTGCCACCGAGCGGCGGATAATCCATTCAATCATTTATCATATCCTCAGTGTGAATGGGTAGCCTGGGCTGGCATGGCGGCTGCGTCTTGCGTCTTACTGTTCTGGGCGCGCATACGGTCCAGTGCGCCAGAGATATTCGCTTCGGAATCAATCAGGAACAGACCGCTGGAAACCACTTTTTCGCCTTCGGTCAGGCCGGAGCGGATAGCCGTCAGTCCTTGAGATTCATGGAATACCGCAACCTGTTTCGGCACAAATCGGCCTTCGTTATCAACGGTGATTACCCGCTGCTCGGTACCCGTATCAATTAGCGCTTTAGACGGGATCAGCAGCATTGGCTCGCTTTGTGTTTTCAGTTGCAGGTAAGCATTCATCCCGGGCTTGAGCGCCTCGTCAGGATTATCGACCTGTAAACGGAGCTGGAGCGTACGCGTGGTAGCATCAACGCTGGGTAAGATACTCCATTTGCTGATGGTGAAAGGCTTATCCGGCCAGGCGGGCACGGTGATGGTAAATTGCGAGGCATCTTTAATCAGCCAGGCGATAGATTCCGGGACCGACGCGCTGACCCATACCGGGTCCATACCCTGAATTTTCGCGACCACATTGTCTTTGGAAATGTTCATACCAGTACGCAAATCGAATGCGGTGATCACCCCATCAATAGGCGCTTTCAGGGTAAAGCGGGTCTGAATTTTACGCGTCGATTTTAAACGCTGAATATCCGCTTCAGGCATTCCAGCCAGACGTAATCTCTCCAGAATTCCTTCCACCTGCGTCGCGCTGCCGCCAGTTTCTCGCAGCAATAAATATTCGCTCTGCGCCTCAACCCAATCGGGGATAGTCAGGTCGATCAGCGGCGCGCCTTGCTTAATTTTGTCCCCCACGGTCAGTGGGTAAACCTTCTCGATAAAGCCCGCTGAGCGTGCCTGGACAATAACAAACTGGTATTCGTTATAACTAACGTTGGCCGGGAAAGTTTGCGCGTAGTGCAGTGGTCCACGACGCACTGGCTCTGTTTTCAGCCCCAAGTTCTGGGTCTGTGTAGGATCGATGCGCACGCCTGGTGATGACGCGTTCGCGGTCTCTTCATCGGCATATTTCGGGATCAGATCCATATCCATAAATGGCGATTTACCCGGTTTATCAAAACGCGTGTTTGGGTACATGGGGTCGTACCAGAACAACACTTTTCTGGCTTCTTTTGGCGAAGCCTGCCCGGTTTCAGCCGTTGCTTTTGCGGATGAATAATAAGTATAAATACCGACAGAAATAACCCCACCGGCAATCATGCCAGCAAGAATAAGCGCGGTATTTTTAATATTTAAAGACGCCATAGTGATTTCCATTGCGCGATAGTCTCACCCGCGTTCGCAAAAACCCGGGCAAGAATAAAAGAGACCAACGAGAACGTTATTTACTGATGTGAATATCGCGTAACACAGAGAGATTTCCCTGCTGAACAAACGTAAACGCGACCTTATCGCCTGGCTTAATATCATCAGCCTTCGTATCGGCAACCCGTGTAAAACGCATCGTCATGGCTGGCCAGTTCACCGCAGGAATAGGATCATGCTTGATCGTAATCTTTTTACTTCCCATATCAACAGCTTCAATCACCCCGGTAGCGCTAATGAGTTGTTCCTGTTGAGCCGCTGGCTGCATATTCATCATCTCACCATGCTGATGCTCATTGGCCTGAGCGTTAAACATGATCATAGAGAAAAGACTAAACAGCACAGCTTTGGCGGTCGTATTCATAATTGATGCTCCTGAAAGGTTAATATTAAGGATTACTCCACCCAACCGCCGCCTAAGGCAGCAAACAGCTTAATTTCATTAACCTGTTGGGCGTAATTAAGATCGAGCAGCGATTGCCGCGTAGCGAATAAAGAACGTTCTGCGTCTAATACTTCGATATAGCTAACTGCACCATTCTGATAAAGCGCTCTGGCGCGTTGTAGTGTGATTTGCAATGAATCCAGATAACGCTGCTGCCCGCTAATTTGATCGGCAATGCTTTGGCGCAACACCAGTGCATCCGCCACTTCTTTAAACGCGTTCTGAATTTTTTGTTCGTAATTCACTACCGACTGTTGCTGGCGAATTTCTGCCAGGTCGAGATTGGACTGATTACGTCCGGCGTTAAATATTGGAATATCTATTTTGGGGACAAAATTCCACATGCCGCTGGCGGCATTAAATAAACTGGAAAGATCGCTGCTGCTACTGGACACGGAACTGGTTAACGTTATAGACGGAAAAAATGCCGCCCGCGCAGCACCGATATTGGCATTTGCCGCCAATAATCCGTGCTCAGCTTCCATAATATCCGGGCGCTGCAACAGTATTTGCGACGAGAGCGATGGCGGCAGCGTTACCGGTTTAATATCCCCACGGCTGCGCGCGTGGTCATCGGGTAATTTCCCGTATGTACCCAGCAACAACTGCAGCGCGTTATTGGCCTGCGCCAGATCACCTTTACGCTTGGCAATTTCGCTACGCGTACTTTCGATCACACCGCGCGCTTGTTCCAACGCCAGTACGTTGGTGCTACCGGTTACCAGTTGCTTCTCTACAAAAGCGTAAGAGCGCTGGTAGTTTTGCAGCGTTTCTTCAGCAACTTGCAACTGCGCGTAAGCCAGACGCTGATTAAAATAACTTTGCGACACGTTGGAGATTAATGAGATGTGCACCGCCCGACGCGCTTCTTCGCTGGCAAAGAAATTCTGTCGCTCAGCTTCACTCATATTTTTTAGCCGCCCAAAGAAATCCAGGTCGAAACTAAGATTGAGTCCAGCTTCGAATTCACGTTCGGTGCTGCTATCACCTTTTAATTTACCGCTGTATGTACCACTGGAGCCTGCCGTGAGTTGCGGGTAGCGGTCAGCGTCCGTGACGCCATATTGCGCTCTCGCTTCCTGAACTTTTAGCACAGCCATACGTAAATCGCGGTTATTAACCAATGCCTCGCCAATCAGCGCCTTTACCTGGGAGTCAACGAAGAAGCTCCGCCAGCCCGTGTCCTGATATTCACCTGGAGCCGGTACCAGGGCATTCTGTTTTAAAGAAAATTGCTGCGGCACCGGCAAAGCCGGGCGCTGATAGTCCGGCGCCAATGAACAACCGGCGAGCACGAATATAGCGCTGAGAGTAAGAAGCTTAAATTTGCTCATAGTTCTTCTCGTCCTGACCGGACTGATGTCCCTAAAATGTGTAGGAATTTATAGTGCTGTACTTTAACTAAAGTGACTCTGTTTAACCGGTGACAGGAAAATGACAAAACTGTCATTTTCCCAATAACCGATTGCTATCCGATCCCGCTTCCCTAGAATTGAAAGTCCGCACAACCCGTGCGTGAAGGAGAATGCGATGAAGGTTTTGATAGTCGAAGATGAGAAAAAAACCGGTGAATATCTGACAAAAGGCCTGACGGAAGCGGGTTTTGTCGTGGATTTAGCGGATAACGGCCTGAACGGGTATCACCTGGCGATGACCGGCGATTACGACCTGCTCATACTCGACATCATGCTGCCGGATGTAAACGGCTGGGATATCGTGCGGATGCTGCGTTCCGCCAACAAAGGAATGCCCATTCTTCTCCTCACCGCACTGGGTACCATTGAACATCGGGTTAAAGGTCTGGAATTGGGTGCTGATGATTACCTGGTTAAACCGTTTGCCTTCGCCGAACTGCTGGCACGGGTCAGAACGCTGTTGCGTCGAGGCGCGGCGGTGATTGTCGAAAGCCAGTTTCAGGTCGCGGATTTAATGGTCGATCTGGTCAGCAGAAAAGTTAACCGCAGCGGTACGCGCATCACTCTGACCAGCAAAGAGTTTACGCTGCTTGAGTTTTTCCTGCGCCATCAGGGGGAAGTTTTACCCCGCTCGCTGATCGCCTCCCAGGTCTGGGATATGAATTTTGACAGCGATACTAATGCCATCGATGTCGCCGTTAAGCGTCTGCGCGCCAAAATTGATAACGATTATGAGCCGAAACTGATTCAGACCGTGCGCGGCGTGGGATATATGCTTGAGGTTCCTGATGGCCAGTAAACGATGGCGGCGCCCTTTTTCACTGGCGACACGACTAACCTTTTTTATCAGTCTGGCGACAATTGCGTCATTTTTCGCCTTTGCATGGATAATGATCCACTCCGTGAAAGTCCACTTCGCCGAGCAGGACATCAATGATTTACAAGAGATTAGCACCACGCTGGAGCGGATTATTAACCAACCTAACGAGCCAGAATCACGCCGACTGGAAACGCTAAAAAATGTGGTGGCGGGTTACTCGAACGTCATTATTTCTCTGGTAGATAGCAACCAGAAGGCCATTTTTCATTCGCCCAATGCGCCGGATCTTCGGCAATTTATCGCCAGCGCAAGGCCGGATAAAAATGCTCATGCCAGCGACGTTTTTATTATCTCAGGCCCTACACTGCAAACCTCCAGACATATCCACGGACAGAAAACATCGTCTAACTGGCGAATGATTCGTCTGCCAGTAGGAAAGCTTGCCGATGGAAAACCAGCATATACGCTGTATCTGGCGTTATCGATCGATTTTCACCTGCACTATATTAACGATCTGAAAAACAAGTTAATTATGACGGCTTCGTTGATTAGCATCATGATTGTTTTTATCGTGCTGTTCGCCGTATACAAAGGCCATGAACCGATCCGTAATGTTAGTCGTCGCATCCAAAATATCACCTCGAAAGATCTCGATGTCCGTCTCGATCCGCAGGCTGTGCCTATTGAACTGGAACAACTGGTTAGTTCGTTTAATCACATGCTCGAACGCATCGAGGACGTATTTAAACGTCAGTCGAACTTCTCGGCGGATATTGCCCATGAGATCCGCACGCCAATAACTAACCTCGTCACCCAAACGGAAATTGCGCTCAGCCAGACCCGCACCCAAAAAGAACTGGAAGATGTGCTGTATTCCAATCTCGAAGAGTTTGGCCGTATGTCGAAAATGGTGAGTGATATGCTGTTTCTGGCGCAGGCAGATAACAATCAGCTGATCCCAGAAAAAAAAGCGCTCAATCTGGCTGATGAGGTCGGTAAAGTGTTCGACTTTTTCGAAGCCTGGGCAGAGGAGCGTGAGGTTGGTTTACGGTTTGAAGGACGCGCATGCTGGGTTTCAGGCGACCCATTAATGTTACGCCGGGCAATGAGTAACCTGCTGTCAAATGCCATGCGCTATACGCCAAAAGGTGAGTCGGTAACCGTGCGGGTGAAAGAGGCGGATGGTCTGGTCCAGATAGTCGTTGAGAATCCCGGCCCCCCCATTCCCCCGCAACATCTTCCGCGACTCTTTGACCGCTTTTATCGCGTGGACCCTTCACGGCAGCGTAAAGGCGAAGGCAGCGGTATTGGTCTGGCGATTGTGAAATCGATTGTGATTGCCCATCACGGAAAAGTCTCGGTAACTTCCGATCCTTATGTCACTCGCTTTATTCTGACGCTTCCCAAGCACGCGATGTAATTTATGGTGATGACGCTTATACCTGTCATCACCTATTCTCTGACACAACCGTCATAATCCTGTCACGCCACTGACAGTCCCCATTAATTATACTTTCTTCCGTAAACCCAAACAGGAGAAATATGATGAATAAGATGTCCTCTTTTTTAGCTATCGCGTTTTTTATTTCAGTTGGCGTTAATGCGGCAGAAACACCTAAAGTGCATCAACAGGCCGCAATGGCTCATGAAATGATGAATAACAGTGATGCCTCTGCACATCAACAAATGGCGCAGGCACATGCCTCGCAGGCAAATAATTCATCGTCAACACCAACCAATGCGCAATCATTTTCACAAATGAATGAACATGAAAAAGCAATGGTTGTTCACCAATCAGTAAATAACGGCCATTCATTTGCTCATGAGATACAGGCCGAGCAGCACCGCGCACAGATCTCAACTCAAGGGTAAAGACGAGCTGTATTGACGACAATATCCATAAATACGCTAAGTTTGAATATTGTGGACTACTCTCCCCGTGCAGGCCTGTTTATATACAAGCCTGCATCCTTGTTCATCGTTAATGTCAATATTAATAATTCATTAAATCTCCCATTAAAAAGTAAAAACCTTTTAAGTCTTTATTCAGATTGTGTGAAAATCGTAAATCAACTACTTATTATGTTGCGTATCACAACATTTATCACCTCACCCTAATTATAAATTAGGATTCCCCCTGGTATGCGTCGTTAATATTTAATGGGAGACTGCCATCGTCGTAAAAATGACAGCCAAAAAGCTCGTGTTCCTATAAATAAACTTAATGATGATAGTGAGTGAAAAATGAATAAACGTCTGCTAACCCTCCTGGTCCTTGGTCTGACAACGGCCACAACGGCATATGCAATTACCCCGGCAATGCAGAAAAAATATGAACGTTCAGGTTGTACGCAAATGAGCGAACTCAATGGTTGTGATGTGAACAAATCCTATCAGTGGAACCACGATCATGGCTTTATCGAGAGCGATAACAGCCAGCAAAATCGTCATCATCGCCATGGTGAAGAGCAGCAAAATACCACAGGCCGGGATAACCACGATAATGCGGGTATTGATGGCAAATTCAGCGGAAATTACGTGGCCAAATTTGCCAATGGTCAACGCAGCGTTGATATTCACGTCGAAGATTCCGGCGTTTACGTCAATGGTAAGGAAGTGCGTGACGTAAATACCTATAAGGATACGATGACCTTCCGCGTCGGTTATGCCACTTACACCATTAAAACAAATGGTCGCGGTAGCTGGAATGACAGCGATGCAGGAAACGCTGGCAAAATTGTGCGTGAATAACAGATACCGCTAAAGAGCGCTGCGATCACAGCACCCTCAACAGCCATGCATTACAGTATGCCGTTTTAATACTGGAGTCAGACATGGCTTTGACCCTCACGGTGCTGCTTGAAAACCGACGTGCTGCTGGCGCTGGAAAAACATTACTGGCAAAGCCTGGATTAAGTCTGTTAGTTCAGGATGAAACGACCACAATATTGTTTGATACCGGGCCGGATGGCAGCTTCATGCATAACGCTGCACAAATGGGCGTGGACCTGACGCACTTAACCGCCGTGGTGCTGTCGCACGGCCATTACGATCACTGCGGCGGCGTGCCGTGGCTTGCGGATAACAGCCGTATCATTTGCCATCCCCAAATAGCCTGTGAACGATACGCCTCAGTTACTGTTGCGGGAACACCACGAAAACTTAAAAAACTCTCGCGTGATAACAACTACTCTCGATTCATCATGGAATACACCCGCGAGCCGCTGGCTATCAGCAATCGCTTTTTGTGGTCCGGGGAAATTAGCGTCCCCACGCCACAATCCTATGGTGTGATTAGCGAAAAAACACTCCAACCAGATTACATCAGTGACGAAGGCGTGTTGATCTATAAATCTGAACGCGGGTTAGTCATCATTACTGGTTGCGGGCATCGGGGAATAGAGAACATCGTACGCCATTGCCAGAAAATCACAGGGGTTAACCAAATTTATGCCCTGATCGGTGGGTTTCATTTACGTGCTGCCTCCCCCGCTAAGCTATGGCGGACCCGACAATTTATTAAGCAACTGCAACCCGAAAAACTGCTCGGCTGTCATTGTACCGGTTCGTGGGGGCGATTGTGGCTTCCGGGAACTGACGCACCGGCAACGGGAGATGTGATTGAGCTGGCTGAGTAACAACAGTAAAACGTTGCCCAAACAGTAATAAAAAACGGGAGCCTTACGGCCCCCGTTTATCAGCCATCATCATTACATGGTGACAATTGCTGGCTCATCAAAGACGGTGAGTTTTGGCGCTTCACCGGTGAATTTTTCTGCATATACCAGGCTGGTATTCCCCGCACAGCCATTCGCCAGCCGTGAGGTTGGGATATCCGCCGTCAGCACGTTCGCGCCGCCATTTTTACAGATACCGTTTTCAATATCCGGCCATGCGCCTTCATGGATACAGATGATTCCCGGTTTGATACCGTCGCTGACGTGCGCCCCCACCAGAACCTGTCCGCGAGCATTCCATACACGAACCAGATCGCCCTCGGCAATCCCTCTGGCTTTCGCGTCATCCGGATGAATCGTCACCGGTTCACGATTGGCAATCGCGTATTCTTTACGCAGCGACGCGTAGTTCAGCTGGCTATGCAGACGATGTGCCGGGTGCGCCGTCAGTAGCTGCAGCTGATCTTTATCCGCAGTTCCTTTCCATTCATCCGGTTCAATCCAGGACGCATGCGGCGGACAGTCTTTATACTGATAGCCTTCAATCGTTTTCGAGTAGATTTCTATCTTGCCGCTCGGCGTTCCCAGCGCATTCATCACCGGATCGCTGCGGAAATCCGCGTAGCGCACATATTTGTTATTCTTTTCATTCTCACGCATTTCGATCAGTTTATTCTGCTGCCAGAACGCGTTGAACTGAGGCATGGCGACACGCTGGGCGCGGGCGGCTTTTTGCGCAACGTCATAGAACTGCTTCAGCCACGCCATTTCGTCTTTGCCTTCGGTGTAGACCGCCTTACCACCCGGCTTGAGCATCTCAGCCAGATCGGCAAATACGTCAAAATCACTACGCGCTTCAAACTGCGGCGCGATGACCTGCTTCATAGGCACCAGATGCTGGTTACTGTAATCACCGGTCATGGTCAGATCGTTACGCTCAAACGAGGTGGTGATTGGCAGAACAATATCGGCGTGTTTGGCCGCTGCGGTCCAGTAACACTCAGAGATGACAACCAGTTCAGGCTTCTGCCAGGCTTTGATTAAGCGGTTGGTATCCTGATGATGGGTAAAGTTAGCGCCACCCGCCCACCAGACCATTTTGATATCCGGGAAGGTTTGCTCTTTACCGTTATGCTGATATTTGCCGCCTGGGTTTTCCAGCGCCTCGACAATTCGCGCTACCGGCAGGCTGGTCACCGCATCAGAAACCGCCCAGTCGTTGCCCGCAGATGATCCCCCCTCAATTTTGGCGGAAATTGCTGGCAATACCCCACCGGTGCGTGTTGGGTTACCGCCGTTAGAATAGTGATAAGAGAACCCGAAACCACCGCCTTCGGTACCAATTTGCCCCAGCATCGCCGCCAGAGTCACCAGCATCCAGTGTTTTTGCTCACCGTATTGCTGACGCTGAATCCCCCAGCCTGCCATGAGCATGGTTTTGTTGCTGGAGAAAATTTCCGCCAGCTTTTCCAGTTGCTCAGCAGGCACGCCACACACGCCAGATGCCCACTCGGCGGTTTTCTCAATTTTGTCGCTCTTGCCGAGCAGGTACTCTTCAAACTGCGGATATCCGGTGGTGTATTTTTCCAGGAAGGCTTTGTCGTGAAGATTTTTCTTCACCAGCGTGTGGGCGATCCCTAACATCATCGCCACATCGGTCCCCATATGTGGCGCAATCCAGGTCGCATTATCACCAAAGAACTCGATGGTTTCAGAACGCATCGGATCGATGGCGATGACGCTTTTCCCTGATTTTTTCAGCAGATTAAAGTATTCAATCCCCTGTTCATCCGTGCTGCTCCAGGCAATTTTGAGGGTATTGAGCGGGTTCATCCCCCACAGCACCACGACCTGACTGTGCTCTAGCACCATCGGCCAGGTGGTTTGCTGCTCATAGACTTCAACCGATCCCACAACGTAAGGCATGATCACCTGCGCGGCCCCGGTTGAATAATCTCCGGTATGACCGGCGTAGCCACCGGCCATGCTCATATAGCGTTGCAGTAGGGTTTGCGCCTTATGCAGAACGCCGCTGGAGCGCCAGCCATAGGAACCGGCAAATATTGAGGACGGGCCATAGCTGCTACGGATCCGGCTATGCTGCTCGTGAATGAGCTTCAGCGCTTGTTCCCAACTCACACGCACGAAAGGATCGTTACCACGTTTACCATCCGCTTTACCCGGGTTTTCCAGATAGCTTTTGCGCACCATCGGATACTTAACGCGGATATTGGTATGAACCTGATCCGGCGCGGTTTGCTGTAATGAGTTCGGCACCGTTTTCGGCAACGCACCTTTTGAGGAAACCACTTTGCCGTCTTTTACTTCCACGTATACCGCACCCCAACGTGCTGCCGTCAGGATTGCCCCGCCATTCTGGCCTTCGGCCCAGGCCGGCATTGGGATCACCGAAGAAATCGCCATTGTCCCGGTTGCCGCGCCAGCCGTCTTGATAAAGTCACGTCTTGTGAGTTTCATGATTTCTCCTGATTTATCGCTTATTTGTTCATGTCTTTCGCGTTGTACTGGAAGTAACGGCTCAGGATATCCAGTTCATTTTCACTGATATTGGTACGAGCACCCATCCCTTTTGCCACAGAAGGCCAGGCGTTGAGCGTGAAATGATTCGCCGGAATTGGCGCATGACAACCCGCGCAGTACACATTGTCGAGTTTGCGTGCGTAATCCCACATGGGTTCGCGGCTGGCGAGAGCGGAACCGCTCCATTCGCCCTGCAGCACGACATCTCGCCACGCATTGCCGTAGTCATCTTTTTTCCAGTCGGAGAGGATCTTCAGCGACTGCTGACCTTTTTCACTCAGGCTGGCAAGAATCAAACGCTGCCCTGCTGCGTAGTAAATAACCTGTTCACTTCCCTGCATCTGGCTACCGCGAATCTCGACCAGTCGCGCGTTGTCCGTTGTTTTCAGAACCTGCATTTTTGTTGCCGGGTAAACAGTTCCCAGATCGCCAAGCGCGGTATTGCTTACGGCATAAAGCTCAGTTGCCGAGGCTGGAGTAGAGGCTGACTGCGCTTCAAGCCCTTTAAGCGCACTGTCATCCATTTTTATTTCAGGTGGGAAATGGGCGACGCCTTTATGGCAATCAATACAGGTTTGCTTTTCCGCGATGCCCATTTTGTGCATCTTCTGGGCATCCGCGCTTTGTGCAGCAAGATCCATGGCGTCCATACTGTGGCAGCTACGGCAGGTCGCAGAATCACTCGCCTTGAGCTGTGCCCAGACGGTTTGCGCCATCTCCAGACGATGTTCTTCAAATTTTTCCGGGGTATCGATTTTTTTGGTTATGAACTGGTGATAAACATCTTTTGAGGCCCGCAGCTTAGCCACCAGATAATCCAGCCCGCCCTCCGGGATATGACAGTCCGCGCACTCTGCACGAATGCCTTTCTGATTCTGGAAGTGAACCGAGCCGGTATATTCCTCGTAAGGTGCCTGCATCGTATGGCACGACAAACAAAATTCCGTGCTCGAGGTTTTGTGCAATGTCCATTGCCCTGCCAAAACAATAACTGCACCAAGAACAATGCACAGCAGCATCGTCCATATGATAGTTTTATTTATTTTTCTCATCTTATATTTCCATCAGACGAATACCCTTTTAGAGGTAGACAATAAATATACTAAAGCAGCTACTTATTGATATTCATCAAGCGAAGAGAGAAATAAGAATCAGCCAATAGGTAAGTTTGAAGGGGCTCGCATAATTAATGAGAACGAAATGTAAATATCAAATTTCGTTTAAAATTAGAATTTTAAACCAAACATAAAGTTTGATTAACTATTAATCACACAAACATCAGAATAAAAGTTTGATAACGATTAAAAACTGTTGAAATTAATCCTTTGGTGACAAACGTTATATAATTAAATATATAATGAAAACACATAAAAAAGAACCCTTTTCTGTTTTTTGATTACACGTATTAATGAAGATATCTGTCTTACAATTTTGCTCACATATACATATACGGCCAGACATGCGACACACACATTTCATTGACGCACATTTATGCACGTAACCTTGATCTGGTCACTTATTATACAAAGACAACTTTCGCTACACTCAGAGTAGAGGTAAACAAACAGGAGGTAGTGAATATGTATCGCTCAATTCTGGTGCCCATTGATATCTCTGAAACCGATTTGACTCGCCATGTAGTTCCACAGGTTCAGGCGCATGCCAAAACCGCGAAGGTTCACTTTTTAGCCGTTATTCCTACCGTTCCGTTCTATGCCTCGCTGGGGCTGGCCTACTCTACCGAATTCCCGGACAGAAGTGGTCTGCAGGCCAAGGCCAGCGAAAAACTCGAAGAGATTATTAAGCAGTTCAATATTCCTGCAGGCAGGAGTCAAACTCATGTCGTTTACGGCCCGCCAAAGGATCAGATCCTCAAACTGGCGGAATCAGTAGACGCCGAGCTTATTGTCATCGCCTCACATAAACCCGGTTTTAGCACTTATCTGCTGGGTTCAACGGCAGCAGCCGTGGTACGCCACGCGAAATGTCCGGTGCTGGTTGTACGGTGATAGGGTTAAAACGGGAGCGAATGTGCTAATGCCATTCAGTTCACGAAGATGAAAGACCATGGAAATAACTGGGAGTGGAACAACCATAGCGAGGTCATCGCTTCAACGCCCTAATTTCCAGTTAAATCTGTTTTGCTGTTCAGCGATTTTCAAATCAAAGCGCAGGAGGTCAAGTGTGGACTGGTCCGGCTGAAAATTGCCGACGTGTTTCCGTAAGGCCGGGAGACCCCGCAGGGATGCGGGTTCAGGGCGCGTTTTACAGGGATGTTGCCTCGCGCCCGGCCCGGTAGCCTGAAGGAATAAGCGGAGAGTATTGCGCAGCAACAATTTTCCCGCCGGGAGCCGGGATTGTTAAGGGTACGGCGATAGTACCCTTAACACGTTCACAGACAGTATCGTTTCAGAGAAGTGAAAAACATAAGGTGAACGTAGCAATACGACGGAGGCAACAGA
Organism: Citrobacter freundii ATCC 8090 = MTCC 1658 = NBRC 12681; assembly: GCF_011064845.1. Classification (NCBI taxonomy): domain Bacteria; kingdom Pseudomonadati; phylum Pseudomonadota; class Gammaproteobacteria; order Enterobacterales; family Enterobacteriaceae; genus Citrobacter; species Citrobacter freundii. Next base: position 1,389,468 of record NZ_CP049015.1, on the reverse strand, counting down.
TTCATTACCACCGGATGTGCTGCTCTCAGCGCTGATTATCCAGTCTGACCAAAGCCAGCAACAGCTGACTTAGCGCGCCGTAAAAACCAAAGTCATCATACCGACAGCATTTAGTGGTGAACTCCGGCAACCAGCGTAACAGCCCTGCCAGCGTTTCTCTGCGCAACGCATCAACCTGCTGATGACGCGGTCCTGCCTCTGCCAGGGAAAAATGCAGATGGCTCAGCAGTTCGATAAAAATTGCCAGATGATCGGCTGACTCGCTAAACGTATCGCTTACCTGCATGCCCGCATCAGATAATAGTTGTTTAATGACCCCATAGTTTGGCCCTCCTTCAAGATGAGCCGATGCATAGGGGAACGCCGCATGTTTATCCGACATCAGGAACAGGCTGCAAAAATCAGCCGCCAGTTCCAGGGTAGCGTCTTCCCGCACCTTGAGCGCGGCAATTTTCGCCTCCAGCAGAAGGACCTGCGCCTCAAGCAGCGGCTCGCCTTTGAGCACCGCGAACCACTCAGCCATTTCGCTGGACTGCAAAAGCCCCAGGCTTTCATCGTCACGCTCCCGGGAAAATAACTGCGCCAGCCAGGCGTACACGCAGGCCATTTGTTCTTTTGTCAGGGAGGTGTCTTTCATCATGACTTCACCTGCTCAGCCGGGACATATTCACACTGCGCCACCATTTTTATCGGGCCACTGAATGCCGTCACGTTATCCACCTTGCCGGTATACTTCTCAATTTCCACCAGCGTAGTATGGGCGCTGGTTGCCTGCGCCAGCTGAGACGTGCCGATATCTATCGTTAACACGTTCGGATTGCCGTATTTACACAGCGCTCCGGTTTCTCCACCGTTATCAGGGTCGTACCAGGCACCTTCATGGATGCGCGCCACGCCCGGCGAGTAGAGATCGGAGACAACCGCCCCGGCCAGCACTTGTCCACGCGCGTTAAATACACGAACTATATCGCCGTTGCGAATGCCCCTGGCGTTGGCATCCTGTGGGTTAATAAACACCGGCTCTTTGCCACCTACCGCGTAATGCTTACGCAACGCTTCGGACTCGCAGAGCTGTGAATGCAGACGGAAATCCGGGTGGACGGATTGCAGATGCAGCGGCCAACGTTGCGACCCTGGCCCACCGTGTGAACGTTCGATTTTCTCGAACCACATCGGATGCCCCTGGCAATCGTCATATTGCATATCGGCAATGGTTTTCGAATATATCTCGATCAAACCGCTTGGCGTCCCCAACGGTTCAAGGTCGGGATCTTCGCGGAAGGCCTGATGACGAACAAACATCTGCGGATGTTCGAATTCAACGTACTCTTGCTGATTCCAGAAAACGTCGAAGGCCGGAAGATGAACACCGCGTCCCTTCCCTTGCTGGCTTCCTTCCTGCCAGATGCGCTTCAACCATCCCATCTCATCCAGCCCTTCAGTGAACGCTTCTTCACGGTTAAAGCGGCGGCAAAGATCGCGGAAAATATCGAAATCATTACGCGCTTCAAACTGCGGCTGCACCAACTGCTTCATGGCGATAATTCCGCGGTTGGAGTGGTTGCCATATTGGTCAAGATCGTTACGTTCAAACTGGGTCGTCGCCGGCAATACGATGTCGGCGAATCGACAGGTCGACGTCCACTGATTATCGATGGCGATGACGGTTTCCAGCTTACGCCATCCCTCAATAATGCGATTAATCTGCTGGTGACGATGGAAAGGGTTGGTCCCGGCAAAAACACACATCTTCAACGGCGGTAACTTAACGGTTTTGCCGTTCCAGTTAATGTTTTTGCCCGGCTCCAGAATCGCATCGATAAAACGCGCGATCGGAATAGTACTGCTGTAGCCCTTATAATCGGTGCTGTCATGCACAGGAGGTACGGTGGTGGAGCCAGAAAAACCGCTCAGGATAATCCCTTTACGCCCCGGGGTGCCCGCACCGTTGTAATGCCAGCCAAAGCCAAAGCCGCCGCCGGGTAAACCGATTTGACCGAGCATCGAGGCCAGCACCACGATCATCCACGCCCACTGTTCCCCATGCTGCATACGCTGGACGCACCAGCCGGCAATAATTTGCGTTCTGCCGCCCGCCATCTGCCGCGCCAGTTCACGAATCGTATCTGCATCAATTCCGCAGATTTTTTCCGCCCACTGGGCATCTTTAGGCTGTCCGTCACTTTCGCCCAGCAGATAAGGCAGAAATTGCTCAAACCCAACGCAGTAGTTATCGAGGAAATGCTTATCGTAGAGCTTCTCGGTATACAACGTGTGTGCCAACGCCAGCTGTAGCGGCACATCAGCCTGCGGGTTCACGGCGATGTGCTTAACCTTGTCGCGGCCCAGATAGTCATGCGTTGAGGTGACGACCGGGTCAACGCTGATGACCGAAATCTCACCCCGCGCCACTTTATCCTTCAGTTGCTCGTAGTATTCGTAGACATCATGATCCGGACACCACCAGTTCGCCTGCTGGTTTTTAATCAGGTCGGAACCCCACAGCACAATGGTTTTGCTGTTTTCTAGTACCAGCGGCCAGGAGGTCTGCTGTTCATATACCTCCATTGACCCTACCACGCGCGGCAGAATGACCTGAGCGGCGCCGGTGGAATAGTCTCCCCCGGTACTCACGCTGTTGCCATGCAGCGCAATGGCACGTGCCAGCATCCCGGAAGCATTGTGGAACATCCCGGTCGATTGCCAGCCGCTGGCAGTCAGCAGCGCGCTCGGACCATAGGTCTTCTGAATGCGTTCCAGCTCCTGGTAGAAGAAGTCCAGCGCTTCATCCCACGAAACGCGTACAAAACGGTTATCTCCGCGCTGAGTGGTATCGCTCTGATGGCGCTTACGCAACCAGTCCACGCGGACCATCGGATAGCGAATACGCGCCCCACCGTGTACGTGATCCGGGAGTCCGGCGATCATTTTTGACGGGTATTTATCATGCTCAAACGGTTTGGCCTCAATAAAACAACCATCAACCACGGTGGCACGGATAGCCCCCCAGTGAGAACCGGTCAGAATCCCCTCTTTGACGCCAGTGCCCTGGACTTCTGCGGCGTTGGCGCTACGCGGCGTGAGCAGCGAAGGCCCTAACATACCAGCTACGGTCAAGCCCCCCAACTGCATTAGAAAACGTCGGCGAGATGCCTGAAAGAGATCGTTATTTTTCATTGCTTTCTCCCTTATCGCCATGCGGCTTATCCGTAGTGTCAGAGGCATTCATCTGCAAATATTTCAGTAAGGTACGTTCTTCACGTTTATCTAGACTGGTAAAGCCAATCATGCCGTTCAACGTGCCAATCCAACCGTTAGCATCAAAGTGTTCTTTCTCTGGCGCGCCGTGGCATTGGTTACAGGTTCCGTTATAGAGCGAGTCGGCATAAGCCCAGATAGGTTTGATGTCGTTGACCATATCGCCCTTCTGCATCCAGGCGGTGGCCTGCAATTTACTCCATGGTGTATTCGTTTCCGCAACGGTGGTTTGCTCCAGCGTCTTCACGTGCTGCTGGATGTCGCCACGAATGGAAGCCACAAAAATGCGCTTGCCCGGCAGTTGCGCCAACACGCGCTGACGCCCATTACTCTCGGTCCAGCCCACAATTTCAATTTGCAGCCAGTCACCGTCACGCTTTAACACTTTCACTTCAGAAGCGGGCAGCAGTGAGCCTGCAGGTTCTTTATCACCTTTGGCGGCATAAATAGGTTTGATGTCCAGAGAGTAGAGCGTCTCGCCATCGTCGTTTGCATTGGCGCGTAACTGGTCAAACTGCTTACGGAAACCGCTACTCATATCGGGAAGCTGGTGGGCGATTCCTTTATGGCAGTCGATACAGGATTGGTTGTCCTTGGCCGCAATCTTCATCTGGCGCGCAGCTTCAGGATGCTGTTTAGCGTGGTCCATCGCATCATAGTCATGACAAGAACGACAGGTCGCGGAGTTGTTCTCCTTCATTCGCGTCCATTCGCGCTCCGCCAGCTCAGCGCGTTTGGCTTCGAATTTCTCTGGAGTATCAATAGAGTGGGCAACAAAGGTTTGGTAAATATCGTTGCTGGCCTCCAGCTTACGTTTCACCATGCCTGGAATATCGGATGGAATGTGGCAGTCATGACATTCTGCGCGTACCCCGGAGGCATTCTGAAAATGCGCAGACTGTTTATATTCTTCGTAAACCGGCTGCATACTGTGGCAGCTCACGCAAAACTCGGTAGAACTGGTTAATTTAATACCAACGTGCGGCAAGACGATCAGCGCAATACCGACCACAATCCCGATAACGACCAGCGCCAACACTGACCAACGTGCGCTCGGTCTGAGCAGCGCCCTCCATAGTTTCCGCATAATAGCCCCTGTAATTTTATGGTTTAGTTACAGAGGATCTTATTTCTCAAATGTGAACAGCAACACTGGTCAGGATGAATGACTTACGGCACAATGTGAACAGATATGAACAGAAAGAGCACGCCATCAGGATGTCGCATCACATTGTAATTGTTGAAGATGAACCCGTCACCCAGGCGAGGTTACAGGCATACTTTGAACAGGAGGGTTACCACGTCTCGGTCACCGCCAGCGCTACAGGCCTACGTGAAATCATGTCACAACATCCTGTCGATCTTATTCTGTTGGATATCAATCTCCCGGACGAAAATGGCTTAATGCTGACCCGTGCCCTGCGCGAACGCTCAACGGTAGGGATCATTCTGGTGACGGGTCGTAGCGATCAAATTGACCGGATCGTTGGCCTGGAAATGGGCGCTGATGATTATGTCACTAAGCCGCTGGAGCTACGTGAACTGGTGGTTCGGGTTAAAAATTTGCTCTGGCGTATCGATCTTGCCCGCCAGGCACAGCCGGAGACCAAAGATAACTGCTATCAGTTTGCCGGATACTGTCTGAATGTCTCCCGGCATACCCTGGAGTTGGGCGATGAGACGATCAAACTCACCCGCGCCGAGTATGAAATGCTGGTCGCCTTTGTCACCAATCCGGGGGAAATTCTCAGCCGCGAACGTTTACTGCGTATGCTTTCGGCACGACGGGTAGACAATCCAGACTTACGCACCGTGGATGTATTGATCCGCCGTTTGCGCCATAAGCTACGGGCTGATTTACTGGTGACGCAGCACGGCGAAGGTTATTTTTTAGCAGCCGACGTGTACTGATACAGATAAACCGGACGGAACCCGCCAGGAGAAAGTGAGCGCTGAACATGCTGGCTGTCGGCATTTTTCGGGGTGAGCACCAGGATCGGCGGACTGATATTTTCCCGCACCGGTTGCCCTTGTAATACTCTGATAGCCTGTTGAATCGCCAGTTCACCTTGCCAGACCATTTGATCGCTGGCAGCCATAATGATTCTTTCGCGTTTAAGTCCGCGATAAACCTGATGCGACAGGTAAAAAGAGACAACGGTTAGCGGCGTCCCCTGATTCCGCTTCTCTCCCATCGCTGCCTCCGCAGCAATTGCTGTACCGGCAACCACATCGACATCCGGGTGACGTTCAAGCATCTCTTGTAACAGGTTGCGCTGAACTTCAATATCATTATCCCCCAACGCCACATCCACGATGTGCACCTGACTACCGGCAATCGCCTGACGGAATCCTGCCACCATTTCGCGGCTGCCTCCGGCGTCATCAGGTCCGGGCAATAATAAGACCTTTAACGGTTTTCCCGCGCTCCACTTAACCAGATAGTGGCCTGGCTGGTAACCCATCTGGAACCATGGAACTCCGACCCGTGCTTTCACCGTCGGATCGTGTATCGCATTCACTACCTCAATGACCGGCAACGTACCAACCTGCGCCTGCAAATCCGGAAAAGTCGTTGTGCTGCTGCCCAATAAAATGGCATCCGCGCCCCATTGCTGGCACTGAGCGATTTGTGTTTTTTGCGTGGTGAACTGACGATACCCTCCCGCCTCAAACACCTTCAGGCTTACTCCATATTTTTTTGCCGCCTCAAGCATGCCGTAATTCACTGAAAGCCAGTAAGAATCCTTCAGGCTGGGATACAACGCGCACAGTTTCCAGACTTTGCTTGCAGTAACGTCCGTCAGCGGCACCGAGACTGACTGCCGGGTATCCTGCCAGCGCAGCAGTGCAGACCCGGCCGCGTGACTTAAGCCGGGAAAAAGTGTGATAAGCAGGAAAACCAATACGCGCATGATAGCCTCAACATTGATAAGGCTTTATCCTAGTTGCTTTCCTCTTTTGGACTCAACCTTTTTAATCTGTGGCGACCAGACAGTGAATTTATCTCTGACCAAACGACTGTGGATAGGCTTTGCGCTGATGGCGGCACTGACTCTTATCAGTACGCTGACAGGCTGGTATAACCTGCGTTTTGTCAGCCAGGTTGAGCAGGCCAATACCCAGGCGCTAATTCCAACCATGGATATGGCGCGCCAGCTCAGCGAGGCCAGTGCCTGGGAACTGTTTTCCGCACAAAATCTGACCACCGCAGACAATGAAAATATGTGGCTGGCTCAGGGGAGAATGCTAACCGCCCAGAGTCTGAAAATAACCACATTACTCAAAACTCTTCGTGAACAGGGCTTTGATACTTCGGCCATAGAACAACAGGAAAAAGAGATCGCCCAGTCGTTAAGCCATCAGGGGGAGATGGTTGGCGAACGCCTGAAATTACGCGCTCAACAGCAACAACTTAGCCAGCAAATTATTGAGGCCACCGCTGACGTTGCCGAAATGGCGCGCGGCCAGGCCAGCAATGCAGCTACCTCGGCGGGCGCCACGCAGGCAAGCATTTATGATTTAATTGAGAGTCATCAGGGGCAAGCGGCTGAACACGCGTTGGACAGGCTCATCGATATCGATCTGGAATATTATAACCAGATGAATGAGCTGCGCCTGAGCGCGCTACGCGTGCAGCAAATGGTGATGAATCTGGGGAATAACCAGGCGCAGAATAACCTGGCTGCGCTGGAAAGCCAGTTGAATGCCGCCGTCAGAGTGCTTCACCGCCGACAAATACGTATTGAAGATCCAGTGGTGCGCACTCAGGTGGCCGACACCGTCAATACGATTAGCCGTTATATTGAGCTGCTGTCCCTGTATCGCCAGGATAATGACATCACGACCCAATTGCAGATCTTATCGCAGAATAATATCGAACAATTTACCCGTTTCAGTAGCGAAGTCAGCCAGTTGGTGGAAATCATCGGCCAACGCAATCAAAGCGGACTGGCGCATCTCAAACAGGCCAGCCAGCGCGGGCAACACTTGCTGCTGCTGTTAGGTGGCGTGTCATTATGTTTGCTGATTCTTATACTTTGGCGTGTGGTTTATCGCTCAGTCACACGCCCACTGGCACAGCAAACCCAGGCGTTGCAGCGTCTACTTGAGGGGGATATTGACTCCCCCTTTCCGGAAACCGCAGGCGTTCGCGAGCTGGATACCATCGGGCGGTTGATGGATGCCTTTCGCAGTAGCGTTCACGCCCTCAATAACCATCGCAAACATCTGGCCGCACAGGTTAAAGCTCGCACCGCCGAGCTGCATTCTATGGTATCTGAACACCGGCAGGCCCGTGCAGAAGCTGAAAAAGCTAACCAGGCAAAATCGGCGTTTCTTGCCGCCATGAGTCATGAAATACGCACTCCGTTGTATGGTATCCTCGGCACTGCGCAGTTGCTCTCAGACAATCCCGCCCTGGCACAGCATCGGGAAAATCTACGCGCAATCACCGACTCGGGCGAGTCTCTACTGACCATCCTCAACGATATCCTCGACTATTCCGCCATCGAAGCCGGTGGAAAGAATGTGGCGATAGGCGATGAGCCTTTTGAACCCAAACCCTTGCTGGAAAGTACGCTTCAACTCATGAACAGCCGCGTTAGCGGTCGCCCGGTCGTGCTGGTTGCGGATTTTGCCGATGACGTTCCCGCTTCCCTGCGTGGCGATCCGCGCCGTATCCGGCAAATCATTACTAACTTATTAAACAACGCACTACGCTTTACCGATCGAGGACACATTATCCTGCGTAGTCGGCGTGAAGATCAGGACTGGTATGTTGAGGTTGAGGATACAGGATGCGGAATTGACCCTGCCCGTCAGCACGATATTTTTCAGCCGTTCGTTCAGGTAAGCGGTAAACGCGGAGGAACCGGGCTCGGACTCACCATCAGCGCCAGTCTCGCCAAGGCAATGCAGGGAGAACTAAGCGTTACCAGCACACCCGGCGTCGGGAGTTGTTTTCAGCTGCGTCTGCCATTGCGGGCAACCACGATGCCCGTCATTAAACCCGCACAACGCTCCATATCGTTACAGGGCTTACGCTTATTGCTTATCGAGGATAATCCCCTTACGCAGCGCATCAGCACAGAAATGCTCACTCTCAATGGCGCACAGGTCACCGCTGTCGACTGTGCCGAGGAGGCGTTAAGCCTGTTGCGGGAAGATGCCAGCTTTAATGCTGCTCTGGTTGATTTCGATCTTCCTGATATCGACGGGATCACGCTGGCGCAGCAGTTAGCCCACGACTATCCGGCACTTAACCTGATCGGCTTTAGCGCACACGTCATCGACGAAACGCTAAACCAAAGAACCAGCACCCTGTTTCTCGGCATTATTCAAAAACCGGTTCCCCGGGATGAACTCAGTCGACTTATTACGCATTATCTGCACGCCAACGAGTCTCTCCCGCTTGCATCAGACAATGACAACAAACGGTTAGATTTTCAGCAATTGGCTGGGGATATCCAGGTCATGGGATGGCAAAAGGTGCACGAATGGTTAGCGCTCTTTAAGCAACACACCCTTCCTTTATTAGATGAAATTGACACGGCGCGAGATTTAAATGAGCGCGAGCAGATAAAACGTCTGGCGCATCAGCTCAAAAGCAGCTGCGCCAGCATGGGAATGCACTCAGCCAGTACGATGTGTGCAGCACTTGAACAGCAGCCGTTGGGTGATTTTTCACTCAGAGAGGAGATCCAACAAAGTCTTTATGAGGTAGAACATTGGCTGGAAGCAGAAAAACCGTCCCGCGCGTAACGGTACGTTGAAGCTGAGCATAGGGACTAACTTTGAATGGTACGCCCTGTAGGATTCGAACCTACGACCTACGGCTTAGAAGGCCGTTGCTCTATCCAACTGAGCTAAGGGCGCATTGCGAAGTAATTACTTCATGCAGATGAAACGCGTGAATTATACGGTCAGCGCCTGCTGAGTCAATGCCTTTTATTTCAGTTGCTGGCGAAGTGTACGAATGTTGATTTTTTCTGCTTGTTCAAGGGTATCCAGGAAATCACCTGGTAACAACTCAGCCCACGAAACGCCAGATTTAAGGATACATGTATTTAGAATATTTATGATTTTGCTTAACATTCCCTTACCCCTCCAGTGGTTCAGGAACTCTTTAATGTTAAGTATCGCCATCAAGGAAGAAAACAGTCACTTCGAACATGGACTGAAAATCATCATCTCCCATCTGGCAAATCAGTGGCATCAGGAGATCTGCTTTTTACCTGTCGAGAATATCGATCGCGCTGACATCGCGTTTATCTCCCTGGATGAAGATTGGCTCAGCGCCGATTGCTATCAGATTCCGATCCATACCCGCCGCCAACACCGGGTTGTCATCTGCAACAGAAACGATAAAGATAAGCTGATGTTCCGGCCCTGCCTGTACATGTTGCCGCTGATCTATCGGGAAGATGACGTTGAGGAAATGACTAAAAAATTAGTCCCCATCCTGCAAAAACGTGCGCTGCGCAACAACGTGCCTGCAACTATCTGCCATTACTGCACTACCCGCAACTTTTCTGTCGACGAACGCAAGTTCTTAATGTTTCTCGCCAGCGGATATACCTTAGCCGAAACGGCTCACCTACTCTCAATAAGCGATCTTCAAGCCAAAGCGACCCGCCGCGGCATAATGAAAAAGCTGCATGTGAAAAACGATCAGCAATTCTTAAGATACATCCGCGCCCATCTGAATTTTCTACAAAATTAGACGGGGTATCTCTGCCTAATTTTTATTGAGAAATATCTCATCCTCGATTAAGTATCGACTCCTACTGTACCTATCCGCAGACTGCCAGAATAATCCAGCCATACTATTTCCGGGGTAACAGAAAGACACACCCGGTAATATTTTATCTAATATCAGAGAGAGGTTGAACTGGATAAAACGATCTTTTGGGCATTGAGTAAGACATCAGAAAACTTCCGGCAGATTATTCTGATGGGATACGCAATTGCCAGTCTGATGATTGTTGAAGTACTGAAACCCAACGGCACAAGGACATTGACCTTTACGCTGGCAAAAATTTGGGTCAGGGATGTTTATAGTCAGCAATTTATCCAGACCTGCCGCAACAGAAATGGAATGGAAAAGGATGCACAGCGCAAAACGCCGGGACCGCTATCGCCGCATACGAAACACTAACTGTACCTGGCAATATCCCCACTGTACCTCACAAGTATTTGACCGGCTCGAGTATCTGGCGCAAAAACTCGAATACACATTACCGGACGACACTATATCTCAGGCGATAATTACAACAGACTACTACCTGGCCTATGCGTTAAGTCGACATTTATTCTCAGGCACACGTACGGCGGTCTTCCAGAGCGTTGAGTCGGCCTTACCCAGCATGCAAGAACCAGTAATTAGCCAGTTAGTGATTGACATAGAAAGCTTAACACTCCCCTATTTCGATATACTTGAACGTTTGCGCCAGCTAATTAAGCAGCGTAATGACATCCAGATCTTCATAATGCTTTCAAGTCGTGATGAAGACCTGACTACCTTTATTTCACTATCCGGTCCATTTTATATCCTATCACGCAATTTACGCCTTCCGGAGGTGCGTCACGCCTTATTATCGCCGGTTCCTGACTATATTCATTCCAGACGCATAAATCAGCTCGATTGGGAGATGATTGCCTTACTTTTACAAGGTAACTCCTTAAAAAAGATTGCATTGTTACAAACACAACCTTACCACCGTATCATCTATCGCCTGAACCAATTGATTACGCGCCTGGGGTTACCCAGCAGACAACGCTTTTTGCATCTGATACACCGCCTCAACGTTACCTCTCTTCATTTAATTTAACACCATAACCCTATGTGCGATAAGATTTTTTAGGAAACTACTTATTCTTGAATAAGAAAAAAGATCTAATTTTTACAAATATTTAATATTTACAACTATTCCTGGTATTATGCCTGGTGCCACTGTCACACTTAACCTTACTGATTCTGTGCATTTCAATATAAAAAAGCCTAATTGCAGCCTTAACAAAACCTAAACAATTGGTTTATTGTATCGTTTTTACTATTTAAAAAAAATTTTCAATCTGCCATAATTCGAACTGCAGATAAATAATACCAATAGTCATTAACACATCTGGATCTTTCAGAATATCCTAACTGACATTAACAACCGGGATGTTGTAAGTCTTTTCCGAAAGAACAGAGCAGGTATAATCCCCACAGTTTCCTGATTAATTGTTAGTTTTCCCGGTGTGAAATGGATTTTCCACAAATTCATTGTTCTGCAGAAGAACAACCGAATAAACAAGGATGAAATAATATTTATTCGGTTTTCCCGCAGAACAATTCTTGGCTATTTGACAATATTATAACGCCTGATGTTTTATCAAATTCGCAAGATACGCAAACAGTTTGAGGCATACAACAATGAAACCAGCATCCGTTATCATTATGGACGAACACCCTATTGTCAGAATGTCGATAGAAGTACTACTCGAGAAAAACAGTAATATTCAGGTAGTATTGAAAACCGACGACAGCCGTACGGCAATAGAACACCTGCGCACATACCCGGTCGATCTTGTCATCCTGGATATTGAACTACCTGGTTCGGATGGATTTACATTACTCAAGAGAATAAAGTCTCTGCAGGAGAAAACTCGGGTGCTGTTTCTCTCTTCCAAATCGGAGTCTTTTTATGCCGGGCGTGCTATCCGGGCCGGTGCAAATGGTTTTGTCAGTAAACGAAAGGATCTCAATGATATCTACAATGCAGTAAAAATGATTTTATCGGGATATTCTTTTTTCCCGTCGGACACCCTTAATTTCATTAACAATATAAACGCACAAAAAGGTGTGCTGAATGACATGCCGCTCTCTAACCGCGAGGTTACGGTTTTGCGTTATCTGGCAAACGGTCTGTCCAATAAGGAAATTGCTGAACAGTTGTTACTCAGCAATAAAACGATTAGCGCTCACAAGGCGAATATCTACTCCAAGCTCGGGTTGCACACCATCGTTGAGCTGATCGATTATGCAAAAATGCATGAGTTAATGTAATAACACTCCCGGCGAGATGTCGTTCGGGAGCATTTTATCAGCTTATTGATTAGTTATAGTTAATCATAAACGTGGCATCAGCCCTGGCGACGCCAGGCTGAACTCCATCGGCTAACGCGATATAGTTGGCGAAAAAGGTCAGCGTGGCATTGCCGTTCTCATCAATCCCCACGGCCTGGCTCGCCTGTTCGAGCGGTAATCGCGTACGATCGCTGTCGTGCAGTTCAATCGCCACCTTTTGTGCCATGACCGCATCATCAAGCGCCAACAGCGTCGTGCCCGGAGCCGGAGTACCGGAAAACGTTATCGATGCGGATCCCGGCGGGCAACCTTCAAGCTTCAGCGTAAACGCGACCGGTTGAGTGGTATCTCCGCTGGTCTGAAGCTGCTTTGTCGGCCAGGTCCCCAACTCCACCGACTTATTGCTGTCGCTGGCAATCACCGCACAGGTAAAGTCCACCACGTTGCCACGCAGCTCAATATTGATTTCCCCCAGCGACGAGGAGGCATGGCCCAACGAACTGAATGTTAGCAGGGACACCATCGCCAGAAGCGCCCCTGCGAATGGCGTTTGCTTGTTAGTCATAATCCACTCGCAGATAACCACGAGCCGTAAAAGGCCCTTCGGTAGGTTTATTCCCCGTCACGCTGACCGGCCATGCCCGAATACCGACCCTGGCTGCGGCGTTATCATCCAATTGAAATGGGATATTGCTGGACAAATTGTTAGGCGTCAGCGGGTTACCACTGCTATCGGCGACGATAAAACCTAAATCCGGGTTGTCAGAAACCATCATTTTTCCGGTGGCTTTCTCAGCCTCTACACGCATGGTCAAGTAGGCCTGTGCGGCGACGTTGGTGCATTTTATCGCCACGGTTTTTGTCTGCGGATTAATGCCTTCGGGCCGGTTTCCTGCCCCCGCCTTGCTAAACAACGATGCGCCGATATCGCCAAAATCAAACTCAACAATCTGCCCGGCGTTCACCTCACAGTTTTGTGGAACCTCCACCTTACCGCTGTAGCTGATAGTGTACACCGGCGTGCTTAGCGCATCTCCGGTACTGGTCGTGACATAGACGCTGAACATCGTCTGCCGCGGAATCGGAACCATGTTAATAAACGAGCGGATCACTTTGAGTTTAAACACCAGCTTTGAATCCATTACGCCAAAAGGCTGCTGTTTCGATACGTTGGGGTGAGTCCCCATGCGGATATAATTACGCGGAGGATAAAACAACCCGGCATAGCTGTCGGTGATGCTCATGGCTCCCAGCAGGTAGTCATTGAGCTTCAGATACTGAAAACCGCCCTCGGTACTTTGCACCGGAAGTTCAGTGACATAGCTTCGGTAGGTGTAATTCACCGACGTTCCGGCCGGACAGGTGGCATTCACGCCAATCCAGCCCGATTTTTCCGGTAACGTTACAACCTGTCCCGGCTGGTTGTTGCTGCTGTTAAAGACATTCGACAAATCGTAAAAAACATCCGTTGGCGTGCCATTCGAGTTATGGCAGACCGTCGCCCATGACGAATGTGCCATCAGCAGTAAAGCGCTTCCCAGTAACAAACCCGTTTGTCTTTTCATCGTATTATTCCTGTCGTGCCGTTGGAGATTCGCACGTCACGTTCGTGAGCGTCACCGCCTGTTTCAGACTCTCCTCAGGCAAGGCATAGCGCGCCACGCAGCGAGCGTTTGCGCCTTCCCCCCATTGGATCAGCAACTCGCCTTTTAGCGGCAGACCACTGAGATAAATTTGCCCGTCTTCGCCCACCATACTGGTCACGCCACTGGTGTTTTCCCGCACAATAGAGCCAAACGGCACGGGTTTACCGGCATGTTTGGCGGTAATCAGCGCCCGCACACCGATTCGTGTATCAAACGCAGCTCGCACCAGCGCCCCTTGCGTTGGTACTACGCTGCTGACGTTATTTTCCACATCGGTATTGTTGTTCATGGAATTGGTGTCTAACGCGACACGGTTATAGCGATAGACGGTGGCATACGGCATCACCGCGTATCCACGCCAGTCGGTTTGAACGCCGGTCTGGTTTTCTATCCGCACACCCTGTGCGCCAGGCGCTTTAATCAGCACGTTGGTATCACCCAGAGGCTGACTGAGCGTAATGCCATCCGCATGCCCTACCACGCCGCCAGAGAGTTGCCAGTTGTAGTCATGCTGATCGCGATCGTAGTTGTATCCCACGCCCAGCGTGCCATAGGCCGCCTGCCAGTTGGCACTGGCGTTTCCGCTGTAGCCATTGGTGCTGCTGTGCCCCTGATTCACGCTGTAGCTCAGGTTGCGTCCATCCAGCAACGTACCGCCGATCCCGCTCTGCCAACTGTTTTGTCCATTGCTATTACGGTTAGCATTAAAGGTGGCGTAGGTGCGATCGAAGGCGCTATCTCGCGAGTAGCGCCGTCCGCTCAGCAGGCTGAACGGTATTGACATATTGAACGCGACAATACGGTCGGTGTCGGAGATGCCAACCGATTCATTCCACGACCAGGAGAGTGAATAGCTAATACCTTGCCAGCCGCTGGCATAGCCCAGTTGATACCAGGTATTGGTGTCTGAGGTATTCCAGTACGTTTGCTGACTACCCGAGACATACAGCGATCCGTAATCCCCCAGATTCTGCGAAATGTTTATCTGGAAACGGCCCTTTTTGCTGTAGCTCAGGTTGTGGTAACTCTTCACATCGGGCACATCGTGGCGATTGCCCTCGCTGTCGTATTCGTACTCATAGCCTTCCATACTGCGATACGCCACATCGTCGAGGGTATAGAAACCACGCGTAGAGTAGCGATATCCCAACAACTGAAAGTTGGTGCCAAAATTGTTCAGCGATTTCGCATATAGAAAACGCAATGACTGCCCCTGGTGCGTACTGTCATCCGCCAGTTGGCTGCGGGCATGGGTCAGATCGACAGAAACCGCCCCCCAGTCCCCCAGGTTTCGGCCGGTGCCTAAAACCACCGCCGTGTAGCGTGAGGCCAACTGCGTACCGCCGTAAGCGGTGTAGCCTTCTGGTAACCCAGCAATTAATGTTCCCTGGAAAAAGAATGGAGAAGATTGTTGGCTATTGCCGCTGCGAAAATCCCCTGCGACCACGTCATATTTGAAACGCCCTTCTCGTTGTAACAAGGGAACCGTGGAGTACGGCACCGTATAGCGCTGTTGGCTGCCGTCCTTTTCGTCCACCGTCACCTCAAGGTCACCGCTGGATGACGTCGGGTTGAGATCGGTTATCGAGAAAGCGCCCGGTGAAACATAGCTTTGATAAATCACATAGCCATTCTGACGAATGGTTAGCTTTGCCGCTGTTCGCGCAATACCGCGAACGGTAGGCGCGTAACCCTGTAAGCTGTCGGGATACATACTGTCTGAGGAATAGAGCCGCGCCCCGCGAAATCCGACGCTGTCAAAAACGTCGTTGCCGGTGTTGCTGTCACCCATCACCAGCTCGCCCTTCAGCGGGATAATCGCGCGCTGAAGCCATGTGCCGATGTTTTTCCAGCTTTGTGAGTGATATCCGTCACCTTTGGAATAGCTCCATGCGCCGTTATTTCTCAAGCGCCAGGGGCCATAGTTCAGGCCACTGAGCATACTTAAGAAATAGCTGTCCGTATCACTCCCGCGGCTGCCGGTGAAACTGTAGTTAACCAGCGCAGCCGGGATGCCTTCATCCCACTCTTCCGGTGGAATATAGCCACGCGCGCTGTTTAACATCGACGCCTGCGGCAGGCTGACGTTTAGTCGCAGGGTAGAAAAATCAAACGCAATCTCGCTGCCTGGAATCGCCTCTGGTAGATTGATGCAGGTATCGTTCGCATCCTTACTGAGTGCCGGAAACGCGGCGATATTGACGCCAAGGCGCTTCACCCAGTCGAGCCCAAAGCACGGCATCAGCCCACCGGACTTCTCCCCGGATTTTCCCGCGCTGGTCGTAAAACGAATATCCTGAGTAGCCACAAACTCATCGTTGCGCCAGATATCCACGCGATAAACACCTTCAGGCTGGTGATTACCTTTTTCAAAACGTGATAAATCCGCCACGGTTGCCGTATCCGCAGATAAAAAGGCCGGATTAAAATAGCTTTCACCATGGCTTAAAGAGGGAAAGAGCGCCGCCAGCGTGGACAACGCCACCCCCGCCAGCGGTGGCGTAACCCCCGGTAACAGGCCAGGAAAATACGTTGTCTTATTCATCGTTATCTCAACGCACGCTAACCGTTTGGGCCGGGGTCACAGCGCCATAATCATTGACCGTCTGGAACGTAACGTTGCCCTGCACGCCTGTTGGCAACAGAACCTGCGCATCACTTTTCGGTGCAACCATCACGTTATCGACCTTCGTTTTCCCCACGTTGAGATTGACCAACGTGACGTAATACGCTGACGGATTGTTAATTTTCAGGTGGTTGCCTGAACGGGAAAACGTCAGCATCCCCGGGGCATCTTCCGGGATTTGCGGCAAATTATTCGGACGGACGAAAAGCTTGATGCGGGACAGAATCGCCAGTTGCAGAACGTTTTTGCCCTCAAGGCTGTTTTTATTGACTGACGGAATGGCTTTTACGTTCATCCAGAACAGCGACTCACGATCTTTGGGCAACGGAACACCTGCATAGATAATACGCAACGTGTTTTCGCTTTTGGGCTCGCTGACAAACAACGGAGGTGTAACCACAAACGATTTTTCTTTAACACCTGCGCTATTCTCAATCCATGAATTGACCAGGTAACGTTCTTTGGTATCACTATTGCTAATAGACAGTGACGTTTGTTTGGCATCGGCTGGATAAATAACACGGGTAGCGCCTAATGCAATGCCTCCGGCAGCCTGAACACTGGCAACAGGAAATAAGAACAGTAAAAGGATAAAACCTGATTTTAGATAATTAAACATAGCTACAAATACCTTTGGTGTGATTATCGTTGGGAAATAAATCAGGGATAAACCAACGTAAACCACACGTCTGAACGAAGCGTTCCCGGCGTTATATTTTCCGAGACAGCCCGATAACGAGCAGTGAAATGAAACGTCATCTCTTGCGTTATAATCGGCGCATAATGAAGCGGCAGCGCGTTCGGAATAATTTGCCGTTGGCGCTGGTCAAATAACTCCAGGCCGATCCCCGAAGCCGCAGACGCATCTCCACTGGCAAGGAAAACCTGCGGATCTTCCGCTGGCGTCACGCCTGCAAACGCAATCCCAACGTGGTCATAAACATCGGAGCTGCATGACGTTAAGCGCAGTGAAAACGGCACGCTGGTAGAGGCAAAGCTCCCCGTCCCAGAGAAAGCATTGGTGCGATACTGCCCCATTTGCACCCGCAAATTTTGGCTGTCAGTAGCGACCGTGCAGGCACCATTGACGAGCTGCCCCCGTAAGTGAAGGCGCCCACTTTCCAGTATTACCGTATGTGCAAACACAGGCAGTACGCACAGCATTCCCGCCAGCGCCACGCCTTTCCCTATCATCTGCCGCATCCTTCATCATCCCCGGAAATTGCCTCATCCAGTGAGGCGAACGTCATCCTTGCGCAAATCAAAACGGCTTATTCGTACTTCATGATGAACGTCGCGTCGGCATTTGCCTGACCCGGCGTAGCGCTGGTGGCAGTGGCTTTGTAACGCGCAGAGAAACGCAGGGTGTTGGTCCCTTCTACCAGAGCCTGAGCGGTAGAGAAGGTGGCACCATCTGGCTTCAGCGCGGTGGACGTATTGTCCAGAATTTCAATCCCGACACCGCTGGCAGTGGTACCGTTATCTGCAGAAGTGACAGCCAGCAGGTTGTTGTTGGTAATATCGGATTGACCAGAGAAAGCCACAGCTGCGGTTGCGGCAACTTTCGGGTCACAGTCGTTCAGCACGATGGAGAACGGAATTTGTGCCGTTGTATCACCTACTGCGGCAAAACTGGCAGTACGATACTGGCCTAAGGTAACAACCTGATCGGATGACTGAGTACTGACTGCACAGGCTGCATTGACCAGTTCACCTTCAAAATGCACAGTACCGCCGCTCACGCTTACCGGATCGGCTGCAACCGCAGCACCTGCGACTAACATCAGGCTGGCAATAACAGAAGAGGTCATTAATTTACGTTTCATGGATTTCCCTTGAATTACACACATCCGGCTCCAGCATCCTGCGGGATCCGTTTTCATTATCGACATTAAATGTCAGGCTAATTATCTCTGCATCCTGTAAAGATATATATCGCAAGAGAATTAGCTAACCTTTTACCCCGACTCTCCTGAGTATTTGATTTACTAATTATCCTTCGCGAATATGACTATTCGTCACAGCGATAAATTAAACATTTCAATTAATGAAAAATACCTGCAAATCCTTTTAATAGCCCTGGCTAATTCTTAATGGGATCTAAGAAAAGTCTTGGTTAATATTACCTAAATGCCGCCGTAATAGTACGTAACAGTCTGGTTTATGAAGCATTACCCATAAAGAACCCAGGGTGATGAGATGTTTCATTCACGTTAATTTTAATTAGCATGCTTACTATTTATTCGTAAGGCTTCAGCCTTTGTGCTGACACCATTTGCAGCCCGTGACGGCCCTGGCGCACATAAAAACGCAAACGAAAACTGACAGCACGTCCCGCTTCTGACAAAATAGTGGCATCCCCTTCGATTTAACGTAACAGACGGAATCCTCTCTCTGATGGCAGCAAAGATTATTGACGGTAAAACGATTGCGCAGCAGGTGCGCTCTGAGGTTGCTCAAAAAGTTCAGGCGCGTTTAGCGGCTGGATTACGCGCCCCAGGCCTGGCTGTTGTGCTGGTAGGCAGCAATCCGGCTTCGCAAATTTACGTCGCGAGTAAACGCAAAGCCTGCGACGAAGTGGGGTTCGTCTCCCGCTCCTATGACCTGCCCGAAACCACGAGCGAGGCGGAGCTTCTTGAGCTGATCGATACGCTCAATGCAGATACCACCATTGACGGTATTCTGGTACAGCTGCCGTTACCTGCCGGTATCGACAACGTTAAAGTGCTGGAGCGTATTGCACCGGATAAAGACGTTGACGGTTTTCATCCGTATAACGTCGGTCGCCTGTGTCAGCGTGCGCCGCGCCTGCGTCCTTGTACCCCGCGCGGTATCGTGACCCTGCTTGAGCGTTACAACATCGACACCTACGGCCTGAATGCGGTCGTCATTGGCGCTTCAAACATCGTCGGTCGCCCAATGAGCATGGAACTGCTGCTGGCTGGCTGCACCACCACCGTCACCCATCGCTTCACCAAAGATCTGCGTCGCCACGTTGAGCATGCTGACCTGCTAATTGTTGCCGTCGGTAAACCGGGCTTTATTCCTGGCGAGTGGATCAAAGAAGGTGCGATTGTGATTGATGTCGGCATCAACCGTCTGGAGAATGGTAAGGTTGTTGGCGATGTGGTCTTTGAAGATGCTGCCGCACGCGCGTCATATATCACGCCGGTCCCCGGCGGCGTAGGCCCAATGACGGTCGCCACACTTATCGAAAACACGCTGCAGGCGTGTGTTGAATATCATGATGTAAAGGACGTTTAAGATGGCCACATTTTCACTGGGTAAACACCCACATGTTGAACTCTGCGATCTGCTGAAGCTGGAAGGCTGGAGCGAAAGCGGCGCCCAGGCAAAAATTGCTATTGGCGAAGGGTTAGTGAAGGTCGATGGTGTTGTTGAAACGCGTAAACGCTGCAAAATCGTTGCCGGACAGACCGTGAGCTTTGAAGGTCACAGCATTAGCGTCGTGGCATGACCCTAAGTGCCGGATGAGGTAAACACCGTATCCGGCCACTTCTCCCTCTCGTTTTCAGATAATGACTTCATCCCCGCTTCACAGTGAACTGTTAGCATGTTGTTTTTCCACACGAAGCGATCATCATGCCCACTATTGTTACCCACGCAGCCGTTCCGCTCTGTTTAGGGTTAGGTCTCGGACTTAAAGTCATCCCCCCACGATTACTGTTTGCTGGCGTCGTTCTGGCTATGCTGCCAGATGCCGATGTGTTGTCATTTAAGTTCGGTGTCGCCTATGGCAATGTGTTTGGCCACCGGGGATTTACCCACTCACTGCTGTTCGCCTTCGTGGTACCGCTGCTCTGCGTATTGATTGGCCGACGATGGTTTAAGGCGGGATTGATTCGCTGCTGGCTATTCCTGACGGTTTCACTGCTGTCACACAGTCTGCTGGATTCCGTTACGACAGGCGGCAAAGGCGTCGGCTGGCTGTGGCCGTGGTCGGATGAACGCTTCTTTGCACCGTGGCAGGTGATTAAAGTCGCCCCGTTTGCGCTATCACGCTACGCCACACCGTATGGGCATCAGGTAATAACTTCGGAGTTGATGTGGGTATGGCTGCCGGCCGTTATGATGATGGGTGTGCTGTGGTGGTACAAACGTCATTAATAGTGCCTGATGGCGCTACGCTTATCAGGCCTACCGATCATTCCATCGTAGGCCGGATAAGGCGTAAGCCGCCATCCGGCAATATAGAGAGTTACTTACGACGCCAGGTGGTGCCCTGCGGGCCGTCTTCCAGCACGATGCCCATCTCATTGAGACGGTCACGCGCGGCATCAGCCGCCGCCCAGTCTTTCGCTTTACGCGCATCCAGACGCTGTTGGATTAACGCTTCAATTTCAGCAACTTCACCGTCATCCGCCTGCGCCCCGCTTTGCAGGAACGCTTCCGGATCCTGTTCCAGCAGTCCCAGCACGCTGGAGAGCTTGCGCAGATGCGCAGCCATACCGTTAGCCGCCGCCATATCTTCACCCTTCAGGCGGTTAACTTCACGCGCCATATCAAACAGCACGGAGTAAGCTTCCGGCGTGTTGAAGTCATCGTCCATCGCTTCAATGAAACGTGCTTCAAAGGCCTCGCCACCCGCAGGGGCAACGGATTTGTCGGTACCGCGCAGTGCAGTGTACAGACGCTCCAGCGCAGAACGCGCCTGTTTCAGGTTCTCTTCGCTGTAGTTGAGCTGGCTACGATAGTGACCCGACATCAGGAAGTAGCGAATGGTTTCGGCGTCGTAGTATTTCAGCACATCGCGCACGGTAAAGAAGTTGCCCAGCGATTTAGACATTTTCTCGCGGTCAACCATCACCATCCCGGAGTGCATCCAGTAATTAACGTACTCACCGTCATGCGCACAGGTGGACTGCGCGATTTCGTTTTCATGGTGCGGGAACATCAGGTCCGAACCGCCGCCGTGAATATCGAAATGGTTACCCAGTTGTTTGCAGTTCATCGCCGAACATTCGATGTGCCAGCCCGGACGACCAGCGCCCCATGGAGACGGCCAGCTCGGCTCGCCTTCTTTGGACATTTTCCACAGCACGAAGTCCATCGGGTTACGCTTCACATCAACCACGTCAACGCGAGCACCCGCCTGCAGCTGATCCAGATCCTGGCGTGACAGCTGACCGTAGTTCGGGTCAGTCGGCACGTCGAACATCACGTCGCCGTTATCAGCAACGTAAGCGTGACCTTTGGCCATCAGCTGCTCAGTGATTTCGATAATTTCAGCGATATGGTGCGTAGCGCGCGGCTCCAGATCCGGGCGCAGAATATTCAGCGCATCGAAATCGCTATGCATTTCCGCGATCATTCTGTCGACCAATGCGACAAAGCTTTCACCGTTTTCATTCGCGCGCTTGATGATTTTGTCATCAATATCGGTAATGTTGCGTACATACTTCAGCTTATAGCCGAGGAAACGCAGGTAGCGCGCGACGACGTCGAAAGAAACAAAGGTACGTCCGTGGCCAATATGACAGAGATCGTAAACGGTAATACCACACACGTACATGCCGACTTCCCCGGCATGAATAGGTTTGAATTCCTCTTTTTGGCGCGTCAGTGTATTAAAGATTTTTAACATCGAAGATTCCGTGTAGACGTGTGTGGATAGTAAAGTCTGTATAATACCCATAATTTAGACCGGAAGCAGCACACTTTGCGAGGTGATCACAGCTTGCGGTTATGCTATAACACACCCCTAACTCTGACCCCTGACGGGGTCGAAGCACCAATCTATCGGAACAGGATGCAAAAATGGTTACTTTCCACACTAATCACGGCGATATCGTAATCAAAACGTTTGATGATAAAGCGCCTGAAACAGTTAAAAACTTCCTGGACTACTGCCGCGAAGGTTTTTACAACAACACCATTTTCCACCGTGTTATTAACGGTTTCATGATCCAGGGCGGCGGTTTCGAGCCAGGCATGAAGCAAAAAGCCACGAAAGAAGCGATCAAAAACGAAGCGAACAACGGTCTGAAAAACACCCGTGGTACGCTGGCAATGGCGCGTACTCAGGCTCCGCACTCCGCAACCGCACAGTTCTTCATCAACGTTGCTGACAACGACTTCCTGAACTTCTCCGGTGAAAGCATGCAGGGTTGGGGTTACTGCGTGTTCGCTGAAGTTGTTGAAGGCATGGACGTGGTTGATAAAATCAAAGGCGTTTCCACCGGTCGCAGCGGTATGCACCAGGATGTGCCAAAAGAAGACGTTATCATCGAAAACGTGACCGTCAGCGAGTAATCGTGGCGACACTGTTTATTGCAGATCTTCATCTCTGCACAGAAGAACCGGCGATCACCGCCGGTTTTCTGCGTTTTTTAGCCGGCGATGCGCGCAAGGCCGATGCGCTATACATTCTCGGCGACCTGTTTGAAGCCTGGATTGGCGATGACGACCCGAATCCGCTGCATCATGAAATGGCCGCAGCGATAAAAACGCTGGCAGATTCCGGCGTCCCCTGCTTTTTTATTCACGGCAACCGTGATTTTCTGCTCGGCAAACGTTTTGCCCGTGCGAGCGGCATGACCTTGCTTCCCGAAGAAAAAGTGCTCGATCTGTATGGCCGCAAGGTGCTGATCATGCATGGCGACACTTTATGCACCGACGACGCAGGCTATCAGGCGTTTCGCGCCAAAGTACATCAACCCTGGCTACAGAAGCTGTTTCTCGCCCTGCCCCTGTTTGTTCGCCAGCGCATTGCCGCAAAAATGCGCGCCAACAGTAAAGCCGCCAACAGCAGTAAATCGCTGGAAATCATGGATGTGAATCCGCAGGCCGTGATTAACGAGATGGAAAAACATCAGGTCCAGTGGTTAATTCACGGACATACACACCGTCCGGCTGTCCACGAACTCACGGCCAATGAGCAACCCGCTTTCCGCGTGGTATTAGGCGCATGGCATACCGAAGGCTCAATGGTGAAAGTCACGCCCAGCGACGTTGAGCTAATCGCGTTTCCGTTTTAATTCTGCAGATATCCAGCTCCTCTTTACACAAAACAATTCGAGTTGCATCGAGGCGGCAAATCTGTGAGTCCCCGGGAGCTTACAAAAGTAAGTGACTAGGGTGAGCAGATGCAGCCAACAAAGAGGCAGCTTGAAGAGTGAAGTGTAAAGCGCGCAATCGTTTTCCTTGAAGGTTAATTATGCTATTCTCTGTGGCCTCAAAAGTCGAGTGTAGTGCACCACAGGAGTTTTCAGACGCATGTCTTCCCGCAATAATCCGGCGCGTGTCGCCATCGTGATGGGGTCCAAAAGCGACTGGGCTACCATGCAGTTCGCCGCCGAAATCTTCGAAATCCTGGACGTTCCGCATCATGTTGAAGTCGTCTCCGCCCACCGCACCCCAGACAAATTGTTCAGCTTCGCCGAAAGCGCTGAAGAGAACGGTTATCAGGTGATTATTGCCGGAGCCGGTGGCGCAGCGCATTTGCCTGGCATGATTGCGGCGAAAACGCTGGTGCCAGTTCTCGGCGTTCCGGTGCAAAGCGCAGCGTTGAGCGGCGTAGATAGCCTCTACTCCATTGTTCAAATGCCTCGCGGTATTCCCGTTGGAACACTGGCGATCGGCAAAGCGGGTGCGGCCAATGCGGCCCTACTGGCAGCGCAAATTCTGGCTACACACGACAAAGCATTACACCAGCGTCTGGACGACTGGCGCAAAGCACAAACCGATGAAGTGCTGGAAAACCCGGACCCGCGAGGTGCGGCATGAAGCAGGTCTGCGTACTCGGTAACGGTCAGCTAGGACGCATGCTGCGTCAGGCCGGCGAGCCGCTGGGCATTGCGGTCTGGCCCGTCGGGCTGGACGCTGAACCGGCTGCTGTCCCTTTTCAGCAAAGCGTGATCACCGCTGAGATTGAGCGCTGGCCGGAAACGGCACTCACCCGCGAACTGGCGCGCCACCCGGCATTTGTTAACCGCGACGTCTTCCCGATTATTGCCGACCGTCTGACGCAAAAGCAGCTTTTTGACAAGCTCGGTCTGGCGACTGCGCCGTGGCAACTGCTGGCAGATAAAAGCGAATGGTCTGCGGTATTCGACAAACTCGGCGAGCTGGCGATCGTCAAGCGTCGCGTCGGCGGCTACGACGGTCGTGGGCAGTGGCGTTTGCGCGCAAATGAAACCGCACAACTGCCGGATGATTGCTATGGCGAGTGCATCGTCGAGCGGGGAATCAACTTCTCTGGCGAAGTCTCACTGGTTGGCGCTCGGGCGCATGACGGCAGCACCGTTTTCTATCCGCTGACTCATAACCTGCATCAGGACGGCATTCTGCGCACCAGCGTGGTGTTCCCGCAGGCTAACGCCAGACAGCAGGCACAGGCTGAAGCGATGCTCTCCGCCATCATGCAGGAGCTGGGCTATGTCGGCGTGATGGCGATGGAGTGTTTCATCACCCCGGAAGGTCTGCTGATCAACGAACTGGCTCCGCGCGTGCACAATAGCGGACACTGGACGCAAAACGGCGCCAGCATCAGCCAGTTTGAGCTGCACCTGCGCGCCATTACCAACCTGCCGTTACCTACGCCGGTGGTGAATAATCCTTCGGTGATGGTAAACCTGATTGGTAGCGACCTGAACTACGACTGGCTGAAGCTACCGCTGGTACACCTGCACTGGTATGACAAAGAAGTGCGTGAAGGGCGTAAGGTGGGTCACCTGAACCTGAGCGACAGCGATACCGCGCGCCTTAGCGCGACACTGGAAGCGCTTATCCCCCTGCTGCCGCCGGAATATGCCAGCGGTATTATCTGGGCGCAGTCAAAGCTGAAATAAGAAGACGCGGGGCGGGTATACACACGCCCCGTTTTTTTACAGACGGATACAGGTTCCAGCATTTCCCGCCAGCGTATCTTCAATGCGTGACAGCGCGCCAATCCATGCTGGTTTCCCACGGCGTTTCACATATCCACTGACAGCGGTGACCTTTGGTCCCATCGAACCATCTGCTTTAGCAAACGGCGCCAGTTCATCCGGAGAGGCCTGACGAATCGCGCGCTGTTCCGGCGTTCCCCAGTTTTCATAGACCGCATCAGCATCGGTCAAAATAACCAGACCATCGGCATCAATCTGTTCAGCCAGCAACGCCGCCGCCAGGTCCTTATCAATGACCGCTTCAGACCCTAATCCTTCGCCAGTAACCGGGACACCGCCACCCCCGCTGCAAATCACCACATGCCCTTCCTTGAGTAAGAGCTTAATGGCGTCACTTTCAACGATCTGGCGAGGTTCTGGCGAAGCGACAACGCGCCGCAGGTATTTGCCGTCACGCTTCATATGCCAGCCGTAGGTCGCTTCCAGCTGCGTTTGTTCTTCTGGCGAATAGACCGGACCAATAAATTTTTCCGGTGCCATAAACGCAGGATCGTCTTCTGAGACAACAATTCGTGTCAACACTGTGGTCACTGGCGGCATTTCCGGTTCAGCGGTCAGGCTCTGGGCCAACATATAACCAATCATGCCCTGCGTCTCGGCCACCAGCACATCTAATGGATAAGGCTCGACCTCCTTCCAGGCGAGATTCTGTAACGAAAGCAGGCCAACCTGCGGCCCATTGCCATGGACAATAGCCAGGCGATATGTGCGCGCCAGACGCGCCAGGGCGGGTACGGCGCTGGCAATATTACGGTATTGATTTTCTGCAGTCAGCGCCTCGCCGCGCTGCAATAATGCGTTGCCACCGAGAGCAACAACCAGCGTTTTCATTCCCTATCCTTCTATGATTTGTTGTCCAATCCAGAAACCCAACAAAGTGTCTGCGCCGGAGGTATGCCCAAGCGCCAGCAGCGAATGAATCGCCGCATCCAGTCTTTCCTGACGACGCAATGCATGGGTAAAGTGGAGTAAAGGTGAAGCGAAGTAACCTGCAGCCGCGTAACGCAAGTAGCTCACGCTAACCACGGTCGTCGCCTGTTCAAGGTTGCCGGAAGCAGCAAAGAAATGTTGGCCGGAAACCTTATTCAGCGCACCGAAATACCAGGCTGCCAGCAGCATGCCGGTCAACGTGTCATCATGGCTGGGCGTTAGCCCGGGCCCCTTGCCTAACCACTGTCGCCAGTCTGTCGACAACCCCGCAAGCGCCGAGAAAAAGCAGTGACGGAACTGGCGTAGTTCGGGGCACAAAGGCAGGTTTGCCGCCAACATTAACGGCCCGAACAATCCCGTTTCCTCACCGCGATCCATCCAGGCAGGTGCAAGGCGCGGGGAATGTGGCCGGGAAGTGATTCTCAACGAACAGCGGCGATGCGGCTGGCACAGTAAAAATGGCCCCAGTTGGATCCCACCAGGGACAGCCTGAGGAGATTCGTTTCCACGTAACACCGCACGCAGCGCATCAAAATCATGCGTACGGATCACCCATCCTGCCGGGCTAAAGCCGCTCCCCTGGCGGTGCAACGTCAACAGTGCGCCCCCTTCGGCCACGAGATTAATCGCGCGTCGCCAGACGCCAGACAATTGCCAGGACTGGCGGAAATCCGGGGACTGTTGGCTGGCCAGCAAAGGATGGATGATCATCATGCGTGCCTCTTTTAGCTAATGCCCATGCTTTCAGCCAGCGCTTCGAGAGCCAGCTCAAAACAGGCCAACGGCGCACGGACGGTTCCCGCGCCAATCTGACCAATACCGGCCTCTTTATGCGCAATACCGGTATTGATCAGTGGCGTAATCCCCGTTTCGACCACGCGGCGAATATCGAGTCCCAGACAAGCCCCCTGGAAATCCCAGCCAGGGATCTGCAACTGCATATTGCGCTCCAGATAGATTTCCGCCATCTCCTCGGACACAGATTTCGCCGCTTCCATTCCACCAGCCCCGACAAAACGCGTGACGCCTGGTGCGGCGATCATCGCTGCTCCGCCAATGCCAAACGTTTCGGTGATGGCGCTATCACCCATATCAGGGTTAGCCTGTTCCTGCGAAAAACCAGTAAAGAACAGTCCCTGCGGGGTGTTAACCGGTGCGGTAAACCAGCGATCGCCAAGTCCACTCACCCTAATTCCGAACATGTCGCCATTACGGGTCATCGCCGTCACAATACTGCCAGAACGCACCATCGCTCCGGCGTCCATCGCCGCTTTACAGTAAGCCATCGCAAGGTTGAGGAAGAACTGGTCGGTTACGCTGAGGAAATCCATCACTTCAGCAATCTGCTGCTTATCATGTTGTAGACGGGCAATTTGCGGTGCCAGCGTACGCATCAGCAGGGCTGAAGAGGCAATGTTGCGCTGATGGAACTCGTCGCCCATCGTAATGCCCTGTGCCATCATGGCGGTCAGATCAATACCCTGTTCCAGCGTCCCCAATGCGGCGCTTAAGACCGGCATCAGAACATCGCGCATCCAGCGTAAGCGCTGCTGGACATCCTCGCCGTACGCACCGAAGCGCATCACCTTGCCAATGCCTTCGTTGAGATTGCAGTACGCGCGGTTCCCTTCAGTAATGTTTTCCACCACCAACATCGGCATGCTGGCAGAAGTGATCCCGCCCATTGGCCCCACGGCATTAACGTGATGGCAAGGTACAAAATTGACTTTCCCCTGCTCCAGTAATGCCAGCGCGCTCATTTCGTCATTGGCCCACCCTTCAAACAGGCACGCACCAATGCAGGCCCCTTTCATCGGGCCGGTCATCTCTTGCCAGCGCATTGGCGGTCCCGCATGAAGCAGCGTTTTTCCTTCATTAAGTTCACTGATTAACGAGAACGCGGGTTGCACATCCAGCCAGTGCGGGCGCGCGCGACGAATTTGTTCGATTACTGCAGTATTGGCTTGTGCCACTGATGTAAACATTGGAACCCCTTATTGCAAACGTTCTAATAAACGAGCCAGTTTTTTGTTACCGCCAGCGACAGGCGCCCACTGGTAATGCACCACAGGCTTTTCTGCCGCCTGTAAATCCAGTGCAAAACTGCGTAACCCGGCATTAATGACCGCCACTTTTTCCAGTAGCGAAGGTGAGGATTGATGAGATAAAGGTTGAGATGGGCGAATCAGTTCGGCGGCAAGCAAGGTAGCCTCAGGCAGTGAACTCACCACGGCGATACCGGCATCTTCCAGCGTGGCGATTTGCAGTGAACGACACTGCGGATCGCGTTCTGTACCGGTCACCGTGGCGATCGCAAACAGCGGTTGGTCGATGTCACGCACAGCGCATGCCTTTTGCCAGGCCTCAACCAGTGATGCAGCTGGATCTGCCGTCGCCCCGTAACCAATCACGACGTCGACCAATAACACCCGCACCTGCGGCTGAGAGCCGAGGTCCGTAATAAGCTGATTGCGTAACGCAGGGTCGATCATCGGATGCGGACGCCCGACGGTGTAAAAATCATCCCCGAGGTCGATAATCTGATGCCCGGCGGCATCCAACATCATGCCGTGATGATGTTGTGCATCCGCTGCAACATTAAGGTTTGCGGCCAGCAGACCCGCCGCTTCGGCAGCCAGCGTTCCTCCGGTATAGAGCCCCCGAATAAGGCCGTCCCCCGTGGCAGAAAGCGCGCTACGTCGCGCCGTGACGCGTGCCAGTAAACAGGCGAGACGGGCCGCATCATCCAGCGTCGAGGCAAACCAGACGTTCTCATCGCGGGTCGCTGCGCTGGTGTAACCTAAAAACAGGGCCACAACGGGTTTACCCGTGGCTTTCATCGCCGTGACAATCCGCTGGCGAACGGCTTCCGCAGGTGGTTTAGACACAAAAGCCAACACCTGACTTTTATCATCCGCGCCGAGCATATCCAGCGCGGTAAGTGCGCTAATTCCTCCCACCTCAGCGCTCAGGTCGCGTCCACCTAGACCAATGGCGTGAGTGATGCCTTCCCCGGCCAGTGCTATCTGTGAACACAGCTCCTGGATCCCTGTGCCTGAGGCGCCTATGACGCCAATGTTGCCTTCCGGCATCACGTTGGCAAATGCCAGCGGCGTACCAGCGATCATGGCGGTTCCGCAATCGGGTCCCATCACCAGCAGGCCTTTATCTTGTGCACGCCGCTTCAGATTGATTTCATCTTCCAGCGTGACGTTGTCGGAGAACATCATGACGTTCAGGTTGCGATCCAGCGCCTGGTTCGCCAGTTCAGCCGCGTATTCGCCCGCTACAGAAATTAACGTCATATTCGCTTCAGGCAATTTCTGACACGCGCTTTCCCAGCGCCTGACCTGCAATAGCGTTTGGCTCCCCCCGGTTGCCTGCGCCAACTGCTGCAACGACTCATCCAGTTGCTGCAAAATAGCCTGGGTAATACTTTCATCCGCCGCTTCAGTACGAATCGCCACGCAAATATCATTCGGCGTCGCCTGATTAAAATCGTCATGCCAGAATCCGGTTGTTTCCAGCAATGATTTATTCGCTGGCGTTCCCATCATCACCGATACATCGTCTACATTTTCGGACTCACTCAGCTTGCGTGAAATAATCATTAAACTGACAGAGTCCTGAAAACACCCTTTTTTAATAAAGGCGTGGATCATAACAACCCCTTAATAATTGCACCCATGGCAATTGCACGAGTAGTGTTAATGTGGAACTCAAGGTATATATCTGGCATAGCAAATAGAGTGACTGATATCACATACGATTTATTAGCAAAAGAATTTTAATAACCACCTAAGGATTACATGTTATTTTCTAACGACATTATTTATTTAAAAAGAAAAGGCAAACCAATGCTGATTATCAAATAAATTCTAACTATATTTTTTTGCCTGTCTGGATCACATATTAGATTTATTTTCCCGGTATGTTAACGGCAGTCATGCTTCACACCGTCGTTAAAAAGGAAGACAGATGAAAATCAGTCGGGAAACACTCCACCAGCTTATCGAGAATAAGCTTTGCAAGGCCGGACTAAAACGTGAGCACGCCGCAACGGTTGCCGAGGTATTGGTTTATGCCGATGCCAGAGGCATTCATTCTCATGGCGCTGTACGCGTTGAATACTATGCCGAGCGCATTTCAAAAGGCGGCACCAACCGCGAACCCACATTTCGTTTTGAAGATACCGGTCCCTGCACAGCGATTTTGCATGCCGATAATGCCGCCGGGCAAGTCGCAGCAAAAATGGGTATGGAGCATGCAATTGAAATTGCTGAAAAAAATGGCGTCGCCGTTGTCGGCATTAGCCGAATGGGGCACAGCGGAGCCATTTCTTACTTTGTGCAGCAAGCCGCCCGCGCAGGCCTGATTGGACTCTCTGTCTGCCAGTCCGATCCGATGGTCGTACCGTTCGGCGGCGCAGAAATTTACTACGGAACCAATCCGTTAGCCTTCGCAGCGCCGGGGGCTGGCGACGATATCATGACCTTCGATATGGCGACGACGGTGCAGGCCTGGGGCAAAGTTCTGGATGCCCGCTCACGCAATGAACTAATCCCCGATACCTGGGCTGTCGATAAAAATGGCGCGCCGACCACCGATCCTTTTACGGTTAATGCGTTGCTTCCCGCTGCCGGGCCGAAAGGCTATGGTCTGATGATGATGATCGATGTGTTATCCGGGATTCTACTGGGATTACCGTTTGGTCGTCAGGTCAGTTCTATGTATGAAGATCTCCATGCTGGACGTAATTTAGGCCAACTGCATTTGGTGATTAACCCCGAGTTTTTCTCCTCCAGCCAATTATTTCGTCAGCATCTCAGTCAAACCATGCAAGAGTTGAATGCCGTTACTCCTGCGCCTGGTTTTAAACAGGTTTATTACCCCGGACAGGATCAAGATATTAATCAACGTAATGCCGCCGTTCATGGCATTGACATTGTTGATGATATTTATCAATACCTGATTTCCGATGCTCTCTATATCAAGTCATACGAAACAAAGAACCCCTTTGCGCAATAATTATTGAAACAGGAATTTCATATGATTAATCATTTTCGTCACGCAATAGAAGAAACCCTTCCCTGGCTCTCTTCCTTTGGCGCAGATCCATCCGGTGGGATGACGCGCCTGCTGTATTCGCCAGAATGGCTTGAAACACAACAACAATTTAAAAAGCGTATGGATGTCAGCGGCCTGGAAACACGCTTTGATGAAGTAGGTAATTTATACGGTCGCCTGCGCGGGAGTGAATCCCCGGAACAAGTCATTTTAAGCGGCTCGCATATTGATACCGTCGTCAACGGCGGCAATCTTGACGGCCAGTTTGGCGCGCTGGCGGCGTGGTTAGCAATTGACTGGCTTAAGACCACCTACGGCGCACCGCTGAAAACGGTCGAAGTGGTCTCGATGGCAGAAGAAGAAGGCAGCCGCTTCCCGTATGTCTTCTGGGGCAGCAAAAACATTTTTGGGCTGGCCAATCCCGATGACGTCCGTAACATCCAGGACGCGAAAGGCACCCGTTTTGTTGACGCAATGAACGCCTGCGGCTTTACCCTCCCCGCAGAACCACTTCATGCCCGTAATGACATCAAAGCCTTCGTTGAATTACACATCGAACAAGGTTGCGTGCTTGAAAGCAATGGCCAGTCGATAGGCGTCGTCAGCGCGATTGTCGGACAACGTCGCTACACGGTAACGCTGAACGGCGAATCCAACCATGCGGGTACAACGCCGCTGAGCTACCGTCGCGATACCGTTTACGCTTTCAGTCGCATCTGCAGCCAGTCTATCGAGAAAGCCAAAAAACATGGCGATCCTCTGGTACTGACCTTTGGTAAGGTCGAGCCGCAGCCGAACACCGTCAACGTGGTGCCAGGAAAAACGACCTTCACGATCGATTGCCGTCATACCGATGCCGATGTATTACGTGATTTTACTCAGCAACTGGAAAACGACATGCGCGCCATCTGCGATGAAATGGATATCGGTATTGATATCGATTTGTGGATGGATGAAACGCCGGTCCCGATGGACAGTAAACTGGTCTCCACCCTTACCGAACTGTGTGAAAAAGAACAGCTGAACTACCGTGTGATGCACAGCGGCGCGGGCCATGATGCGCAAATTTTCGCGCCTCGCGTACCGACCTGCATGATTTTCATTCCCAGCATTAACGGTATCAGCCACAACCCCGCTGAACGCACAAACATTAACGACCTTGCCGAAGGGGTCAAAACTCTGGCATTAATGCTTCATCAACTTGCCTGGCAGAAATAAGGAGTCACCCATGGGATATCTGAATAACGTTACGGGTTATCGCGATGATTTACTGGCTAATCGCGCAATTGTAAAACACGGTAACTTCGCCCTGCTAACCCCGGACGGACTGGTTAAAAACATCATTCCGGGTTTTGAAAACTGTGACGTCACCATCCTCTCAACGCCGAAACTAGGCGCGTCGTTTGTTGATTATCTGGTAACGGTTCACCAAAGCGGTGGTAACCAGAGCGGTTTCGGCGGCGAAGGCGTTGAAACGTTCGTCTATGTTATCTCCGGCAAAATTGAAGCAAAAGCAGAGGGTAAAACATTCGCTTTAACTCAGGGTGGATACCTTTATTGCCCGCCCGGCGAGCTGCTCACCTTTAGTAATGCCCAGGCTGAAGACAGCCAGCTGTTTTTATACAAACGTCGTTATACGCCAGTAGCAGGTCATTCGCCGTGGCTGGTTTCCGGTAACACCAACCAGTTAGAACGTATTCATTATGAAGGCATGGATGACGTGATCCTGCTGGATTTCCTGCCTAAAGAATTGGGCTTCGATATGAATATGCACATTCTGTCGTTCGAGCCGGGCGCTAGCCACGGTTATATCGAAACGCACGTCCAGGAACACGGGGCGTATATTCTTTCAGGCCAGGGCGTTTATAACCTCGACAATCAGTGGATCCCGGTGAAAAAAGGCGACTACATCTTTATGGGAGCTTATTCCCTGCAGGCCGGATACGGCGTGGGTCGTGGCGAAGCATTCAGCTACATCTATTCCAAAGATTGCAACCGGGATGTTGAGATCTAACAGCGTATAGCCCTCCTGATACTTTTTTTATTTAGCTATGTTGGGTTTTGCCACGGTGTATACCGTGGCTTTTTTTATGCTTAACGCTGAGCCACCACCTGACCCAATTTCATCGCACAAGCGATATTACGCGCACAGTGATAGAGATTGGTTTCGCCGTTTGTCAGCACTTCTGCTAACGGCGCGAGTCGCGGCAGAATACTGAACACCGCATCGATACCATGATCGTGAACCACCTCTACGCCTTCGCCCAACACCCCGGCGATGCCGATCACGGGAACATGATGCCGCATGGCTACCGACGCGACACCGATTGGCGCTTTGCCACCGACCGTTTGCGAATCAATACGCCCTTCGCCGGTAATAACCAGCGCCGCGTCCTGGATTGCCTGCTCCAGCTGTACAGCCTGCAGCACAATCTCGATCCCGGGTTTCATGCTGGCCTGCAGGAAGATAAACGCAGCAATCCCCATTCCTCCAGCCGCTCCGCCGCCCGCCACCTGAGCAACATCCTCGCCGGTCAGCGTTTGCAGCACATGGGCATAGTTGAGCAACCCTTCTTCCAGCCTCTCAACCATTTCCGCCGTCGCCCCTTTCTGCGGGCCGAATACTCTTGCCGCGCCGCGCGGGCCAACCAGCGGATTATCAACGTCACAGGCGACGTCAATGCGACACGCTTTCAGCCGCGGATCGCAGTGTTGCAGGTCGATGCGCGCAAGGCGAGACAAACTCCCGCCCCCAGCGCTTAATGGCGCACCTTGCGCATCCAGAAAACGAACGCCAAGCGCCTGGGCCATCCCCATACCGCCATCAACCGTCGCACTCCCGCCAATACCAAGAATAATATGACGAATACCGGTATCCAGCGCATGGCGAATCAGTTCACCAGTGCCGTAACTTGAGGCCAGCAGTGGATTGCGCGCCTGCGGTTCGACCAGCATCAGCCCACTCGCCGCCGCCATTTCAATAATTGCGGTCTTACCATCCCCGGTCAGGCCATAAAATCCCATAACCTGTTCCCCCATCGGCCCGCAGACTTCCACAGAGATAACTTTTCCGCCTGTCGCCGCCACCATTGCATCTACAGTTCCCTCTCCGCCATCAGCAACCGGCAAACAAATATATTCTGCATCCGGGAATATGGCTGAAAATCCAGCTTTAATTGCCTTGCAGCATTGGTCAGCGCTTAAGCTCTCTTTAAATGAATCTGGCGCAATTACAATTTTCATCATCAATCCTTTTTCATCATGTTATTTAATGCGTTCCCATGGAATGAGATTTTCCATAAGCACCGCCAGTAAAATTCCCACCAACAAACCATTGCTCAGTAATGGCCGAATCGTCAGCGGAAGATCTTGTAAATAAACTGGAGGCAACCCCATCAAAAAAATGCCGACAAATAGCGGGAGCGCCAGTCGATAAATATTGCGTGCGGTAAATGTGATTTGTTGGCTAAAAACCAGGCCGGAATAGAGTAGCGGAAGATAAGAAACCAGCATCACGGCACTGCTGATCGCCAGCGGAATAGCGCAAAATAAGCGGGTTAACGGCGTCACTATCGCCACGAATAAACATAATACACTGCCGCAAATAAATGATTTTCGCGAGCTGTCGCCGGTCTGTGTTAACAAGCCAATAGAAGAGACAAAAGGTGAAAATGGAATAACGGCAAAAGGGACTGTCACCAACGTCATAAAACCGGAAATAATAAAACTGCGGCGATAACGCGAACTGCTGGAGCCTTGCTGCGCATAAAAGACGTCCGTGCCGCGCACTGCCCCATAGGTATTACTGACATTCACCAGACCAGTGATCACGGCCGTCAAAATAATGCCCGGTAACAGTTTGCCGTGGCTACCTAGTGGAAACCATTGCCAACTTGAATCACCAGCCGGCAAGGTCATTGATGGAAAACACAATCGCCAAAGCCCCCATCCCACTATCGCCCCCACCAACAGGGCATAGCGCGAGATCCGCTGTGGTAAAAAGATGATCATCGCAAGGATGAAGCACATCACGGCAACGGCCAGACTAAAGGGAGCCAGTTGAATTTTGACGCTGGTATCCGCAATACCAAAGGGCAATCCCAACATGCCCTTAAAAAAGATGGTGGTCAGCTGCGCACCGAGCAGCAGCATAAAAAAAACCATCACTGTTGGGGTAAAAAACCGGGCTAATCGATGCCCTAAGCCGCTAAAGCCGATAATCATCGTCAGTACAGCGGAAATCACAATGCCAACGGACAGGCTGGTAGCAATATCATTGAGCGGTGTCCCACGTGATGCCTCAGCCAGGGTAATCGTCAGAATGGTTCCCCACCATAAACCGGTGGGCCCTTCCATAATGGCGCGGCGGTGGCCACAAATTACCTGCGCCAGACAGGCCAGCGACGTTGTTAAAAAAGCGTACTGCGTGAGCATTAGCAGATTGCTGACAGGAAGACGAAAAGCAGAAACCAGCGTTGGCGGGACCACGACCGTGTTACAAAAAATAAAGAAAAACCACTGAAAGCCGGACAACAAACTTTCGCGGTTAATAACAGGAAGCATATTCATACCTTAAAATAGAGAATGCCCGCCAACATGACGGGCATTAATTCACATCACATTATTGTTGATGTTTAAGGATAAATTGACCTTTAGGCGATACCGGGAAACCCTGCTCAATGTCATAAATAACATCACCACGCAGAATGGTTTTCGTAATGCGCGCGCCAATTGTACGGCCTACATACGGGCTGACTTTATGGCGATATTCCAGGTCTTCGTTCTTCAGAACGTATTTGCTGTCAGGTTGAATAAAGACGAAGTCGGCGTCTTTACCCGGGGCGATACGTCCCTTCTGCTTCAGACCAAAAATATCGGCGGCATTGGTTGCCATCAATTTCGCGAACAGCGGCAACGACATACCGCGTTTTTGCACGGCTTCATCAAACATAACGTCCATGCAGTTCTGCAGTCCGGCGATGCCGCCCCACGCCTGCATGATATTGCCGGCCTTCATTTCCGGCGGGCATGGAGAGTGGTCGGAAACCAGGCAGTCAATTTCACCGTTAAACAGCTTTTCCCACATACCTTGCTGATTTTGCAGATCGCGGATCGGTGGAGAACATTTCGCCAGGGTGCCAATCTCTTCAAACTGATCGGTATCCAGCACGAAATAATGCGGGCAAGATTCGCAGGTCACATCTTGACCTTCCTGACGGGCGCGGGTTACTTCTTCCACGCCTTC
This sequence comes from Citrobacter freundii ATCC 8090 = MTCC 1658 = NBRC 12681, assembly GCF_011064845.1. NCBI lineage: Bacteria > Pseudomonadati > Pseudomonadota > Gammaproteobacteria > Enterobacterales > Enterobacteriaceae > Citrobacter > Citrobacter freundii. The sequence goes on along the minus strand of NZ_CP049015.1, from coordinate 1,352,714 downwards.
CGGACTGCTGATATGGCAGACATGCAGGCGACAACCAGCAACTTTCGCCAGATACAGTACGCGACGAATCGCTTCCACTTCGGTAAACACCGGGCGTGAGGCCACATAGTCATGCGCCGTGACGCGACCTTCGCGTTTAGCTTCCTCGCCAAGCTCGTCACAGATGAGCGCGTTTTCGCAATGCACCAGTACCGTCTGATTCATTTCCGCCAGCTTCTGCGCGCCTTTGTAGAACTGCCAGTCGTTCACGTCGCGGAAATCATTATCGATACCACGGTCACCGCAGGTGGCAACAAAACATTTAAAACCAACGACACCGACGTCATCCAGTTCGTGCAAACGATCGAGGTTGTAAGAAACCAGACCGCCAAGCTGCGCGGCATCAATGGTCAACTTGCCTTTGGCCGCATCAAATTTCAGTTCGATGGTTTCACGATCCACCGTTGCTGGCAGCTGGTTGAGGGGCATTTCGATCATCGTGGTGATACCGCCTTTTGCCGCGGCACGCGTCCCCGTCTCATACCCTTCCCAATGGGTACGACCTGGCTCAGAGATATGGGTATGCGCATCAACCATGCCGGGTGAAACCACCAGACCCGTCGCATCCATAACCTGCTTCGCCTCCCCCAGATTCTCGCCAATGGCGGCGATTTTTCCAGCCTGGACGGCAATATCAACAATGCGAGCTTCATTTTCTAAAATAACAGTACCGTTCTTAATAATTAAATCAAAAGACATAACGAACTCCTTGTATGGATACAGATAATTTTTATAAATAACTCACGCTTAAATAAGCGCTTACTGATTTCATCACATCTGCCCTGTGGCTTTTTGCGCTCCGGCTGATTCAGCAACCGTTCTTTTCTTCAGCAAGGCATAGGCGATAAATGCGACAATAACGCCAACAAACCACGACACTCGCGATAACGGTTCGAGGAGAGGAATAAATTTACCCCCCAGTGAAAGAATGACTGCCACTAACGTTACGGAGAAGGCGGTCAGATTAAATCCGTTTTCATAATATTGGTAATCACCGCTGGCGGTATATAATTCATCAAGATTAATTTTACCGCGCATCACGACAAAATAATGCGCTAACATAACGCCAATAACGGGACCAAGCATCCCACCAATGATATCCAGAAACAGATAAATACTGCTCTGATTTTCCATTAACTTCCACGGGCAAATCAGCAAACTAATAATACTGGCAATCAATACACCATTTTTATACGTTAATTTAGTAGGTGCAATAGCGGCAATCTGATAACCAGCCGGAATAATATTACCAGTGGCATTCGTAGAGATTGTCGTCATCAAAATAACCAGTACCGCAAAAAACGAAGCAAATAAGCTGTCCCAACGCTGGACGATATCCAGAACATTCCACGTATCCATGCCATAATGAATGCTGGCTCCGGCGATAATACACACGCTGGCAATGGCAAATAGCACGTATGCGACAATTAGCCCCAGCGTCTGACCCAACGCTTGTTCACGAAATGAGTGGGCATTTTGCGTGAAGTCGGATGCGCTCACCGCCGGAGCGGCCCATACTGCAACGACTGCATTAATCACTACCAGGAACAGGAATCCGCTGTTGCCCGCCTTTTGTACACCACCAGGAATGTAGTCCAGAATCGGTCCAATTCCTACCAGTGATATCGCCCAGATAGCCATCCCGCCGAATACAATATAAATACAGGGGTTGAGGATTGCGGTAAATTTATTTAATACCTTACCACCACCAAAACCAATACCGACGTTAATGAGCCAAAAAATAAGAAATGTTATCAGCCCCGGCAGAGAAAGTCCCAATAAGGTAAAGTCACCGCCCAACGTTAAAAACCCTGGCCATATCTTGCCAATCAAAATAAGAAAGGCCAGCGATCCGGCGTAACACTGTAGACCGAACCACATGATTGCGGCAATCCCCCCTCTTAATAATCCTGGGAATAGCGCTCCACGGACACCATACGAGCCCCGCAAAATCATGGCAAAAGGTACGCCGTATTTACTTCCGGCTGCACCGTTCATTACCATAACTAACGCAATAAACAATGCACTAATAATAATAGCCAGCATAATGCTGAATGTAGAAAGCCCAAGAATAAAGAATCCGCCAACCATAACGTAATTAGGTACGTTATGCACAGAACCCATCCATAATGTAAAATAGTTGAATGTTTTCCAGTTTCGTTGCTCGGCCGTTTTTGGTAATAAATCGTCACTATAACCACGTTGTTGGTATAGATCTCTTTGATGTTCCATAAATCCCTCTTGTCACGTATCGGATAACGTTGTAATGGGTTTAGCTATGCGGAACAAAAACAATAAAGAAATAAGTTAAATAGTTTTAATTATGTTTTTATGCTGAAGCAATGACTGTCGTTGCTTTCTTTTTATATAACGTAACAGCCGCAAAAATAAGCGTTCCGGTAACAACCAGACAAGCGGAGATCACAAAGCTTATTTCTTTAGAACCAGTCAAATCAGAAATAAATCCGGTTAATGTTGGCGCAATAACCGCTGAGCTCATGCCAAAGAAGTTAAACAGGCTAAATGCTCTGCCCAACGTTTTTGACGACGCTTGCTCAGAAACAAAGGAGATCAGAATCGGATCGACCGCCATTTTGCCCAGTAAACCGTACAGAGTCAGGCTGACCATCAGCATAGTGGTATTCGGCGATAGCACCGTAAATACCAGCATTGCGGCGGCCATAATTTCCAGACCAAGAATGACTTTGACTTTGCTGTTGCGAAACTTATCGGACAGATGACTAAAGAACAATGCGCCCGGGACACCCACCACGGCGACTAGCGCCGAGGCCACCCCAATTGCGCCGCCATCAAATCCTCTTTCGGTCTGCAGATAAGACGGAAGCCAGGTCACGATCAGGTAATAGCCATAGCAGGTACAGAAGTAGAGGAAGTACACGCTACATAACAGACCTGAAAACAGCGGCGGACTCTTTTCTTCTGACGCCGTTACCGTTTGAATTTTCTGGTCTGCAGCAGGTACTTCATTTTTTACCTTACCACGGATAACCAGAGTGAATACGCACAGCATCACCACCAGAATAGCAGCAACCAGGAACAACACATTTTGCCAGGCCATGCTCATGCTTTTTACCAGCACGCTGGAACCGATTAACCCGATTCCCATCCCAATTGCTGAGCCGCTATTAATAATGGCGTTAGCCAGTGCCCGACGAGCCTGTGGGACATTTGCCGAAGAGAGTGAATACGCAGAACTAAAGAACGAGGCGCAGCCCGCGCCCGCCATTAGCGAACCCGCATAAATCATCACCAGCCCAGTGGCTTTTGCAATACTCAGCGTACCAATAATAAACAGCGTAAACCCACACATCAGCATAATTTTCTGGCCAAACTTATCAACCAGAATTCCACAGGGAATTTGCATACTGCAATAGGCGAAGAAATAGAAACTGGCGATAGCACCTATTTCAGCATTGCTGACATTGCCCAGCGATGCCTGGATCTCAGGATAAATAGGCGTGAGCACGGTGCGATATATCCATATTGCCACCCAGCCCAGACTCATTACGACGACAATCTTCTTCCAGTATTCAATACCGGATGTTTTCTTTTCACTCATGACATGCACCTTTCCAAAGTGTGTCTGATTAAAATGTATCGCTGCAGTAATTGCAGCGATACCAATGATCATGACAATTTATGATTTGCCATTAATTCCAACGCCTGAACCATAGCCGAGTGATCCAACTGGCTCCCTCCATTCGCGGCACAGGTATTAAATAACTCCTGACAGGTTGCCGTATTAGGCAAATTCAATGACAGTGCCTTGGCGCTTTGTAATGCAAGATTGAGATCTTTTTGATGCAATGCAATTTTGAAACCAGGCTCAAATGTGCGCTTGATCATCCGCTCGCCATGAACCTCCAGAATACGGGAAGAGGCAAATCCGCCCATTAATGCCTGACGTACACGAACAGGATCCGCGCCAGCTTTCGAAGCAAAGACTAATGCCTCTGAAACCGCTTCAATATTTAAGGCAACGATAATTTGGTTTGCCACCTTACAGGTTTGACCATCACCATTACCGCCGACCAGCGTGATGTTTTTACCCAAAATATCAAACAGCGGTTTGACCCGTGCAAATACATCTGGCTCACCGCCAACCATAATGGACAAGGTACCTTCGCGAGCGCCAATTTCCCCGCCAGAGACGGGCGCATCGAGATAATCCCCGCCCAATTCATTAACCTGTTTCGCAAAACGTTTAGTTTCGATAGGAGAGATAGAACTCATATCGACAATGGTTTTTCCCTGCAATACGGTTTTGGCACAACCCTGTTCGCCAAAAAGCACTTCTTCTACCTGCGGCGTGTCAGGAACCATTATGAATATGATGTCTGCAAAATCAGTTACCTGACGCGCAGTTTCAACATTAACGGCCCCCAATGACAGCAATTCGTCCGCAACCGGACCAATGGTCGTGACATGTAATTGATGTCCGGCGCGAGCCAGATTGACAGCCATTGGCGAACCCATAATACCCAGGCCAATAAATCCCAGTTTCATTTTTAACCTCTTATATTTCTGTCGGTTTTGCCGAATTCAGGCAACACCATCCCCTTCCAGCAAAGTGGAAAAAATGGCGATGCCTGAAATTCCTTACAAATTATCGATATTGATTAATCCACGATAATCCCGCTTCGGTGGTGGTCAGTGGTTTATATTCACAGCCAACCCATCCGTCATAACCTGATTTATCGATAAACTTAAAAATAAAGTCATAATTAATTTCACCGGTCCCCGGCTCTCCGCGACGAGGGTTATCGGCAATTTGCAAATGACCTATTTTATTTGCCCATGTGGTCATGGTCTGGGTTAATTCCCCTTCCATACGCTGCATATGGTAAATATCGTACTGTATCTTGATATTATTGCTACCGACGCTATCGATTAAAGCCAGCGCCTGCTGGGTCCCGGTGAGATGAAATCCAGGAATATCAAAATGGTTGATCGGCTCAATCAGCAATAAAATATCTTCTTTCGCCAACATATTTGCCGCATAGCGCAGGTTTTCCACCAGCGTCTGCTGGATCTGTTCGGCAGAAAAACCCGCAGGTGTTTTACCCACCAGGCAATTGATCTTCTTATTACCGAGCCCTTTCGCATAGCGAACAGCTGCCGCGACACCATCGCGAAATTCTTCTTCGCGACCCGGAATACAGGCGATACCGCGTTCACCCGCTGCCCAGTCTCCTGCCGGGAGATTGTGCAGCGTATGCTCCAGCTGATTGGTCTGCAGTTTTTCCTTTAATACATCAATGTCGTAATCGTAGGGAAACATAAACTCTACGCCACGAAACCCCGATTGTGCCGCTTTATCGAAGCGTTCAAGAAAACTGTATTCCAGAAACAGCATGGAAAGATTGGCTGAGAAACGTAACATCTGTCACCCCTTCTATTCGTATTTCATAAAACAGGTTTCGGTTGGCGCATCCATCGCACCGTCGGCAATCTCTTCAAACTCGGTGACATTATCCAGCTCGCTGCCCATAGAGATGTTGGTCACGCGCTCAAGGATCACTTCGACCACAACCGGCACGCGGTACTGCGCCATCAGTGCTTTGGCTTGTTCAAAAGCCGGAGCAAGATCTTCAGGTTTAAATACGCGGATGGCTTTACAGCCGAGTCCTTCTGCCACTTTGACGTGATCGACGCCATAGCCGTTTACTTCGCTGGAGTTAATGTTTTCGAACGCCAGTTGGACGCAGTAATCCATATCAAAAGCGCGTTGCGACTGGCGAATCAGGCCGAGATAGGCGTTGTTGACCAGTACATGGATGTAAGGAATGTTGAACTGCGCGCCCACCGCCAACTCTTCGATCAGAAACTGGAAGTCAAAATCACCGGAAATCCCAACAACATTACGCGCCGGATCGGCCACACAAACCCCTAATGCCGCCGGCAGCGTCCAGCCCAGTGGGCCTGCCTGACCACAGTTGATCCAGTGACGATCTTTAAATACGTGCAGCATTTGCGCGGCGGCAATTTGCGATAAGCCAATAGTCGTGACGTAGCAGACATCACGGCCAAAGGCTTTATTCATCTCTTCATACACACGCTGCGGTTTAACCGGGACATTGTCGAAGTGGGTTTTACGCAGGAGCGTCCGCTTACGCTGCTGACATTCATCAACCCAGGTATTCCGGCAAGGTAAACGGCCGGCTTTTTGCATCTCCAGAGCAACGTCAATCAACAAAGTCAGCGCGGCTTTGGCATCCGAAACGATACCTAAATCCGGACACAGGACGCGGCCAATTTGCGTCGGCTCAATATCGATGTGAATGATCTTGCGACCTTCGGTATATTTCGCGACGGAGCCGGTGTGTCGGTTAGCAAAACGGTTACCAATACCGAACACCATATCGGAGGCCAGCAGCGTGGCGTTGCCGTAACGATGCGCCGTTTGCAACCCCACCATTCCGGCCATTAACTCATGATCGTCCGGGATGCATCCCCAGCCCATCAGCGTAGGAATTACCGGTACGTGGGTTAATTCAGCAAAGCGTTGCAGCAGTTCGCTGGCATCAGCATTAATCACCCCGCCCCCAGCCACGATGACCGGGCGCTCAGCCTGAATCAGCATCTCCAGCGCTTTCTCAATCTGTTTGCGGCTGGCCGCAGGCTTGTAGACGGGCAGCGGTTCATACATGTCTGGATCGAATTCGATTTCTTCAACCTGAATATCAAAAGGCAAATCGATCAATACCGGACCAGGACGACCAGAGCGCATGACATGAAATGCCTGCTGCAAAACCCGGGGAAGCAGCGCGGCTTCACGCACCGTTACCGCCATTTTACTGACCGGTTTGGCAATAGATTCAATATCAACAGCCTGAAAATCTTCCTTATGCAGGCGAGCGCGAGGCGCCTGGCCGGTGATGCATAAAATAGGAATAGAATCGGCAGAAGCGGAATACAGCGCAGTGATCATGTCAGTGCCTGCCGGGCCAGAGGTGCCAAGGCAGACGCCAATGTTTCCTGCCGTCGCACGCGTATAGCCTTCCGCCATATGGGAAGCGCCTTCAACGTGACGAGCCAGAATGTGACGGATGCCTCCGTGCTTACGCATTGCGGAATAGAACGGGTTAATTGCCGCCCCCGGAACCCCAAATGCGGTGGTGATGCCTTCTTTTTCCAGCACATACATTGCCGCGTCAACGGCTCTCATTTTTGCCATTTTCTTTCTACCTCTATTTATTGGAAAAATTTTCCAACTTTGAAAAAATCCAAAAAAGTCCCGCTCCTCTGAGCGGGTTGCGACTTAAGCTACGGGGGCTTTTAAACCCAGCGCCGTACTGATATCTCGTGCAGTATCCCGTACCAGCTCCCCCTGACTGATAAAACGATCTTCTGTCAGTCTGGATGCGGGCCCCGAAATAGAGATGGCAGCAACGACACTGCCTGCATCGTCATAGATAGCTGATGCGATGCAATTCAAACCAATAACATGCTCTTCGTGATCGACGATATAACCATTGTCACGCGCCAGTTCCAGATTGCGCAGCAGAGTAGGAAAATCCACCAACGTGTTCGGCGTAAACTGCTGTAACCCCGTTTTCACGACGATGTCCATTAACTCTTCTTCCATCAACGGATAAAGCAGCGCTTTTCCCGCACCGGAAGCATGTAACGGCATACGACTGCCTAAAGGTGCGCACATTCTGACCATCGATTTGCACTCCTTCTGACCAATCAACACCGCTTCGGTGCCATTGCGAATCGCGACATTAACCGTTTCGCCTGACAGCAGCATTAATCGGTGCATAAACGGTCCGGCTACCGACAGGACGTCGCGATTATGAATATACGCGGAGCCCACGTTAAATACGCCTAAACCGATGTGCCACCAGCCTAACTGGCTGTCCTGATAGACAAAATCAGCACCCTGTAAAACCTTCAACAAGCGAAAGGTCGTAGAGAGCGGCAAATCCAGACTGGCGGAAATATCGCTCACTGACGAACTGCCTCCACTTCTTTCGAGGTACTGCAAAATCGCAATGCCTCTCTCAAGCGCCTGAGCGCCTTTCTGCGCAACCGGCTCCGCCTGTCCAGGCCTGCCGCGCCGTCTTACTTCCGTCTCCACTACGTTTACTCCGGCCCAAAATATGAGCATAAACAATGAACAATATGCGCATATTAAGCAAGAAGGCCGAAAGCGTCACGCAAAACAGAGCTCATGCGTCGGGATACTTTCAACATCACAATTATCGCTGCCACCGCGATCGACCGTCAGAAAATCGGTGACGGTTTGCCAGGCAAACAGCGGGTGATGCCAGACATTTCGATGATAATTCACGCCTTGTTGGCCATTGGTGATAAAGGCTTTTAAGGTGGAAAGGTCAGGTTTGTCCTCACCGAGTGCGACAATCACCACAAACGCTTCGCCATTCATTGGCATAAATGCCTGGGTGCCTAACGGGTGGCGCTCCAGCTCATGCACAACAATTGGCATTGCTGCCGGTTGCGCGCGATTGATACTGATGAGGGTGCGATCCTGATTAAGGATCTCCACATTGGCCAGATCGTGATAACGCTCAACAAGCCCATCATTGATATGAAAAAAATCACGTTTATGCGTCTCAATGACATCACCATAGGCGCTGAACGTGTGCTGATTTAACGGTAAGACCTCAAGTTTCATCATTATTTCCTTGTAACTGAATTCCGTTGAACCGCGACCAGAACACATAGCGGCTTCAATACCATGCAATCTAAAACCTTCGTGATTTAACATCAACACAAAAATTGGAAAAATTTTCCAAAACTAGATTTAGACCACAATTTGAACAAGGCCATTATGCAAAAATACTTATAAATCAGAGAAAAAGAAATCATGCTTGTAGAAGATCATTAAGGGAGTAGCTGACGATGTTTGACCCGGAAACACTGCGTACCTTTATCGGCGTCGCCGAAACGGGGAGTTTCTCCAGGGCGGCGGAGCGCTTGTGTAAAACCACGGCCACGATCAGCTATCGTATTAAGCTTCTGGAAGAAAACACCGGTGTCGCGCTGTTTTTTCGTACAACCCGAAGCGTGACGTTAACCGCCGCAGGGTCTCACCTTCTTTCACAGGCAAAAGACTGGCTCGCCTGGCTGGACAGCATGCCCAGCGAATTGCAGCAAGTGAACGACGGCGTAGAGCGCCAGGTGAATATTGTGGTTAACAACCTACTGTACAGCCCTGAAGCCGTCGCTCGTCTGTTATCCTGGCTTAACGCGCGCTATCCCTTTACTCAGTTTCACTTTTCCCGGCAAATTTATATGGGCGTGTGGGATTCACTCTTGTATGAAGGATTCTCGTTGGCTATCGGCGTTACCGGCACGGAACCGATGGCCAACACCTTTACCCTCGATCCTTTGGGTTCTGTTCAGTGGCGATTTGTTATGTCAGCAGATCATCCGCTGGCAGACGCGAGCGGTCCATTAACAGAAGCCCAACTGCGCCGTTTTCCGGCGATTAACATTGAGGACAGCGCGCGGACGCTGAGCAAACGTGTCGCGTGGCGCCTTCCCGGTCAAAAAGAGATCATCGTACCGGACATGGAAACCAAGCTCGCAGCGCATCTTGCAGGAGTGGGCATTGGATTCGTTCCGCAACCGATATGCCAACCTTTACTGGATAGCGGGCATCTGGTCAGCAATATCATCCCCACTATGCGTCCTCCTTCCCCCTTAAGCCTTGCCTGGCATAAGTTCGGCGCGGGTAAGGCCGTTGAAGATATCGTGACGCTGTTTACCCAGCGAAAGCCTGAAATTGCCGGGTTTTTAGCAATTTTCAACAACTCACGCGATTGAAAATCAAGTCATCCTCTCATTTGACGCGTAAAATGGTACGCAGGATGATTTGAGGTTTCGTTTTTTACTATGCAAGACACACAAACAGTACAGGACTATCGCGCAATTCTGCTCGCTGGTACGCCTTTAATCGATGTACGCGCCCCCGTCGAATTTCAGCAGGGCGCCATGCCGGGCGCAATAAACCTTCCCTTAATGAACGATGACGAACGTGCTGCCGTGGGTACCTGTTACAAACGTCAGGGGCCTGAGGCCGCCCTCGCGCTCGGCCATCAACTGGTCTGTGGCGAGACTCGCCAGCAACGCATGAAGGCCTGGCTGAATGCCTGTCGTCAAAATCCTGCGGGCTACTTATGCTGCGCGCGCGGCGGCCAGCGTTCGCACATTGTGCAGCAATGGCTGCACGAGTCCGGTACTGACTACCCGCTAATACAAGGCGGTTATAAAGCATTGCGTCAGGCGGCGATTCAACTGACTGAAGAGCTGGTACAAAAACCGATCGTCTTAATAGGCGGCTGTACCGGGAACGGTAAAACGCAGCTAGTGCAACAGCAGCCAAACGGTGTGGATCTCGAAGGTCTGGCGCACCATCGCGGTTCCTCGTTTGGTCGCACCGTTGAGCCGCAGCTGAGCCAGGCAAGCTTTGAAAACCTGCTGGCGGTCGAAATGCTGAAAACCGACAGCCGTCAGGATCTGCGTCTGTGGGTACTTGAAGACGAAGGCCGCATGATCGGCGCTAATCATCTGCCCGAATGTTTGCGCGAACGCATGAGCCAGGCTGCTATTGCGGTGGTGGACGATCCTTTTGAGCTACGGCTGGAGCGACTGCGCGAAGAGTATTTTGTGCGCATGCACCACGATTTCACTCACGCTTATGGCGAGAGTCAGGGCTGGCAGGAGTACAGCGAGTATCTGCACCACGGTCTGTTTGCTATCCGCCGTCGTCTGGGTTTGCAACGTTTTGCCGAGCTGACCACCCTGCTCGACGTGGCTCTGCGCGAACAGCAGGCAACGGGCAGCACCGACGCGCATATGGGCTGGCTGGTGCCGTTGCTCAACGAGTATTACGACCCGATGTATCGCTATCAGCTGGAAAAGAAAGCCGCGAAAATCGTCTTTCGCGGCTCATGGCAGGAGGTGGCTGACTGGCTTAGCGTACAGTAATCAATGTCTGTCGCGCTTGTCTGCGCGTTTCGCCAACCAGTCGCCCAGCACCTGAACGACCTGCACCAGAATAATCAGCGCCACCACGGTGACGATCATGACCTGGGTTTCGTAGCGGTAATAACCAAAGCGAATCGCCAGGTCGCCGACTCCACCGCCGCCAACGATACCGGCCATTGCGGAGTAACCGATCAGACTCACCAGCGTTATCGTCAGCCCACGCAGCAGACCCGCGCTCGCCTCCGGTAACAGAACGGTGCAGATGATGCGCATCGGGCTGGCGCCAAACGCTTCCGCCGCCTCGATAATGCCTTTATCGACTTCACGTAGCGCGCTATCAACCAGACGGGCATAGAAAGCAATTGCTGCTACCGAAAGTGGGACCGATGCCGCGATGGGTCCAATGGTATTGCCGAGCAAAAACTGGGTTAGCGGCAACAACAGAACCAGCAGGATCACAAACGGCACCGAGCGGATAATATTCACCAGCACGGAGCTGAGCAGATACACAAAACGGTTCTGCCAGAATAAATGCCGGTCGGTAACGAAAATAAGAAAACCGAGCGGCAGACCGCCAATAATCGCCAACAGCGTAGAGATGCTCAGCATCTGGAAGGTTTCATTAAACGCCAGCGTCAAATCAGGCAATAAATCATCCACGAATCACCTCCACCTGTGCAGTACGTTGACGAATATGTTCCACGGCGACATCCACCGCAGAAGGGTTATGCGGCGCGGTCAGTTGCACCACCAGAATCCCCAGCGCACGTTCGCCGATATATTCAATTTTGCCGTGCAGAATGTTCACCGCCACGCCAAATTTAACCGCCACTTCTGACAACACCGGCTGTTCTGCCGAATCGCCGATAAAAAGAATTTTCAGCAACTGGCCGGGCAGATGCTGGCGCAGACGCTCAGGTAGCGTCAGATTGAGGGTATGCGACACCAGTTGCTGAGTGAAAGCGTGCTGCGGGTGAGCAAAAACATCAAACACCTCACCAGACTCCACCACCTTGCCACCGGACATCACCGCCACGCGATCGCAAATCGATTTGATTACGTTCATCTCATGGGTGATCAGCACGATCGTGATCCCCAACTGTTGGTTGATCTGCTTAAGCAACGCCAGAATCGTGGCCGAGGTTTCGAGATCCAGCGCGGAAGTGGGTTCATCACACAGCAGCACATCCGGGTGATTGGCAATTGCGCGGGCAATACCCACACGCTGCTTTTGCCCACCGCTGAGCTGAACCGGAAAGCGGTTCGCCTTGTCTGACAGCCCCACCAGCGACAGAATTTCGCTCACGCGCGGGCCAATTTTACTGCGTTCCCATCCGGCAGCCTTCAGGCTAAAGGCGACGTTTTGCGCCACGGTACGGGTATGCATCAGATTAAAATGTTGAAAAATCATCCCGATACGCTGACGGGCTTTACGTAGATGCGCGCCTTCCAGTGCGGAAATTTCTACGCCGTTCACCTTAACGCTTCCCTGGCTCGGACGCGTTAAGGCGTTCAGGGTGCGCAGCAGCGTACTTTTTCCCGCGCCGCTGGTCCCGACAATGCCAAATATCTCACCTGCGCCAATGCGCAAGCTAACGTCATCAACCGCCCGGGTTGATGCTCCACGGCCTGCGCTAAAATCCACGCAAACTTTCTCAATCTCAATCATAGCCACCTCAGAAATGCGAAAAGGGCAGTCATCGCTGCCCCTGTTAACCCTTGTGCGCAGCGATTATTGGGCTACCGACATCCATTCCGGTTTCTGGAAGGCGCTGTAGATATTTTGCGGATCGTCGATCACCGCACGATACGCCGGAGATTTCACCGCCTCGACAATATCTTTCGCAAATGGTTTATCCGCATCTTCACTGCGTACCGCGATGATATTTTTCAGATTTTCGTCCAGGTGTTCCTGCTTGATGGCGCTGGCGAGATCCAGTTTTGCCGCTACGGCAAAGTTGCCGTTGACCAGCGCACCGGTCACACCGTCCAGCGTACGCGGCAGCTGTGCCGCTTCCAGCGGTTTAAACACCAGCCCTTTCGGGTTGCTGGCAATATCGCGCTCGGAGGCTTTAGTTGGATCGATGTTATCTTTGATGGTGATAAGGCCAATAGACTGCAGGAAACGCAGACCGCGAGCCAGGTTGGTGGGATCGTTGGAAAGCGTGATCACATCCCCTTTTTTCAATTCATCCAGGCTTTTGATTTTATGTGAGTAAAAACCCATCCCGGCCGTCGGGACCACAATCAGCTTGCTCAGTTTCAGGCCTTTATCGGCGGTGAATTTGTCAAAGTAGAGTGAATGCTGGAACAGGTTAGCATCGATGCTGCCATTGGAGAGCGCCATGTTAGGCTGCACGTAGTCGCTGAATTCGCGTACTACTACCTTATAGCCTTTCTCTTTCAGCGTAGGGGCAATGGCTTGTTTTACCATATCGCCGTACGGCCCAGGTGCGACGCCAAATACGATGGTGTGCGGATCACTGTTCGCATGAGCAAATTGTAATCCACAGGCCAGTAACAGCGCCCCGGTCGCGACGCGTAAACTCTGACGCAATCCCATAATCTCTCCATTTTAACGTTGTGGTGTCATGTCTCACGCCGTTCTTGCGGCGTTGTTCTTGTTGGCCTGTTAACAGGCTGATTGTTAACATGACACAGATCACAACCTGCTGTCCTTGAAATTATTTCATGATGTTGCAGAGTGTGTTTTTAAATGTGAGAAGGCATGAAAAAGCCGGATGTCGGCACAAGTGCCTTATCCGGCCTACAAATAACGCGATCCCCCTGCTCTCGTAGGCCCGATAAGCGCAAGCGCATCGGGCGGCAGGCGTTCGATTAGAAGTCGTAACGCAGACGCACCAGGTTCATGTCGCCCAGATTGTCGGTGCTGGAGGTGAAGACGTGTTCGTAATCCACACGGAAACCGTAATCCAGCTGGAAGCTGATACCCACACCGTTGTCGGTACGCAGGTAGTTACGGCCATTCACGTATTCAATACGATCGCCCATAAAGTATGGCTGCACGGATTTCAGCGCATACTGGCCAACCGGGAAGGTATATCCCGCAAAGTATTCCAGACCCCAGGCGTCACCGGCAAAATAGTCATTAACAGAGACTTTTTTGGTTGTCATGAAGTTTTGATACCAACCGCCGCCCAGCGAGAAAGTCCAGTTGTCCGGTTTCCAGCTCAGCGCAGTACCGACGATGTTTTGATCGTAGGTTTTGCTGGTGTTGCCACGCATTTCCGCGCGGGTGTAGTTCCACGCCGTACCCCAGGTCAGGTCATCGGTGATGTGATAATCCACACCCAGGGAGCCGCCGCCTTTACGTTTGTAGCGCAAACCGTTGTTCGGGTTGTAGTCATCGCTGAACAGATAAGACGCGTAAAGATCAACATCGCCTACCGTATTTTTATACTTCAGTGACTTACGTGTACGATAGGAACCGTCGTAGTCGCCATTGATACCGTTACCTGGCGCCTGGCCGATCATGTCGTAGTCCCAGATATCCGTTTTCGCGCCCACCACATCATAGTAAATGCTGTTCTGTTGACCGAAGGTCAGCGTACCCCAGGTCGCGCTCTTCAGACCGGTGTACAGCATACGACGCGTAGTATCGTTGGCGCCGTTAGCATAGTGATTGTCCCAGTTGAACATCGCCGGGAAGTTAACGCCCAGCTCGTAATAGCTCACCCAACTGATGTCATCAAACAGATAGTAGTCAGCAGCGAAGCGGAAACGCGTTCCACCGTCGAAGCCATTACGTTTGTAGCCATTCTTACCATCGTCACCGGCCATATTCTGGAACTGCGGACGAATACTCCCGCCGACGGTGAAATTAAGACGGCTCAGCGGGTTGCCCGCCTGCGGATCTTGTTTCAGGACCGTGATTTCCGCCTGGGAGGCGAAAGTCGTTAATGCCACTGCTGCGCCGATCGATACCGCCAGCGCCGTTTTTTTTATAGTCATTATTTGTACCTTGATAGATAGCCTGCCAATTATTCAGCATACAAATATTAACGTTTATTAATACACTAGTGTTGTCGGGTTTTTATTGTTCTGTGCTGTTAAATATCAATGAGTTATCATTTTGTGCTACATAGATAAAAAAAAGCACCGATTTAAAAAAACCGGTGCGTAATCATCACGAATATGAATTAACTGCTGAACTGACGGAACAGCGCTTTGCCTTTAAAAAGACGTGAACCGAGCCATCCGCCACAGAGAGAGAGCAGCAATGCCCCACAAAGCGGCAACACAACCCACAGCCGCCAGTCTGGCTCCCAGGGGAAATCAAACACGCGGGTTTGCAGCACCGCCAGCGCAGTTTCCGCCCCGATGGCCGCCACCAGTCCGGCGACCATCCCGAGCATGGCGAACTCGCACCACAGCGTGGTACGCAGCAGCTTCTTGCCCGCGCCCAGCGTGCGCCAGACCACCAGTTCCTGATGACGCTGACGCATCCCGACCTGCACCTGCGCCAATAGCAGCAACATACCGCAAGCGGTGACCAGCACTACCATCACCTCCAGCGCGCGGCTCACCTGCTCCAGCACCTGACTCACCTGTTTGAGAATAGCGCCAATATCCAGCAGGCTGATAGTCGGGAATTCGCGGTTAAGCTGCGTCAGCATGCCGTTGCCGTTCTCCCAGCGAAAGCTGGTTAACCAGCTTTGTGGCTGAGCATCCAGCGCGCCGGAAGGGAAGATAAAGAAAAAGTTTGGTCGCAGGCTTTCCCAGTCCACTTTGCGCAGACTGCTGACCGTGGCGCTGAAATCCTGGGTATCCCCCATAAAGGTCACCCGATCGCCAAGCTTAACGTTCAGCCGTTTCGTCAGCCCCTCTTCCATCGACACTTCGCCCGCTTTTGGCGGCCAGCTCCCGGCAACGATCGGGTTATGATCCGGGCGGGTATCCTGCCAGGTCAGATTAAGCTCGCGGTTCAGCGCTTCATCCTGATTGCCTTCGGTCGATTTCTCATTGATCGCCGTCAGACGCGCCCGCACTATCGGGTAGAACGACTCAGGGATCACCTGATGCTCAGCAAGGAAAACCTTCAGCGGAGCCACCTGCTCGGTGGCAATGTTGATCAGAAAATAGTTTGGACTTTCCGGCGGCATTTGCTGCTGCCAGCGATCGAGGAGATCGCCGCGCAGCACCAGCAACAGCGCCAGCAGCATAAAGGACAGCGAAAATGCCGACAGCTGGCTCAGCGTTGACCACGGCTGGCGCAACAGCCGGCTGACCGCCAAACGCAGCGGCAGCGAGGTCAGCGTCAGACCACGCAGCAGGTTAAGCAACATCCAGCCCAACACGCCGCACAGCAGCGCCAGCACCACCGCCCCGGCCAGTACCGCCCACAGCAGCATACTTCCGCCCATCAATCCGGCCAGCAGCGCAACCACAACTATCGTTGCTACGGGCAGATAGACCTTAAGCGGCCAGACGTTTGCCACCACGTCGCGACGCAGTACCCGCAGCGGCTGCGTCGCCAGCAGCAAGCGATAAGGGCGTAGCCCCACCAGCAGAGAAATGACGGTCATCGTACCGAGTGCCCACAGCCACGGCCACAGGCTGGCGGGCGGCAGCTCACCGGGCAGAACTGGCTTCAGTAATACAACCAGCACCCGCTCAAATAACAGCCCGAACAGCCCGCCGGTCACGCCAGAAAGCGTCAGCACCATCAGCCACTGGCCGATAATCAGCTTGCGCAGTTGCGCCCTGCCCGCGCCGAGCGTTTTTAATATCGCCACCAAATCGTAACGACTGCGACAGTAATGATTCATCGCCACGGCAACGGCAGCAACCGCCAGCAGTAGCGTTAACAGTGCCGACAGCAGCAGGAACTGTTGCGAACGCTCCAGTGATTTCCCCAACGCCCCTTCATCCTGCTCCAGCCCATACCAACGCTGTTCCGGCTTTAACTGCGGAAGCAGCCATTTTTCATAGGCTTCCAGTTGCTGTGGCGTACCGCCAAATTTATAGCGCCAGGTCACACGGCTTCCCGGCTGGACCGCCGCCGTTTTTTCGACATCCGCCATGTTCATCATCAGGCGCGGCGCTATCTGGAAGGGATTAAAACCGGAATCCGGTTCCTGCACCACTTCTCCGGCGATGCGCAGGGTGGCATCGCCAACGTCGATGGAATCACCGATTTTTAAGTTGAGTAGCGCCATCAGACGCGGGGCCAACAGCACTGAGCCCGGCTGCGGTTTCAGCCCCGGCGGATTGGTTTGCAGCGTGCCGTACATCGGATACACATCATCCACTGCTTTGACGTTCGCCAGTTGCGGCGTATCCCGGGCAAAGGTCATGGTGGCAAAGGTGAGCTGTTCACCCACCTTCAGACCACGCTGTCGCGCCTCGTCAATCCACGCTTTCGGTACGGCGCGCGAACTTTGCAGCGACCGATCGCCCGCCATAAACTCACGACTTTGCTGGCTCAACCCTTTTTCCATGCGATCGCTGATATTGCCAAGCGCCAGTACACAGGCCACCGCCAGGCTTAACGCCAGCCAGACAATCAGTAATGAAGGCGAGCGCCATTCGCGCCAGAACCAGCGTGCAATCATGCCTCCTCCTGCAACTGTCCGTTCACCAGGCGTAAACGCCTATCGCAACGCGCCGCCAGCTGCGGGTCATGGGTCACCAGAATCAGGGTGGTACCGTGTTCCCGGTTCAGAGAAAACAGCAGGTCGGCGATTTTGTCTCCGGTCTGGCGGTCCAGATTGCCCGTTGGTTCATCGGCAAACAGCACGTCAGGGCGTCCGTTAAACGCCCGTGCCAGCGCTACGCGTTGCTGCTCCCCGCCGGAAAGCTGGGCCGGAAGATGATCAAGACGTTTTCCCAACCCCAGTTGCTCCAGCAGCGTTTTTGCCCCGTCACGACTTTTTCCGCTATTTTCGCCGCGTAGCAGCGCGGGTAGTTCGACGTTTTCCAGCGCGTTGAGGGTTGGAATTAACATGAATGACTGGAAGACAAAACCCACGTGCCGCGCCCGCAGCTGCGCCCGGGCTTCTTCGTCCATAGTGTGCAGCGCCTGCCCCACCAGGCTGACTTCACCGCTGGAGCCATCGTCCAGCCCGGCGAGGATCGCCAGCAGCGTGGATTTCCCCGATCCCGACTCGCCAATCAACGCAATGGTCTCGGCGCGTTTGACAACCAGTTCAACTCCGGTAAGGATGGATAGCTCTTGATCACCCTGACCGACGGATTTCTTAAGATGATGAACTTCAACAATGTTTTCCGCTGGCATTGGCCTTTCCTGTTCCTGGTCCTGTTAACTTTCCGCGCCGCCGCTGCGGACACGTTATTAATTCTGGGTGACAGCCTGAGCGCCGGATACCGTATGTCCGCCAGCGCCGCGTGGCCTGCGCTACTTAATGATAAATGGCAAACCAAAACGCCAGTGGTGAATGCCAGCATTAGCGGCGACACCTCGCAGCAAGGTCTGGCCCGTCTGCCTGCATTACTCAAGCAGCACCAGCCGCGCTGGGTGCTGGTCGAACTTGGCGGTAACGATGGCCTGCGCGGCTTTGCGCCTGCGCAAACCGAACAAACCCTGCGCACGATTCTGCAGGATGTGAAAGCGGCAAATGCCGAACCGCTGCTGATGCAAATTCGTCTGCCAGCAAACTATGGTCGCCGTTATAATGAAACCTTTAGCGCGATTTATCCAAAGCTCGCCAAAGAGTTTGATATTCCTCTGCTGCCATTTTTTATGGAAGAGGTTTATCTGAAACCCCAGTGGATGCAGGATGATGGTATTCATCCTAACCGTGACGCTCAGCCGTTTATTGCCGACTGGATGGCGCAACATCTCACCCCTCTAGTAAATCACGACTCATAAAACAACGGAGATCCTGACAGGTAAAGTTATGCAAAAATCGGTCTTAATAACAGGATGTTCCAGCGGAATCGGTCTGGAAAGCGCGCTTGAACTAAAGCGCCAGGGTTTTCAAATTCTGGCAGGCTGTCGCAAACCTGACGATGTCGCGCGTATGAACAGTATGGGATTCACTGGCGTATTGCTGGATCTGGATTCACCCGAAAGCGTGGATCGTGCCGCCGATGAAGTGATCGCCCTGACCGATAATCGTTTATATGGGATCTTTAACAACGCCGGATACGGTGTCTATGGTCCCCTGCCCACCATCAGCCGTGAACAGATGGAACAGCAATTTTCCGCCAACTTCTTTGGCGCACATCAGCTTACCATGCGCCTGTTGCCCGCTATGCTCCCTCACGGCGAAGGACGTATCGTGATGACTTCATCGGTGATGGGATTGATCTCAACGCCGGGACGCGGCGCCTATGCCGCCAGCAAATATGCGCTGGAAGCCTGGTCCGACGCGCTGCGTATGGAACTGCGCCACAGCGGCATTAAGGTCAGCCTGATTGAGCCCGGCCCCATCCGTACCCGCTTTACCGAAAACGTCAACCAGACCCAGAGCGATGCTCCCGTGGAAAACCCCGGCATTGCCGCGCGTTTTACGCTGGGACCAGAAGCGGTTGTCGCCAAAGTACGTCATGCATTTGAGAGCGATAAACCAAAGCTACGTTATCCGGTTACGCTGGTGACCTGGGCAGTGATGCTACTTAAACGCCTGTTGCCAGGCCGCATAATGGACAAAATTTTACAGGGTTGAGTTGAAGCACGCGCGTCAGCCCCCATGTAACAAGAAATCGACAAAAGAGAGTAACTCCATGTCCACACAGAATATTGTTAACATTAACGAATCGAACCTGCAGCAGACCCTTGAACAGTCGATGACCACGCCGGTCCTGTTCTATTTTTGGTCTGAGCGCAGCCAGCACTGCCTGCAATTGACGCCGGTACTGGAGAGCCTTGCCGCCCAGTACAACGGTCAGTTTATTCTCGCCAAGCTCGACTGCGACGCCGAGCAGATGATCGCTTCTCAGTTTGGCCTGCGCGCCATCCCTACGGTTTATATGTTTCAGAACGGTCAGCCAGTGGACGGATTCCAGGGCCCGCAGCCGGAAGAGGTTATCCGCGCACTGCTGGAAAAAGTGTTGCCGAGCGAAGAAGAGCTGAAAGCGCGTCAGGCTATCGAATTCATCGAAGCCGGTAATCACGCGGATGCACTGCCGCTGCTGAAAGAAGCCTGGCAGATCTCCAACCAGAGCAGCGAAATTGGCCTGCTGCTGGCGGAAACGCAAATCGCCCTCAATCGTTCTGACGATGCCGAAGCGGTGCTGAAAACCATTCCGTTGCAGGATCAGGATACCCGCTATCAGGGACTGGTGGCGCAGATAGAACTGCTGAAGCAGGCGGCGGATACGCCGGAAATCCAACAGCTGCAGCAGCAAGTCGCCAGCAATCCGCAGGATGCGGCGCTGGCAACTCAACTAGCCATCCAGTTACATCAGGTCGGACGTAACGAGGAATCACTGGAACTGCTGTTCAGCCACCTGAAGAAAGATCTCACTGCTGCCGACGGTCAGGCACGTAAGACCTTCCAGGAGATCCTTGCCGCACTCGGAACCGGCGATGCGCTGGCCTCAAAATACCGCCGCCAACTGTACGCACTGTTGTACTAATCCGTTTGATTTTGCCCGATGGCGCTTGCGCTTATCGGGCATACAAATTCTACCAATACCGATCCCTCCGGCATCACATCACGTCTTCTTCAAATGCGTTACGACTAATTGGTGGCGCGAATTATAGAACTTCCGATAAGTCAGGTAGCAGGCAATAATGGTCGACAGGCTGGCGGTAGAAAGCAGCATAAACGTCACCATAATCTGATACTTAATCGCTTTTACTGGATCAATACCCGCGAAGATCAACCCGGACATCATCCCCGGTAAACTCACCAGCCCTACCGTTTTTGCAGAGTCGATCGTTGGGATCAACGAGGCGCGAATGCTGTCGCGAATCAGCGGCGCAGAGGCCACTTTCGGCGTCGCGCCGAGGCTAAGTTTTTCCTGAATTTGCTGCTGTTCGCTGTTAAACCGCTGTCCCAGATTGTTGTAACACAGCCCCACTGCCACCATCGCATTGCCTGCAATCATGCCGGAGATCGGGATGACCTGCATCGGCGTGAACTCGATAGAGCCAGACAAAACCAGCACCGCCAGCGTTAGCCCCGCCCCCACCGTGATAGCGATAAACGACGAGAGGAAAGCTTTATCAATATATTTACTGCGCTTTTGTGCGTTATAAGCCGCGTTAAAGCAGATAAACAGCACCATCAGTAAGGTCAGAATACTGTGGTTAACGCCAAAAATATATTTCAGCACATAGCCGACGATAATCAGCTGAACCACTGCCCGGCAAACGCTCCAGAGAATATCTTTCTCCAGCGCCAGTTTTTCTTTGTGGCTAATCAGGATCGCCACCACCACCAGCATCATCGCTAATGCCAGGGACTCATTGGTAATATTATGCTCGTTCATTGCGTGCTTCCTGCATTTCTCCGGCGTGCGGTTGAAGGGTTATGACATTATCCGCATGCGTAATTTCATCTTTGTCGTGCGTCACCCACAGCACCGCAATATTCTTATCGCGAACATAGTGGTGAATTAATTCGTTCACATTACGTTTATTAGCCTCATCCAGCGCGCTGGTGATTTCATCAAGCAGCAGAATTTTGGGCAGAAACTGCAAATTACGAATTAGCGAGACGCGCTGCTTCTCGCCACCGGACAGCTCATTGATGCTTTTTCTGAGGATCGTCTCGGGGAGATCAAAACGGGCCAGATCGCTCAGAAACGCATCCGGCTCCGGACGTTTGTTACGGATTTGCCAGGGGAAAATGAGGTTGTCGTAAACGGTGTCACCAAACAAAGCAGGCGTTTGCGCACAATAGGAGACCTGCTGGCGATACGTTTCCGGCTTGAGGGTATTGATCTCCTTGCCTTCAAAGAGAATTTCACCGGCAGTCGGACTCATTAATGACGCCACAATCTTGAGTAACGTACTTTTCCCACAGCCGGACTGGCCGGTAATCAACTTAAATTCTCCGGCGCGGAGATCAAAACAGATGTTATTGAGAACCTGCGTCTCACCTGCCTGCCATGCGACATTTTTTAACTGAAGCAAAATACTGCTTTCTTCCATTACCCATTCCTTTTTTACATCTTTCGTGCAGACAGTCTATCCCTGTAATTTATTATAAGGGAGCCCACCTTGATAAATCGGGTATAATTTGATTAATGAGGCAGTAAAGGACAGCACAACAGGAGGTTTCATCAATGCTCATTTTTATTCCTATTCTTATTTTTGTCGCGCTGGTGATCGTCGGCGCTGGCGTCAAAATCGTCCCGCAGGGATATCAGTGGACGGTAGAGCGTTTTGGCCGTTACACCAAAACCCTGCAACCGGGTTTAAGCCTTGTTGTGCCGTTCATGGACCGCATTGGTCGTAAGATCAACATGATGGAACAGGTGCTTGATATCCCTTCTCAGGAAGTCATCTCCAAAGATAACGCCAACGTCGCAATTGATGCCGTGTGCTTTATTCAGGTGATCGACGCGCCGAAAGCGGCCTATGAAGTCAGCAACCTGGAACTGGCGATTATCAACCTGACCATGACCAACATTCGTACCGTTCTCGGTTCGATGGAACTCGATGAAATGCTTTCCCAACGCGACAACATCAACACGCGCCTGCTGCATATTGTTGATGAAGCCACGAATCCCTGGGGCATCAAAATCACCCGTATCGAGATCCGCGACGTGCGTCCTCCGGCAGAACTTATCGACGCGATGAACGCGCAGATGAAAGCCGAACGTACCAAGCGTGCCTACATTCTTGAGGCCGAGGGGATCCGTCAGGCAGAAATCGTCAAGGCCGAAGGTGAGAAACAGTCGAAGATCCTTAAAGCGGAAGGTGAACGCCAGTCCGCGTTTTTACAGGCTGAAGCGCGTGAACGTTCAGCAGAAGCCGAAGCTCGCGCAACGCAGATGGTGTCTGAGGCCATTGCTGCTGGGGATATTCAGGCAGTGAACTACTTCGTGGCACAGAAATACACCGAAGCGCTGCAGCATATCGGCTCGTCGAATAACAGCAAAGTGGTGATGATGCCGCTGGATGCCAGCAGCCTGATGGGCTCTATTGCCGGGATCGCCGAACTGGTTAAGGACAGCGCCAGCGAGCGGAAAAAATCATGATAGCGATGATTCTGGTGCACCCGCACATCTTCTGGCTCAGCCTCGGCGGTTTGCTACTCGCCGCCGAGATGCTGGGCGGCAACGGCTATCTGCTGTGGAGCGGCGTGGCAGCGGTGATTACCGGTCTGGTCGTCTGGCTCGTTCCGCTAGACTGGGCGTGGCAGGGGGCAATGTTCGCCGTCCTCACCCTGCTGGCGGCGTGGCTGTGGTGGAAATGGCTGGCAAGGCGCGTTCAGGAGCAGAAACCCGCCGACAGCCATCTTAACCAGCGCGGACAGCAGCTGGTTGGCCGACGATTTATTCTGGAAACCGCCCTGGTCAATGGTCGCGGACACATGCGCGTCGGCGATAGCTCATGGCCCGTTAGCGCCAGCGACGATTTGAGCGCCGGAACGCAGGTTGAAGTCATTGCCGTTGAAGGGATAACCCTGATTATTAAAGCGGTATCACACTAAAAAGACAGGAAATAAGACTATGGTCAGGAAGACACCCCTTGCCTTTGCCCTTTGCACATTACTGACCGCCGCCCCGCAGGCATTCGCCTCTTTCGATATGGAAGACTGCAAATGGAGCGACGACAGCTGCCTGCTGAAAGGCACGCCGACCTTCAACCCTGAAAACGACAGTCGCGACAACCTGCTGCGGCTGCTGAGCCAGGAAAAATCATTTGCTCTGCCGGTGCAATCAATGCCAGCGGATATCACCCGCTCCCGGGATTTCTATTTTGCCTATCACCCGCAATGGGATGAGGCAACCTCGCAGCCAGCCGCTGCTCCGGCATCCGCCGCAGACAGCCCACTCTCCCGACAGATGGCCGAACTGAACATTAGCGCAGACGAAATAAACGTCAACGACGCTGAGCTTGAGAACCGTCATGTTTCGAATAACACCGAGAGTGTCAGCGCATTTTTTGCCGCACTGCTGGCCGACTCGACGTTAACGGCGGAACAGCGCCAGGCCTTAGCCCAGGCGCGTACGGGGCTGCTATCCGGGGCAACCCGCGAGCAAATTGAGTCTTCACTTGCCACCCTCCCGGCTGATTCACCGGCTCAGTCCTATAAAAATTATCTGGCCGCAGCTGCCAGTTTCTATGCCGGTGATTATGCCAGCGCCGAACGGGATTTCACTCAGCTTGCCAAAAGTGAGCGCCCGTGGCTGGCAGAGACCGCGCAATACATGCTGATGCGTGCGGCGTTGAACAAGAGCAGCCAGAACAGCGTGGGCGAATACGGCGATTTTGATATTGCAAAAATTAACCGCGAGGACGCGACTCAGGCTCAGACGCAGGCGCAAGCCTATCTGCAACGTTACCCGCAAGGCCTGTATGCCGACTCCGCGCGCGGTATGCTGCGTCGCATCAACTGGTATTTACAGGCGTGGCCGCAGCTGGCCGGGTTGTATGAGCAGACGCTCCAGCAGTCGGCTGACGCTCGGCAACTGCGAGAAATAGTCATCGAATACGATAATGTCTACGGTATGGCGTTCTACGAACAGTCCGTGGTGGAAGCATTCCCCGATGCGCCGCTTGTCAGCTATATCGAACTGCTGCGCGCGCTGCGTCTGGATAACAACAGTAAACCCACGCTGACCCAGGCGCAGCTCGATGCCAGCAAACCGGTGTTTGAGCAGAGCCAAAAACTGCCGCTATGGCGCGATCTGCAACTGAATCTGTGGCTGGCGACGGAGAACTACGCGGCGATTATTCAGGCAGTTACGCCAGCGCAGAAACTCGCCATTCACGATACCCTCGCCTTCAGCGAACAAGTGCTGTACGGCGAAGCGCTGATGGGCCAGAAGAACTGGAGCGCGGCGCGTGATTTCTGGCTGCAGTTGCTAAAACTCAGCCAGGACAACGAACAGCAGCAGTATGTACAGGCTAAGCTCGCCGCAACGCTGGTTTATAGCGGCGACGTGGCGGCGGTATTTGCCCCAGAAAGCGCAGTAACCAACCTGCGTTTTCGCTCGCAGATACTGAAAACACAGGCCTCGCCTGAACTGCTGCGCCAGCAGGCCATCCATGGACCTAACAATGAAGAGCGTACCATCGCCCTGCATACGCTGCTGGTACGCGATCTTACCGAAAACCGCTTTGGCGACTGGTTGAATGACAGAAAACTGGCCAGCGCCATTACTCCGCCGGTTATTGGCGACGCGTTTGATGACGTTAATCTGAGTATTTTCGACTGGAACGGCGACGCTGCCGAGCGCGGTTACACCTGTCGCAGCCTCAATGAAACGGTAACGGTATTGAGCAAAAAAGCGGATGATGCCCACGCGCTGAACTGCTTAGGCGAATTCTTCCGCACCACGCAAACCCACGTCGATTTGTGGAAAAACAGTGCTGGCAACGACGTTCTTGAATCAGCAATATCGCGCAAGGAGCCGTTCGGTCAGTTCGACAGGCAACGCTACTATCAGCAGGTGATCACTTCGCCGAAAGCAGAGGTTGAAGACAAGAGCTTCGCGCTGTATCGCGCCATCATGTGCTATGCGCCGTCAGGCTCTAACGAGTGCGGCGGTGAGGAAGTGGATAAACTGCAGCGTAAAGGCTGGTTCACCCAACTGAAAACGCAGTATCCGGGAAGTCCGTGGGCGCAAAAACTCAAATACTACTGGTAACCGCGCTGCTGACAGGCCAGCCGCAGGCGGCGGATATCGTCGCCGCCCGTGAGCATCCGGCCTTCTGGCTGTGGTCCGGCGTGAAGGCCAGTGACGAACTGAAAGACGCGCAAACGGTCTATCTGCATCAGGGTGAGGTGCTGGTTCGTTCGGGTAACGTGGTTTTCCAGCGTCTCGGGCTGCCGGTCAGCCGCCTGTCTTTTCCCTCGATCTGGCTGACCGTGCGCTTTACCACGCTCGACGTACCGGAGGCGATCCCGGCTCGCATCATAAGATTGATGCAACGCTGGCAGACCGCCGGGAATCATGTGCTCGGCCTGCAGGTTGATTTTGACGCGGCGACCCATCAGCTTGCCGATTACGCCCGCTTTCTGCAGCAATTACGCCAACAGTTACCGGCCGAGTTTGCACTTGGCGTGACTGGACTGCTGGATTGGGCAAAAACGGGCGACGTCGCCACGCTGAATGCGCTGGCGGTCGATGAACTGGTGGTCCAGAGCTATCAGGGCCGTCATACGGTAACGAATTATCAGGCGTATCTGCCCGCACTCAGTCGTCTGCGCATTCCGTTTAAGCTGGGGCTGGTGCAAAACGGTAGCCGGGACCCGCAGGCTGAAGCGCAGCTTGAGAAATCCCCGTGGTACCGCGGGACGGTGGTATTTATGCTTAATCCCCCTCGCCGTTAAGCCTTCGCTTTATGGTGGCAGCAGCCGGAGAGGTTATCAATGATCGGGCATTCGGCGCTGTCATCGCCAGGGCAACTCTCCGCCAGTGCCAGCAAATGCAAGCGCATGGCCTGCAGCTCGCTGATATGCCTCTCAATGTCCGCGACCTTTTCTAAGGTACGCTTTTTCACATCTGCGCTATGACGCGCCGGATCGTTAAACAGATTCACCAGTTCGCCGCACTCTTCGAGATTAAAACCCACCTGGCGTGCCTGGCGCAGCAGCGTAAGTTCATTCAGATGCTGTTGGTTGTATGTGCGATAGCCATTTTCGCTACGCAGCGGCGGCGTCACTAAGCCTTTTTCTTCATAAAAGCGTATCGCTTTGCTGGTCAAACCGGTTCTTTTCGCAACATCGCTAATATTCACATTTCCCCCGCGGATCTTGTTGGTACTGAGCCCATTATAGCCCAGATTATCCTAATGATTGACCCGAGAACCCTGCACATTTTCCACCCTCACCGCAATGCACAAATCCTTTTAATTCACATTGTTATATCCGATTCAGATCACATTTATGCATTTAATGACTGCACGAAATTGACTCAAATCAAAAGATATATTGGTTCTACATCTTTCATCTTGAACAAAGGGAAACAATTTTATATATAAACGCGAATGATAATGATGATCATTTACATTCAATAAAGGTTCTCTTATGTTGCCACGGAATAACCAAAGGCCATTTATTCTTTCAGCCCTGACATTATGCATGTCCGGCGCCGCTTTTGCCGCCACCTCTCCAACACACGCTTCTACGTCCGACGAAGACACGGTTATCGTCACGGCTAACCGCACAGAAAGTAGCCTTTGGGATAGCCCGGCAACCATACAGGTTATCGATCGCCAGACGCTGCAAAACTCCACCAGCGTTTCTATTGCTGATGATTTACAAGATATTCCCGGCGTCGAAGTCACCGATAACGCCCTCGCAGGGCGGAAACAAATTCGTATCCGTGGCGAAGCGTCTTCGCGGGTGCTGATTTTGATCGACGGCCAGGTCGTCAGTTACCAACGTGCCGGACAAAACTACGGAGCCGGTTTGCTGATTGACGAATCCGCGCTGGAACGGATTGAAGTGGTCAAAGGCCCCTATTCTGTCCTCTACGGTTCGCAGGCGATTGGCGGTGTCGTAAACTTTATTACCAAAAAAGGCGGTGATAAGCCTCTCGGCGGCAGCGTTAAGGCTGTTTATAACTCCGCAACGGCAGGATGGGAAGAGTCGGCAGCGGCCCGGGGCAGCATCGGAAACTTTGACTACCGCATCAATGGCAGCTATTCCGACCAGGGGGACCGCGATACGCCTGACGGAAGATTGCCCAACACCAACTTCCGTAATAATGGCCAGGGCGTATGGCTGGGTTACAACTTCGATCGCCACAAAATTGGGCTCTCCCTCGATCGTTACAAACTGTCTACTCAAACCTGGTTTGACGATCCAGAGGGCCAGTTCGACGACTTTAGCGTCAAAATACCTAAGCTGGAACGCGAGAAAATCGGTCTTTTCTACGACTACGCGGCCGATGGGGATTACCTGAAGAACATCCATGTTGACGCATACAGCCAGACAATAGAGCGCAAATTTGAAAACCGGGTCAAAACGACCCAGGTTATCCCCAGCCCGATGATTAAAGCGCTGACGGTCAGCAATCAGACCAATACCAACGACAAACAGTATACCCAAGGGGTAACGCTACAGAGCAACTTCTCCCTGCCTGCTAACAACGAGCTGGTGATTGGCACTCAATATCAGCATGACAAAATAAAACAGGACACGGACGGCAGTACGCGCCAGACCGCAGCTACCGGCTTCTTCGATACGCAAACACGTACCCTGTCATACAACGAAGCGGAGCAAAGCAACACCTCATTGTTCGCGCAAAACGACTGGCGCTTTGCCGATGACTGGACGTGGACCGTAGGCGCACGCCAGTACTGGCTGTCTTCGAAGCTCAAGCGCAACGATACGCAAACCCTGCAAAGCAGCGGCAGCACCTGGCAATCCACCGGAGGAAATTCCGTTCACGATGATGAACTGGTGACCTCAACCAGCCTACGCTATTCCGGTTTTAAAGATCTTGAACTCCGGGCTGCATATGCCCAGGGCTATGTCTTCCCCACGCTGACTCAGCTGTTTATGCAGACGTCCGCAGGCGGCAGCGTAACCTACGGCAATCCAAACCTGAAGGCGGAACACTCGAATAACTATGAGCTGGGTGCACGGTATAAAGGGAATATGTGGCTGATTGACGGCGCCATTTATTACTCCGAAGCCAAAGACTATATCGCCAGCCTGGCCTGTTCAGGTCAACCCGTATGCAGCGGTAATACCACCTCTTCACGGGGCGGCTATTACTACTACGACAACATCGATCGGGCCAAAACCTGGGGCATGGAACTCACCGCAGAATACAACGGCTGGGCAGTTTCACCTTACCTGAGCGGTAATTTCATTCGCCGTCAGTACGAAGGCAATACCCTTAAAACCTGGGATACCGGCGAACCCACTCTGACCGGGCGCGTCGGCCTGAAACATACCTGGTTGATGAACGCCGCTAACCTGACGTCCGATGTCTTTATCCGCGCGGCGTCCAGCGCCAAAGATAATACCGGCACCACGGAAATCAACTACCCAGGCTGGGCCACGCTTAACCTTGCATTCAACACCGAGTTCGGTCCGCAGGATCAGTATCAGGTCAACCTCGCGCTCAACAACCTGACCGACAAGCGTTACAGAACCGCGCATGAATCTATTCCAGACGCTGGTTTCAATGCCGCCGTTGGCTTTGCGTGGAATTTCTGACGATGAAAAAACTCTTGATTGGCTTACTGAGCCTCGCCTGCGTTTTCAGTGCCCAGTCCGCCGACCGCCTGGTGGTGGCGGGCGGCTCTCTTAGCGAACTAATATACGCCATGGGCATCGGCAACCGGGTGGTCGGCGTTGATGAAACCACCTCGTATCCACCCGAAACTGCCGCACTCCCGCATATCGGCTACTGGAAGCAGTTAAGCAGCGAGGGCATTTTATCGCTGCATCCGGACAGCTTTATCACCTGGCAGGATGCTGGCCCTCAAATCGTGTTGGATCAGTTGCGGGCGCAAAAAGTTAACGTCGTGACGTTGCCGCGCGTACCGGCCACCGTCGAACAGATGTACGCCAACATTCGGGAACTGGCTCAAACCCTGCGCATTCCCGAACAAGGTGAGACGTTGATCGATCGCATACGTCAACGTCTGGATCGCGTTCAGCACAACGTGGCAGCGAAAAACGCGCCGGTCAAAGCCATGTTCATTCTCTCCGCTGGCGGCAGCGCGCCACAGGTCGCCGGAAAAGGCAGCGTTGCCGATGCCATTATGACCCTCGCAGGCGCACAAAATGTCGCCACCCATGCGCAGTATAAAAGCTACAGCGCGGAATCGCTGATCGCCGCCAACCCAGAGGTGATCGTGGTGACGTCGCAAATGGTGGATGGCGGTCTGGCTCGTCTGAGCGCGATTGCCGGGATTACCCACACTGCGGCCTGGAAAAACCAGCGCATTGTGGCGATTGACCAGGCGCTGATTCTGGGTATGGGGCCGCGCGTCGCCGATGCGGTTGAAGCCCTGCACCAGCAATTCTGGCCTCACTAACTGGATTTATAAAGAACAATGAAAACTGAACACTCGCTGGATCTCACCGCGCATTTTGCGCTCGAGGGAAGTCAGCCATTTAAGGATCGCCGCGCCACGATGCCCTGGCGTGGGGCGATCCCGGTTGCCAAAGAGCTATTGTCACAAACCTGGCAGGAGGTCATCAGCCAGCCAACCCCACCGCGGAAACGGTTGGTGTACTTGCATATCCCTTTCTGCGCAACACATTGTACTTTCTGCGGTTTTTATCAAAACCGCTTTGAAGAGGATCACTGCGCCCGCTACACCAACGCGCTATTACGCGAAATAGAGATGGAAGCCGATAGCGCATTGCATCAGTCGGCCCCGATTCACGCCGTCTATTTTGGCGGCGGTACACCGTCTGCGCTGTCGGCACGGGATCTGGCCAGAATCATCACCGCACTACGTGACAAGCTACCGCTGGCGCCGGACTGCGAAATCACCATTGAGGGGCGGGTACTCAATTTTGACGATGCGCGAATAGATGCCTGCCTTGACGCTGGCGCCAATCGATTTTCGATCGGCATTCAGTCATTTAACAGCCGGATCCGCAAGAAAATGGCGCGCACTTCGGACGGCCCGACCGCGATGGCCTTTATGCAGGGGTTGGTAAAACGGGATCGAGCCGCCGTGGTCTGCGATCTGCTGTTTGGTCTGCCAGGACAGGACGCAAAGGTGTGGAGCGAGGATCTGGCGATTGCCCGCGACATCGGCCTCGACGGCGTAGATCTTTATGCTCTGAACCTGCTCCCTAATACACCGCTTGGCAAAGCGGTTGAAACCGGGCGCACAACGGTTCCCTCTCCTGCCGAACGTCGCGACCTCTATCTTCAGGGCTGCGATTTTATGGACAGCGCGGGCTGGCGCTGCATCAGCAACAGCCACTGGGCGCGCACCACACGGGAACGCAATCTGTACAACCTGCTGATTAAACAGGGCGCAGACTGTCTGGCATTCGGCTCTGGCGCAGGAGGGTCAGTCAATGGCTATTCCTGGATGGTCGAGCGCAATCTGACCACATGGCATGAATCCATCGCCGCCGGAAAAAAACCGCTCATGATGATGATGCGCACCGCCGAGCGTGGTTTCCAGTGGCGACACACCCTCCAGGCCGGTATTGAAACGGCCCGCGTCCCGCTGGATGAACTGACACCTCATGCACAAAAACTGACCCCGCTACTGACCCAGTGGCATCACGCAGGACTGACGCGAGATGCCAGCACCTGTGTACGCCTGACCAATGAAGGGCGTTTTTGGGCGAGCAATATTTTGCAGTCTCTTGATGAACTGATTCAGGCACTTAACGCGCCGCGCATTGCGGTAGAGCAACCATAAAAGGAGTGAAGTATGAGCCATGTCTCTTTACAGGATTTTTTGAAAACTGAGCCGGACGGTACGCTGGAAGCTATCGCAGCCCAGTACAACACCACGCTGCTGGAGGTGGTGAAAAACCTCCCCTCCCCGACGCTGGTTTCCGGCGATCAATTTGATACCGTCTGGGAAACCGTCAGCGAATGGGGCAAAGTCACCACCCTGGTCCATACTGCTGATGTCATACTGGAATTCACGGGTGAATTACCTTCAGGATTCCACCGCCACGGTTACTTCAACCTGCGCGGCAAAAAAGGCATGACCGGTCATATCAAGGCAGAAAACTGCACACATATCGCCCTGATTGAACGCAAATTTATGGGCATGGACACCGCGTCCATTCTCTTCTTTAACCAGGCGGGTAGCACTATGTTCAAAATTTTCCTCGGTCGGGATGAGCATCGTCAGCTACTGGCCGACCAGGTCAGCGCCTTTCACGCGCTGTCTTCATCCTTAAAGGAACATGCCTGATGGCTCCATGGCTCATTTTTGGTGCAGGTGGTAGCGGCGTCGGCGCGAAAACACTGGCACTCGCACTGGCGGAACAACGTCCGGTGATTGCCGTCGTTCGCAACGCGCAGGTCGCTGCCGGGTTGCAGGAAAAAGGTGTGCAGGTCTTCATTGGCGACGCCTGCGACAGCCAGGTCACCGCCTGTGCCTGTCGCGCAGCGGGTCAACATGCCACGGTGATCTCCTCCATGGGCGGTGCCCAGGATTATCTGGCGCACAGAACCGTCATTGATGAAGCAGAAAAAGCGGAGATCAAACGCATGATTCTGGTGACTTCGCTTGGCTGTGGCGACAGTTGGCCCTTTTTGTCCCCACGCGCCAGGGCCGCATTTGGTCAGGCGGTACGCGAAAAATCGTTGGCTGAAAGCTGGCTACAAACCAGTCAACTGGACTACGCCATTCTCCGCCCCGGCGGTTTGCTGAACGGTGCAGCCACAGGTCAGGCGCAACGGATACAGGCCGAGGAGTGCCATGGTTTTGTGATGCGTGCAGATGTTGCAAGGCACATTCACGAACTGGCTACAGCCCCGTCACTCAATAACCAGATTTACAGTTTGGTTGAGCCAGGACTGAAACCCGCGTAAACCCCTCGCGGCGCGGGAACTTCGCGCCGCAAAGACGTTATGGAGCGTTGCGTGCTTAAGGACTCGCTTTCTTCCGTCAGCATTCTGACGGGTCTTTCTCTGTTGTTGGTCGCTCTGATGCTCTTCGGAGCCAGCCAGGGGGCGCTGAACATTAGCTTCAGCGCGCTGTTCAACGACGAATACCGTGACATCTGGTTGAACATCCGCTTGCCCCGTGTGTTGCTGGCCGTTCTGGTAGGCGCTGCGCTGGCAACGGCAGGGGTCATTATGCAGGGGCTTTTTCGCAATCCGATGGCCGATCCTGGCCTGCTTGGTGTCAGTAGCGGCTCCGCGCTGATGGTCGGTATCGCGATAGTTATCCCCTTTTCGTTTCCCGTGGTGCTGGTGCTGTATGAGCAGATGATTTTTGCCGTCGCAGGCAGCATGGTGGTCTGCACGATTATTTTCCTGATAAGCCAGCGTCATAGCCACGGCGGAATGATGCAACTGCTGTTAGCCGGTATCGCTATCAATGCTTTGTGCGGTTCGGCTATTGGCGTACTGAGCTATGTGGGCGATGAGCAACAGCTACGTCAACTTACGCTGTGGATGATGGGCAATCTCGGCCAGGCCCAGTGGCCAACGCTGCTGGTTGCCAGTACCTTTGTTCTTCCAGCCATTGCTGTCACCGTCTGTATGGCGGGCACGCTTAATTTGCTGCAATTGGGTGATGAAGAGGCGCATTACCTCGGCGTGAACGTCAAACGTAAGCGCCAGCAGTTACTGTTGCTCAGCTCGCTACTGGTTGGTGCTGCCGTTTCCGTCAGCGGCGTAATTGGTTTTATTGGCCTGGTGATCCCACATCTGATCAGAATGACTACCGGCGCCGATCATCGCTGGTTGATTCCCTGCTCGACGCTGGCGGGCGCCTGTCTACTCCTGATTGCCGATACGCTGGCCCGCACTCTGGTGCAGCCTGCCGAAATGCCCGTTGGTCTGTTAACCAGCCTGATCGGAGGACCGTATTTTCTGTGGTTAATACTGCGTAGCCGGAGGGTGTCATGATCGTTGCTGAAAATCTGGTTTACCACATTCAGGGCAGACGATTGACCGACGATGTTTCCCTGACGCTACCTGAAGGAGAGATTATCGCGATTCTTGGCCCGAATGGCGCCGGGAAATCAACGCTGCTACGCCAGCTTACGGGTTATCTGCAACCTCACAGTGGGCGCTGTAGCTTATTCGGCAAGCCGCTGAACGAATGGTCAATCACCGAGCTGGCAAAAACCCGTGCGGTGATGCGCCAGAACAGTCATATGGCCTTCCCGTTTAGCGTGCAGGAGGTTATTCGCATGGGCAGGCATCCGTATCGCACGCGCAATACGGGCGATGAAACGGAACACATCATGACGTTGTGCGACTGCCAGGCGCTGGCCGCGCGTGATTATCGGCATCTGTCGGGAGGAGAACAACAGCGGGTACAGCTGGCACGTCTGCTGGTTCAGCTTTGGGAGCCCGAGCCTCGGCCCAAATGGTTATTTCTCGATGAACCTACCTCCGCCCTGGATATTCACCACCAGCAGCACCTTTTTCGTCTGCTGCGTCGCCTGGTGCGTGAACGGCAGTTTAGCGTCTGCTGCGTCCTGCACGATCTCAACCTCGCAGCGCGTTATGCCGACCGCGTGGTATTGATGGAACGCGGCAGGATTGTTGATAACGGGTATCCGCAGGATGTCCTGAAGCAACGGGCGCTGAACGCGCTGTACGGTGCCGATCTCACGGTCATAAATGAACCGGAGCATCGAACGCCGCTTATCGTTCTCAATCAATAACAGACCGGGAACGCTCTGAGGTGACGTTCCCGTTTTTTCCCCTTCGCCCCTTTTTTCATCTTTTCTAAAAACACCCTTGACCTTCCCCTTGCTGGGAGGTTTTCAACCTGCGCAGCACCGCAAGGCACTGCGCTAATTCAGTATATTACAGACTCAACTAACCCTCAAAACCCCTGCATTGCCTCCAGAGTGTGGACATAATGTGGACATTCCACTGAGGGGATTGTAACTCACAGCGTCCAATAAATAGTCCGGCGCGAAGTGAGCGTAAGTCATTGTCTGTGATATGTCGGAATGACCAAGAATACGTTGTAACGCGATAATATTTCCGCCCTTGATCATGAAGTGCGTAGCGAACGTATGACGTAGCGCGTGCGCAGCTTGCCCATCTGGAAGATTGGGCTTTGCTTCCTTCATGCGCAGACGAAAGGTTTTATAGCTCACGCGGAACAACCTTCCTGACTCCCGATGCTTCACTATTTTTGCAATGTCGTCAGATATGGGAACCACTCTCCGATCTCCATTTTTAGTGATCGTAAACATCACCCTGTTACCGACAATGTTTTCAGCCTTAAGCTGGTAGGCCTCCCCCCACCGAGCACCAGTGGCAAGTAGCAGAACGGCAATACGGTAGTAATCACCAGAGCACAGGGATAACAACCGGTTTACTTCCGACTCAGTGAAATACGACATTTCCGTTTTAGGCTCTTTCAGTGCTGAAATTGCTGTTACCGGATTTTCACCGTGAAACTCATCAATTTCAGCCATAGCTTTAAACACGCCACTAAGAGCAAACAGATCATGATTTATCGTTGAAGCCTTAATCCCCTGCTCCAGTCTGTATGCCCGGTAGTCAATAAGACACCGCGCATCAATCTGGTAAATCATGGGATCCCCCATATCCTGGCAAATGCAGTTAACAGCACTAAGCCTGCGGTTTGCGTAGTTCTTATTCCGTCCGATTAACTGCCACCAAAGCGCAATAAACTCACTAAGTTTTCGTTTATCAGCCGGTCTGTTCAGGTAATCATGATTTTGATACTTGGCAATGATGCTGCGCTCAAAAGCATGTGCGTCTGCTTTCCTATCAAACTTCCGCCGTATGCGCTTTCCGTCGCGCCCGCGCGGCCTTACATCCACTTCATAGCGACCATCTTCGAGTTTCTTAACGGACATAAGAAAACCCTCCAACAGTCAGATCACTATCCTGGTAACAAATAGTGAAAATGTAATGTTTATATAAAGTTAACCAATCTGCTTCCCGGAGGGGTCTGACTGAATTTCGTCTGGCCCATTGTGTGCGAGAGCCGGTGCTATTTGGCCTCGGCTCGGGTCTGTACGGTCGTACATAAACCACTCCTGGTATTTATGGAATCGTGGGTGCCCAAAGAGCTTGATTGCTGACTCTAATGTCATCTTAGTTCTCCCTAACTCATACCCAACATAGGTTGAGTAATTTAATCCAACTAAATCAGTTAGTTGCCTTTTAGACAGCCGCTCAGAGTCCCTGATAAGCCCAAGTTTTTCGCCTTGCGTGATTGACATGATGATGAGTTCTCGTCATATTTATGCGTATCAAGTCACTTGTTGCTTAACTACAACATGTAACACATTCCGCAACATTGGACTTAACAAGCCTCAACTAGCGGTAATCAAGGAGTCTAACAAATGACAAAATCACGAGAAATCGTTTTAAACGCAGAATCTCAACATTTACGGCAATTCCCATTAGATGTAGCCCGCGTTGCACGCACCTGCAAAATGACTACTTCGCAGGCTGACGGAATTAGGGACATGAATACCGAAGAACTGCAAAAACAGATTTTCGTCACGCCGGTCGAGTTTGCTTATCTGACGGGCCGCACGTTGAAGAGCGTTCGCAACCTGATGGATCGCGCACAGCTTCCAGTTCACCGCGAAGGCATGCCAGGCTCAAAACGTCCTAAGCGCTTCATCATGTTGCAGGAATATTGGGATGCCGTAGCACATTGCCGCGCACTAATTACCCCGGAAGAGAAACACTACATCGACCGCTTGATGCGAGATAAAGCAACTTATCGCCGCACCACCGGAAACAAACACAATGTGTTGAAGCGTAATAGCCGTTCCACTCTACAAAACCGCGCATAAGGAGTAATCAGTAATGCGAAAACAATATTCACAACACGGATCACATGCAGGAAGTATTCACGGCGCTGTACAGGTCAGTAAAAACACTTTCGCTTATCGCGGTTTCACCATTCGTAAAACACCGCGTAATATTTTTAACGCTCGTCAGACTTATTTGATAAACAAGCGTGACGATAAAGCCGAAACGGATAATTACTATGGCCGTGATTTCGCATTAGCAGAAGCCTGCGCCACGATTGACCGTATGTTAAAAAAAAGCAGTTTCTTATAAATGAGGACTGCAATGATGATGGAAATGGTGATCGGTGCAGTGCTCTTTATTTTTGCGGTGCTGATTTTAAATCTGATTCAGTTCCTGATTAGGCAGCATTGCTATAAAGCAAAACAACAAAAAGATAAGCAGCTTTCTGAATTTAAAGCCAGACGCGAAGAAGTAGAACGCAAGTCCCGCAGACAACTGTAGCAGGAACAAGATATGAACGATAACGCTCCATCACTTGCCAGCCTGTTAAGGCAGGGTTGCCA
Source organism: Citrobacter freundii ATCC 8090 = MTCC 1658 = NBRC 12681 (assembly GCF_011064845.1). Classification (NCBI taxonomy): domain Bacteria; kingdom Pseudomonadati; phylum Pseudomonadota; class Gammaproteobacteria; order Enterobacterales; family Enterobacteriaceae; genus Citrobacter; species Citrobacter freundii. The sequence goes on along the minus strand of NZ_CP049015.1, from coordinate 1,315,632 downwards.
GGTCACGCACTGCCGCAATACTCGCGGTTGGATCGAGTGCCCAGACGGACGCTTCTTTAAACCAGAACCGAACAAGGTTCGCTTTATTAAAGGTATGAGTAAGCCTTTTGTTTATACGAAAAAGATAAATAAAGGCTTACTTACCACTCTGGCAAGAGCATTCAAAAAACTACTGTAGCGGTAGAAGGAGGCTTACGTGTTTACTGAAGAGAAAACATCGTGGGAACGGGAAATGCTGATTCGCGAAGCGGTAGAAAACGCGGAGAAAGGCTTTACTGTTAATTTAAAAAATGGTGCACGCATTGTTGTAACTCCTGACAGCCCATCAATTGATTTAATCATTTATGGTCTTGAAAAAACAATTCGCGGGAATCATGCGCGGGCGCGAATGACTTTTATTGATTTTCTTTATTACTGGCACGAAAGGTTGTTTAAACAAGTTAAAAGAAAACCTCGCACTAACCACTAATTAAGAAGGCTTAAATTAACGGCATTCATTTTGCCGGGGATTCGTTTTGCCTTTTTCAGGAGGTTGCATGTCGATTAAGTCAATAAAGCTGGATAGCGAAATAAGTGATCCGGAGTTTGTAGAGATAAGCACCAATGCACGAAAACACGAACGCGCTCACCTTTTGGGGTTGCTTCGTATTTTTGTCGGCCAGCTGAAAAAGGAAAGCGCCACACCAGAAGAGATTTATTCATCAGTCGAGCGGTGGATCGTCAGCCGCGAATTAACCATTAACGAGGGTAACAAACAATGAATAACTTCATGTTAGATATTCGCGCGCTGGGGAAAGCGCCTGATTCGCCGATCTTTGCTATTGAGTGCGTTTTCTTCGAGCCCTCGACAGGTCAGATTGGTCCGCAGTTCTATCGCGCCATAAATATCAGGACGGTAGGGGGCATTTATCCTGAGGCTGTTTTGCAGCTCATGAAGGGAGATAACGCGCAGCGCGCTGAAGTTATCAGTGCAACTTGCAGCGAGATTGACGCCATACGGTCCGCCTGCCGGTTTATTAATACCACCGCATCAAAACACGAAAAACTCTATTGCTGGTCTGCGGGCAATTCAGCTGATGTGGCTACGCTGGCTCATGCTCTCCACCGTTATGGCATCCCAGAGCAGGTTATACCTCCTTTCGAAATTCGCCATCTCTCAACGTTAATCCATATCGCCGGTGTCACCGGATATACGCCGCATCCGCGTCGCTCAACGGCAACCTACATGCTGACCGATGCCGTATATCGGGCGGAGCAGGTTTGCGAGGTCTGGCAACGCCTGACTTCCCCACACCTCGAATCGTTGTGAGGGCAAGATAATGATCAGATCACCAATCAAATGGGCGGGCGGTAAAACTCGCGTTATGCCGCAGCTGCTGGAGCACTTGCCGAAGGCCGATTGTCTGATTGAGCCATTTGTAGGAAGCGGAACTGTGTTTATGAACACGGAATACCGCCGCTACATTCTTTGCGACAGCAATCGCGCGCTGATCAATTTCTTCCGCGTGGTCACGATGGATACCGAACGCCTGATCAACATCACGAGATCGATGTTTCATGGCGATAACACCGAAGATCGCTACTACGCACGAAGGACGCTTTTTAACTCCATGCAGTGGAGTGATACCTCCAGGCCTGATCAGGCTTTGCTGTATGCCGCATTATTTCTGTATCTGAACCGCCATGGATTTAACGGGCTGTATCGCACTAATCTGAGGGGGGAATTTAACGTTCCATTCGGTAAATATGCCGCGCCTTACTTCCCTGAAAAGGAAGTGCGCTTATTCGCCGAAAAGGCCAATAACACAAACACCGTTTTCATCCATTGTGATTTTCGCCATTCCATTCGCTACATCGTGGAACTGGATTTTGACAAAGTCATTTACTGCGATCCGCCATACATTCCAGCCAGTGAAACCGCCAACTTCACCGCTTACGGTAAGCCATTCACCCTGGACGATCATCGTGAGCTGGTTAAAGCCTTGCTGGATGTCAATCGCCAGCATGGCATCCGCTCGATCATCTCAAACAGCGACACGCCTGATACCCGCGAAATTTATTCCGCCTTCAACCTTCACTCCCTGAGTGTCCGCCGCTCTGTGAGCGCCAAAAGCCGCGATATGGCTGGCGAGGTTATTGGCGTTCTTCGCGTGTGTGATGGCTGCGATCGTGCTGGCGGTGGCTGCTGCCCGGATTGTGGACCGGTAATGGGGAATGCAACTTACGGCGAGATGTTTTTAGGCTTCGACCCTGCCAAGGGCTGTGAAACGCAGGAGCCTTTCTGATGACCATCAAAAAGACTCATACGGGCATCGTTATTACCAAAGATGGCCCGCAGCGCAAGAAGTTGCACCAGACGGAATCCATGTGGGTAGTCGGTAAAACAGAGTGCTACCGGAAAGACACTGGCAAACGTCACTTTGCCGAACGTACCCGCCGTCGACTGCTGCTTGATTCAATCGAAGAGATTCGGGAGGTCGCCACCCGATGAACACAGTTGATGCAGTGATCACTCGCGTGCTCGACGTTCGCCCATACCGCCATTTCTGGATCGTTGAGGTGGAGGTGTTGAGCTGGGGCAGGTACAGCAGCACGACCATTATCCGTGATACCGAAAAAGACGCCCGGCAGGTTAAGCCCGGCGACACCGTGACGGTGTAGGTGGTGCGCGATGACGGCTTATTACAACGAAATCGACCCTCATGCAGCGCAGCATCTGCGCAATTTAATCGACGCCGGCCATATAGCGCCTGGTGTTGTTGATACACGCTCAATTGAGGATGTAACCCCCAATGATCTCAAAGGTTTCAGACAATGCCATTTCTTCGCCGGAATTGGCGGATGGTCACTCGCATTGCGTCGCGCAGGCTGGCCCGATGATCGTCCTGCATGGACAGCATCATGCCCTTGCCAACCTTTCAGCGCGGCAGGCAAAGGACTTGGGTTTGCTGACGAGCGGCACTTATGGCCCTCCGCACATTGGCTTATCGGCCAGCGCCGCCCTGTCGTGGTATTTGGCGAGCAATCTGGAAGCGCTTACGCGAGCGACTGGATCGACCTTGTTCAAGCTGACGTGGAAGCCCTGGGCTATGCCTTCGGGGCGACTGCGTTTCCGTCTGCGAGCGTCGGCGCGCCGCACCAGCGAGACCGTGCTTATTGGGTGGCCGACGCCGCTTGCCAGCAATGGAAGAGGGGCGGGGAATTTCAAACGACAGGGGGGGGTGAACCTTCAGACAGCAGCATTATTAGCCGGATGGACAACACCAAGTGCGACAGATGGAGTGCGGGGCGGATCGGGGATCACTCCTGGAATGACGGGCAGCTCACTTACGCAGATGGTGAAAATGGCAGCATGGCCAACGCCGACGACAAGCAACGACCGTTCACCATGCCCGCAGGAAGCTATGCGGACGTATCGCGACAATGGAACAAAAATACAGAAGCGGCTTCAGGATGTGGCAGCGCTTTGCGGCCCGGCCCGCTTAACGGTTTCTGGCGAGATGCTGATTGGCTCAGCTGCCAAGATGGAAAGTGGAGGCCAGTTGTCCCCGGATCATTCCCGTTGGCTAATGGGGTTCCCGCCAGAGTGGGAAGACTGCGCACCTACGGAAACGCCATCAATGTTGAAGCGGCAACAGCGTTCATAAAAGCTTACATGGCGACGGTGAGTTATGTCTGATCTCGCCGCGTTAGCATGGGAATGGAATACCAAACGGCAGGCCATCAATCCCAACAAAGCCGACGATTCAGCGATTGAATATCTCACCCCAAAAGGTGAGCGCAAGGCGCTCGCCTATGGTGATCTTGTTGATGCTGTTTATCGTGCCCCCATGCGCCCGCGCGAGAGTGATGCACGAGAGGCATTTGACCGCAAAGGCCGTGCTAACTACCTCCGCCGCAGGGTGCAAAGTCTCCCGGCATTTATCCGCAAGCGCTTCGCCCAGCATCTTGAAAACCTCGATCGTAACAAGCCAAAAGATGTAATGCGCTGGTTGTTCGGCACGTTCGAACGCCATGTTTTACGTCGCGTGGATGCGGTAAATGCGCAATACCTTCCACAAAGTACACTCCCCGCGATCCTTCTCCCACTGCGCGATGACTTCCACCTGTTGCCATGGGCAGACAAAAAACGCCTGAAAAGACTGGCGTATAAGCTTGCGAATCTGATGAAAAGCGAGTTTATGCGCGAGTTTGATTTTCAGTATGAACAAACAGCTGATCTGGAGTTTTCCTCGCTCTATGCCTACGGAGCGATAGCCAGCAAGGCGACGACGCTCAATATTGCAATCCCAGGCTGGCAACGTTATTGCGATGAAGAACTGGATGCCGACGAGGCTTTACGAGCAGCCGGAAGGCTCCATTCGGAAAAATGGTGGCTGGGCAAAATTCGCCATATCCATGACCGCTGGCGCGAACACCTCATGATCGCGACCGGCTATGTCAGCAAGGTGGCATCCCCATATTGTTCTGATCCTTGCTTCAGGGAATGGGTAGCCCAGAAGAAAGCGAACTTTGAATTTCTCCAGGCGATGGAGCTGGAAGATCAGGACACCGGTGAACGAAGTTCATTGCTGGATAAGGTGATGGGTAGCGTTTCCAACCCTAAGATCGCGCGGCATGAACTGATGGTGCGTATGCGTGGGTTTGAAGATATGGCAAATGAAATGGGGTTGGTTGGCATGTTCTATACGCTAACAGCACCGTCGAAGTATCACGCAACACACGTTCATTCCGGTCAACGCAATGATAAATACCAGCATGCAAGCCCGCGTCAGACGCAAAAATATCTTTGCAAAGTCTGGGCGCGTGTGCGGGCCAAATGGAGCCGCGAAGGCATTCGTACATTTGGTTTTCGTGTTGCTGAACCTCATCACGATGAAACTCCACACTGGCACTTATTGTTATTCCTGCGCCCTGAAGAAGCAGAGTATGCAACGGCCATTTTTCGCAAACACGCCCTGAAAGAGGACGGTAACGAAAAAGGTGCATCAGAGCACCGTTTTACCGTTAAACCGATTGATGAAGAGTTTGGATCTGCGACCGGTTATATCGCGAAATATATCTCAAAAAATATCGACGGTTACGGCATGGATGGAGACCTAGATTTTGAATCCGGCAAACCAGTCAGGGAGATGGCGAAACGTGTACGCGCCTGGGCTTCACGCTGGAACATCCGCCAGTTTCAGCAGATTGGCGGTGCCCCCGTTACCACCTGGCGCGAATTGCGCAGGTTAGGTAGTCGCGAGCTTGTATTACATCCGGAACTTGAGGCAGCGCGTGCAGCAGCCGATGCGCCAGACTGGCCGGGATACACCAACGCTCAGGGTGGCCCCTTTGTCGCGCGCGATTGTCTGCGCGTTCGCCTTAACTATGAGTACACCGAAAACGGTAATGATTATGGTGACACGGTCGCCAAAATTACGGGTGTCTATTGCCCGTACACGGGCCGCGAATCAGTCATTTTTACCCGCACTACCGATTACAAAATTGTGCCGAAGCGTAAGCCGTCTCCGGTCGAGATTTTGACCTTAGAAGGCCGCGCAGCGGCCCCTCGGAGTTCTGTCAATAACTGTACGGGGCGCTCCGGAACGGACGAAAAACCACCGTTAAAAGTGGCGGTGCCAGCTGGTACCACACCGTCAGAACCGACGCTGCATGCCGGTATTGATCACCCGGACAGTCAAGTGACAGAACTTCCGCTGAATATCGAAGAATTGCGCCGATATTCACGCCAGCAGCGGCAGGAAATCACCAGCAAACTGAAAAACTTTGGCCGCGAAAGCTCAGATCAAGCCTTCGAGCGTACTGCGCGCGGCCTGCGCACGTCTGTTGATGATGAAACTGCATTGACGTGGGGGCCAAAAGTGGCCGCTGCGAAAGATATGAGCCTGACACCGGAAGAGGCAGAACAGCGTTGGCGCGAGCAACTGCGGATCGAGGCAGAGAAGCGGGCAGACAACTACGCCGCCGCAGTAGCGGAATACCAGAAGAAAAAGACCGGTGCCGCATTGCGCCAGGCGCAGCAAAAAGAGGCCTCGCAGATGCATGGTATCCCCGAAGAAGTGATCGACAGTATTGGCGCGCAGCTGCGTAGCTGTCGGATTTTCGTCAGTGATGACGTAGTGCGATCAATCGCAGGTGGTGCCCGCGTTCGCCACGGCGGTGGAATGCTCGTGGCGGAGGGTGGCCGGTTACGAGAAGTGAAGGCATGGCACGCAGGCGAGAAAGATAAACCAACTTCCGAATATGTGGCGGTGTGTGACCTGGTCACACGCTGGAAAAAGGCTGTTAAGCGAAAAAACGAGAGGTAAACATGAAGCATTTAAGCACTAAAGCTATTGGGTCAGTCATCGCAGAAATGAACCGGCAGGATGAAAAGTGGGGAGCTGACCGCGATCAACATCCGTTCGTCTGGCAAACCATCCTCAGCGAAGAGGTGGGCGAGTTTAGCCAGGCAATTTTGCATGACGAATTTGGCGGTCATAAATCAGGAACGGCGCGCGAAGAGATGGTGCAGATCGCTGCCGTCGCACTTCAGATTATCGAATTTTACGATCGCCATTGTACGCCGGTACAGGAATCCGAAGGCGCGCAGCAGGTGCTGGCGTTGCCAGCCATCCCGGCTGGCCGTGAGAAAGTCGGTGGTTGTGAGTGGCTGGACTGGAATCAGTTGTCGGCGCTGGGTCTGATTGTTCGCATTAATACCGAAGTGCTTCACCCAGTTGGCCTTGCGCTATACCGGGATCCGGCGACGGGGAGTTCAGCGGGGGCAATGATTTCTCCAGACGGCAAGTGGACCTATGGAAGTGAGGTTGTTAAGGGGAGAAAACTGTAGCTATTGTCGGGGCATGGTCGCTTTTGCCCGTGCTGGCCATTTTATCGAGCACCATCATTTTTGGTGGTGCTGCAGGTTAATTTTTTTGAGGGTAATAAGGCGATGAGTTATCTGGGAAGTAAGGCGGCAAGCGGTGTTTATCAAAAAATCATCGCCGAAATGCCGCCGCACGATACTTACATTGAAACCCACCTGGGCGGTGGAGCCATCATGTTGCGTAAGCCGCCAGCTATACGCAATATTGGCATTGATCTGGATGTGGAAGCGCTTAAAAACTTCGCTTTCACACACCAGCTTTCGCATATCAATATGGTGAACCGCGACGCGGTAGATTACCTGGAAACGTTTGACTTCACTCGCGCCGGTCGTGTACTGATTTATGCCGATCCCCCCTACCTGCTGGAAACCCGAACCAGCGCCGCCCGTTACCGTCACGAATACACGGTTGCTGACCATGAGCGTCTTTTACGCTGCCTGATGTCACTGCCGGAAAATGTGAGTGTCATTTTATCCGGCTACCCGTCACAGCTTTACGACAACACGCTGACCGGTTGGCGTTCGCGAGAGTTTCAGTCCATGACACGCGGAGGTGTTCGAACGGAGAAAATATGGATGAATTATCAAGAGGAGCGCGCTTACTCTCATACGTTCGCAGGGAAAGACTACAACGACCGATACAGGATTAAGCGTAAGGCGAAGCGCTGGAAAGAAAAATTCGCTGCGTTACCATCTGCCGAAAGGCTGGCGATCATGGTGGCGCTTAACGAGGTAGATGCAGGGTAGTAAAAAGCCGCCTGGCTGGCGGCTTCTTCAATAGCAATAGTCACTTATTCTTCTTAAGCGGTTTGGCTTTCCACCGCTTAACCAGCCATTCAAACTCTTGATAGGTCGTTTCTGAATTGATGTGCTCCCTGATAGCTTTGATCAGGGGTTCGGCAATATCATATGTTTCTATAACGGTGGTATATGATGTTCGTTTGATCATCTGCTCGTTATAGATACCTTCGCGGATACTTACGGCAACCCTTTCGTAAAAATTCAGGATGTACTGGAACTTGCGGCGCTCTGTCATTTCCTCTTCGGTGATCGCTTTGCCTTCGCAGGGAAAGACGTAAGCGCGAAAAGATTTTCCTGAACGGTGCACCTGCTTCAGAACGTGCAGCGATTCTATGTACTGCGTATCCTGACGACTCTCGAAGAGAAAGTTAGCGGTCTGCGTTTTCTTTGCCGTACGGACGTTATAGATAATCGTTCCGATAGCGACCAGGACGCCAAGCAGAACGATAGCATTACTGATGATTTGTAGTGTTGTCGGGTCCATATTCTTTCATCCATAAAAAAGGCGGGGCTAAATTCCCCGCCTCATAGAGGTCAATGCGACTTAGAAGCCGTCAAACTCATCAAACATTTTTCTCATACCAACCTCCTTTAATTCAATACTCACCACTTTCTGTGGTTTTCTGTGACAAAATTACCCGAAAGGTAATGTGTAGTCAAATAAACGGTCACTTTTTTACCCGCACAATAGTGCACAAATTTGCACAATTTTTTTGAACCTGTTTATGCCCTTTCCGGCCTGTACTGGCGCGGTCTGAGCCGGGATCCGTGCCTGCACAAAAAAAAGGGCGTTTGTCGCGCGCAGGTGACGGGGGAACAGCCCCCGCAACAGGGGCAGGAAGGGGATCCCCTTTAGATACACGGATTAACGCCGTAATCGCTGCTTTGCGCGTCGTTTAGTCGTGCGCTGTTATGTTTTGATGGTGTGGGAAAACGCCCGCCAGCGTGACGCTCAGGCGCTCTGATGTGATCGATGTATTGAGCGGTGTTAAGGCGTCAGTACGCCGCTCCCGAGGGGGAAGAGCAGCAGGGATATTTAAAGTATTTGATGATGTGTCGGACGGTTCGCCATGCGCTGGCCGGAACAGTCAGCGCTGGCGGTGGTTTATGGTGAGGCGTTGCGGGTTAATTCTGTTCCAGCAGGGCGTAGGGGTTAAACCGGATCACCTCTTCGCCCAGCCAGTCGTTGACGTGTTTCATGGCCTCCATCACTGGCATAAGCTCGTTAATCGCATAGACCCGTGCGGCTTTCTCCACGTCGCCAAACGATCCCTTCTCTCCTGGCATGGCCCCCATCAGCTGCGGCGGCACCCGATGAGCGGCAAGGATATCGTCACGGGAAGATGCCTTGACGTTCATGAATTCATCTTTCGCGGTGATCTGCTGGAATGGCAGGATCTGCACGCCATCTTTGCCGCCGCCAGGTGCATGCAGCAGGATATTCTTGAAAGCTCCCTTCCCTCTGGACTCTGACAGCGTTTTCTTTACCACCTCAACGCTCTTGTCATTGGCCTGCGCCGAGCTGATGTAGATGATGCAGCCCGCATGAGAGCCGTTGTCATAGTACAGCTTGCGGAACGTATCGGCAGAGTGAGCAAGGCTGGCAGACAGTAACCCGCCGATATACTCCGGCATGCCGTAGATTTCCTGATTGATATCAGGATTCATGATGTGGCACACATCACCGCGCCGGAAGGTGTACTCTTCCTTCCCTTCCTGCACGTACCAGTAAGTATCAAGGTCAGTACCTCTGCGTGTGTATTTCGCCAGGGCGTGCCGTAGTTCGAGTGGTCCACCGAGTCGGTTAGTGCGCAGCTCAAGATAGGTGTTACCGAAAACAAACCAGTCGAGGGCAAATCCGGAGAACGCCTGACGCGATAGCAATTTGTGGGGGATAAAACAGCCGAGCAACACATTGCGCTTAAAGTACAGCGCGGACTGATGCCATGATGTTTTGCGCGATGCGCGCGCCAGTCCGTACCAGTCAACCGGCGTTTCAAAGTACCGGCCATTATCGGCGCAGTACATGTTATCCAGCAGATCATAGCTCTCCGCCCGGTAAGGGCCGTCAAAGCTGAAGGCACTCAGCGATGGCGCGCTTCTCAGTGCATCAGACAGGTCGCGCGATGTGGCTGGCTGGCGGCTGTAACTCTTTTTACTCTTTTTCATCAGAACTCCATCGCGAATCCACCGCTGCCGTCTCTTTCCTGTCCCAGCGGTTCGTTGATAATGGCGAGCATCGTCGCCCAGGCAAGATCGCCATGGCTGATGCCGCGGGATCGGTCAGTGTCATAGGTGATAAACCCGCCAGGTGTCTTAACCTTTCGCACGGCATTGAAGGCCGTCACAAGTGCCCGCTCACTGCGATCGTATTCCCAGCGACCGGCGCGAATGATATGGAGCATTTTCAACACCAGGGCGCGCTTTGAAGCCAGGTTAAAGGTGTACGGCACCGCCATGGGGAAGAACTTTTTCACTATCTGGTAGACGGCTTCACCGTTACCACCGGTCACGTCAATACAAATATGCTGAACGTTATATTTAAACGTCAGGTTTTCGATAACCTTCGCCTGCTCTTCGAACTCCAGCCCCTGTACCTGGATGGTTTCTATCGTGCGGAACTTACCACCGGGCACCAGAGGTGGCACTGTGACGGATACCCCGCCGCTGTCACCCTTACCACTGCTACCGTTGGCGTCATAGCCAATCCAGACCGCGCGCTGTCCCATTGGTCTGCTGGCAAAAGGTTTCCAGTCGGGCCACTCGTCGTAACCATCAGCCCCACAGCTGATCAGTGCGTTGAGGTTGAACGCCGACTCACCATCACGGACGAACTCGCACATATACAGGTTCTGGAATTCATCCTCGCTGTTCTCATCCTGTATCTCTTCAAGGTCGGTAAACTCCCAGCCGTGTTCTATAACGTCTTTCAGGGTGACAATCTGACGCCAGGTTTTATCCGGACACAACAGGCCGCTGTTGAGCGTCTTCCAGGTCACATCAAACGCCTGCCGCTTCGATTTGGCGCGCTTTTCGTTCCAGCGATCGCCCGTCCAGAACGGATAAGCCTCGTGCGTTTCGCCTGATGGCGTGGAAAAGTAGGTTCGCGTCAGCCCTTTCAGTGTCGCCATCGCCCCCGCCACTTTGCGCAGGTTGGTGAAATTGCTGACCCAAAAGAATTCATCGAATTTAAGGTTGCCGGTATATGACTGCGCGGTTGCTGCTGATGTACCGAGAAAGTGCAGCTCTGCGCCGTTGGACAACACAATTTTGTCGCCCCCCTTCAGCTCAACGTCCACCTCTTCCGCCACTTTCTGAATGAATCCCCTGAACTGGTGCGCCTGACGCCGGGAAGCCGATAAAAAGATCTGGTTACGCTGATACGGGTATTTCACATCATCCCGCAGCGCATCAAGCAGCGCTTCACGGGCGAAATACCAGGTGGCACCAATCTGACGCGACTTAAGGATCATGCGGTTACGGTGGTGACGTTGTTCATACCAGCCGCGCTGATGCCAGGACAGGGAGTCGAGGATTTTTCCCCGCAGTGCCGTTATCTGTTCATCCGTGAAATGGTTCTTCAGCTTGCGTTTACGTGTTTTTTTGCCGCCAGCCGCTTCTGCGGGCTGGCCGTCATTCAGCTTTTTCAGTTGCCGGGTCAGCAGGTCAATCTCCTTGAAGTCGCCCCCGGTCTTCTCTTTCTTGTCTGTCAGCTGGATAAGACGAGCATCCATGGATTGCGTGACACGCTGTATAGCTGGCGTTTCGTCCCATTCGTCGCGTTTCTTCCACGAATAAATTGTGTTCTGGCTGATACCCATCAGGCGCGAGATCTCCGCTGGCGGGTAGCCCTGCCAGTAGAGTTGTTTTGCGCGTAGCCGTACAAAAGCGTCCTGAATCATCTCTTCTCCCCTTGTATGCCGGGAAGATTACCGCGCGCGCGATCCCGCTTTCGCCCTCTTTCAGTTCTGTGCCTTCAGCGACAACAAAAGCACGTTGAGACAGCAACTTACGCTCTGTCATCATGACCATAAACCAACCAGTAACAGGACAATCAGCATGGCGAGCACCGCAAAACCAGCCCGCAAAAAGTTTCGCGTCGCCGTTTCTGGCGCCACCGTTGACGGTCGCGAAATCAGCGGCGAACACCTGAAAGCGGCAGCAGAAAGTTATGACCCGAGCGTTTACGCTGCGCGTGTGAACGTGGAGCACTACCTGTCAATGCTTCCTAACAGCGACTTCAGCGCAATGGGGGACGTTACCGGACTCAGCGCCGAAGATATTACCGATGGCCCGTTGAAAGGCCGCACCGCACTTTATGCGGAGATCGAGCCTTCGGCACGTATGAAGCAGCTCACCGATGAAGGCAAAAAGGTGTATTCCAGCATTGAACTGCACCCGCAGTTTGCGCTGAACGGCAACGCCTATGTTGTCGGGCTCGCCATGACGGACACCCCGGCCAGCCTTGGCACTGACCGTCTGAAATTTGCCGCTCAGCAACGCGCACAGGTTATGGCGTTCAATAACCAGCAAACTGAGCCGCCAATGTTTACCGAAGCGATGGAAGCGGAGGTTATCGAACTGACGCAGCAGCGCACTGAAGAAGGTAAGCAGTGGCTCAGCCGCGTGATGGACCTCATCGGCAAAGGCCGCAAATCCGACAGCGAGCAGTTCAGCCAGGTGCGTGAGGCCGTTGAAAATGTGGCGCAGTCTCATTCTGACCTTCTCGATCGTTTCAATTCACTGGAACAGAAGAACAGCGAAGCCAGCCAGAAGGTTGAAAAACTCACCAGTGAATTAACCACCCTGCGGGAACAGTTGCAAACCCAGGACAGTAACCAGGCCTCCCGCTTTGCTGCCACCGGTGGTAATGGCGCACAGCTGGTTGATTACTGATTTAACGAAGAGAGACAGACTAATGACAATCGTACTTTCCGGGAATACCCGCACGCAGCTTGAGCTGTACATGCAACGTCAGGCACAACTGAGCGGCGTGACCGTCAGCAACCTGACTAAACGCTATTCGGTGGATCCGTCCGTGCAGCAGCGGCTGGAAAATGCCGCCAAAGAAAGCACCGAACTGACGCAAAAGATTAACGTTATCGGCGTTGACGATCAGGAAGGCGATAAAGTCCTGGTTGATACCACCGGGCCGATTGCCCGCACCAACTCCAGCAGCGACGGAGCGAAGCGCCGTAACCCGGCAAGTGCTCACGAGCTGGCTGCACGTCGCTATCGCTGTGAGCAGGTGAACTACGACACCTTCATCAGCTATTCGCAACTGGATGCCTGGAGTGCTCACCCTGATTTTCAGGCCCGCGTCAGCCAGCAAATTGCACGACAGATTGCACTTGACCGCATCATGATCGGGTTTAACGGCACCTCGCATGCGCTGATCTCCGATTTCGCCACTAACCCGCTGCTTCAGGATGTGAATACCGGCTGGATGGAGCAAATCCGTAAGCATGCAGCGGCCCGCGTCATGTCAGATGTGACCATTTCCACCCGCGACATGGATAACAAAATCACCGCCAAGGGGCTGTATGGCAACCCGGATGCGCTGGTACAGGATGCCCGTTCTTCTCTGCTGGATGAATGGCACAAGGACGCGCCGGATCTGGTGGTGCTGATGGGGCGTGATTTGTTCAACACCCTGCGCCTGCCGTTGATTAACGCGATGAGCACCACCAACCCGAACACGGAACTGATGGCCGGGCAGCTGATTATCTCTTCGCGCTTTATTGGCGGTTTGCAGGTGTTCCTTGCGCCATTCTTCCCGAAAGACGCCATGCTGATCACCTCGTTCAGCAACCTGTCGATCTACTTCCAGAAGGGGTCTCTGCGCCGCCTGATGAAGGAGGAGCCGGAATACAACCGTATTGCAACCTACCAGTCGATGAACGATGCCTACGTGGTGGAAGACTACGGCAAAAGTGCACTGATTCAGGGCATTAAGTTTGCCGATGCCCCTGCTGAGGGTGGCGGTGCGTAACTGACGGCACGGGCGCACGCAATGCGCCCGTCATAACGGAGGACATAACTGATGCTGACACCGGCACAGAAACATTTTCAGAGCGTCATGGCGCAGCGTACGGGACTCAACACCGGTGAAGAAACCCTGGGCGAGCGTACTGCACACGAGCAGATCCTGCACCGCCTTCGCCTCGCGCAGTCACGGTTAAGCGGGATCCAGGCCAGGGCGGCAAAAGCGGAGGTTAAAAAAGAACTTCTGCCCGATTTTGCCGGATGGATTGACGGCACGCTTGAAGGCGACAGCGGTCGCCAGGACGAAGTGATCACAACCCTGATGGTATGGGCTGTCGACTGTGGTGATCTGGCGCTTGCCCTGCGCATCGGCGAGTACGTAATACGCCATAACCTCAGTCTGCCGGACAATTTCGGGCGTGATGCCACGACGGTACTGACAGAAGAGATTTGCAATCCGATCCTGACGCTGGCGGGAACCGATCCTGATGCGGATTTATCCGGCTTCATCGCCCCGCTGGATACGCTGTGGGAGATGGTCGCGAACCGTGACATGCCTGATGAGGTGCTTGCCAAACTTTGTAAAGCCTGCGCCTTCGCTCGTCGCGCCTCCACTGACCCGGAGACGCAGGGCGCTTCGCTGAAGCTGCTTCGCCAGGCGATGCACCTCAACCCGAACGCCGGTGTTAAGCGTGAGATCGCCGCATTAACCCGCGCACTTAAAAAGGTTCAGGGTGCCGGTGGTGATGTGGCCGCTACTGCCGAAAGTGACGTTGCTGCAGAAAAGAAAGAGCCTGCGAAGACTAAAGCCAGCAGAACGCCGCGCAAAACGACCACCGGCAAGGCCAGTGCCGCCCGCAAGAGCACGAAAAAATAATTAACGACTTCGACCCCCGTCGACAGGCGGCGCGACCGGCGATCTGAACCCTCTCCGTGTTCTTTTTTCCGGTCGCCCACCGCCTGATTTTTCCGGAGAGCGCCCTATGAGCATGGTGGCAAAACCCAGAGTAGAACCGGCAGAAAACGACACCACCGATATTGATGACGGTGAAGAGAAAGTCACTGCCGGAGTGTTCTGGCCTGACATTGTGCTTCGGGAGCTGCGTCTTGCCAGCCGCATTCCGGGCAGGACAACCACTTCACGGCTGATGTATGTCACCACCGAAGCCGTCGCGCATGTTACCGATGAACTTCAGGAGTGGCAGCAGCAACAGCAGGCAGAAGGTTACAGCACGCTGGCGGATGCCCCGACCATTAAACCGAATGGTGAACCTGAAATACCGCCGCGAAAAATCAACGGCGAGAGTATCAATATTCACCGCTACCGCCGTGCGGTCTATGCCGCCACGCGCGCCCTTATCCTTGAGAGCGCCCGCGACGTGGACACGACCAACAAGAGCGACCGGAAAGCCGATGCGCTGGACACGCAGGCGGAAGACCTCTGGCGCGACGTGCGCTGGGCTATTGCCGATATTCGCGGTGCTCAGCGTATCTGGGCGGAGCTTTGCTGATGAAAGTGAAGGCACTACAGGGCGATACCGTGGATTTACTGTGCTGGCGTCATTACGGCACCACGCAGGGGATGACGGAGAAAGTGATCGCAGCCAATCCTGGGCTGAGTGGACAGTTATTCCTTAATCCTGGTCAGGAGGTGGAACTCCCGGATCAGGGGCAAAAGAAACAACGGGAGATGGTACAGCTATGGGGCTGAATATATTCCAGCGGATAAATGACCACATCACTTTTTTTATGTCAGTGATGGTCACTGGTATCGGCGTAATGACCATCAGCGAAAAGATCGCGATGGCGGGTCTGCTGTTAGGGGCGCTTTCGCTGGCCCGCGCCTGGCTGCACCGTGGCAGGATGGAACGGGCGCAAAAGCGCCGTAACGATCTGATTGCACAGATCCTCAGTCAGTCTGAAGCCAGGAGCCTGCACGAAGCGGAACGCCGGGCGCTTGAGCTGTTACAGCATGACGGGCATGACGATGAATCTGCCCGTTAAGCGCTACGCCGTCGCCGTCATTGTTGCGCTGGGGATCTCGCTGGCTCCGGAAGCCCTGCGTACATCCGAAGAAGCGCAGGTAAAAATTGCCACATGGGAAGACTGCCGCGCCACCCCATACCGTGACATTGCGGGAGTGGCAACGGTCGGCTGTGGATCCACTGGCAATGTGCAGAACCGGTTGTACAGCGAAAGCGAAGTGGCGAAGCGCTGGATTAATGACCTGCGTCATGCAGAAAACTGCATTAACCAGAATTTTAACGGTGCGGACATGCCACAGTCTGCGTTTGAGTCCATGACGGACGCGGCCTATAACCTGGGCTGTTCTGGCCTGATGTGGTTCAAAGACAAAAATGGAACACGCCAGCGCACCACCATCTGGAAACTGGCACAGGCGCACCAGTGGGCTCCTGTGTGCGACCGGCTGACCGATTTTGTTAACAGCAGCGGGAAGCGTGTGCAGGGATTACTCAACCGCCGCACCGATTTTAAGGCCTGGTGCCTGCGTGATGTCGAGACACAGCGATGAATCAGACAATCACTCTTTGCCTGCTGCTGGCGCTGGTTACGGGCGGCTTGCTCTGGCAGACAAACCAGCGCGGGAAAGATTCGGTTCGTAATGATGAGCTTTCCCGTGAGCTGAAAAGTACCGGCGAAATCATGGGTGAACTGCGGGCAATAAAAGCAGACGTCACTGCTTTGCTGGCACAACGGCAGGCAGATGAACAGCAACGAAATGCACAAGGGGAAATCAGACGTGAGCAGATGCGCGAAGCAACGAAAAACGATATGTGCGCTAACACTGTGGTGCCTGCTGCTGTCAGTAACAGCCTGCAAAAACGCCCCGCCAGTACCACGGGTACAGATAGTGCACGAGCCGGTGCCGGAAAGCCTGACAGCCGCGACGCCGCAGCCGGAACTGGCAAGCCCCGTCACCTGGGGCGGAATAGCCAACTGGAGTGATCGCCTGCGCGATGCGCTGGATAGTTGTAATGCCGATAAGGCTGCGATTAGTGAACTCGATATTCGCCGCCTTAAACGACTGAATGAGAACACGGGAGCCGGACAGTGACGTTATTCGATTTTATTGCTGAGCATCCATTCTGGACGCTTATTTATCTGCTGATCATTGCGAGCGTAATTGAGCGCTTCGCACGTTAAAAAGGTGCCACCATGCTGAAGATTAACTCACTGCGTGAAGCGATGGTCCACGCCAGCCGCTGGTGTAAAGCCAACCCGGAGAAATTCACCGTATTTGTGGAAAGCGGCGGTATCGAGACAACCGGCGAAACACCTTCTTTTGCCTACCGCTATAACCTGGTGTTTTTCGCCATGGATTTTCCCGGCGATATTGATGATTTCACCTTACCGCTGATGGCCTGGCTCTGGCACAACCAGCCAGACCTGCTGCTTAACCCTGAGAATAACAAAGATGTTAAGTTTTCAGTCGCCATCAATGACGACGACAGCGCCGATATTCTTTATGAAATCCCGGTCAGGGAGCGCGTGAAAGTCAGTCGCGATGAAGACGGAACCGTCCACGCAGAACACCTGCCAGAACCAAAACCCCGTATTCCATCAGCAGGCGGAGACTGGCACGCCGTGTTTGAAGACGTGACCTGGGAGACTGCTGTATGAGTGACGATCGCTTTCGTGAACTTGATAAGGTATTCAGCGATATCCTTGCGGGTATCTCTGCGTCCGGGCGGACTCGCTCGGCCCGTCTCATCGGGCAGGAAATTCGCCGCAGCCAGCAGCAGCGTATCCGGGCGCAAAAAGGTCCGGACGGAGCAGCTTACCCACAACGCAGGCGCCGGATCATTCGTTCCCAGCAGGGCATTAAATTTATCTGGAATAACGAAGTCAGGACGCTGAAAAACTGGCACGGCGGGCGGGGGAAATACGGACGCACTATCACTGGCTTTGACACCGAACGTAATGACATTCGCACGTTTTACCGCAGCGATATTGATCGTTATCTGGAAATTAACACGCGCTCGCTGCGTCGTGACACGGCACGTAAAGCGCCGATGTTTGAGCGCCTGCGCACACTGCGGTTTATGAAGATGCGCCCTGATGCGCAGGGGGTGACAGTGGGTTATGACGGTGTGGCTGCGCGTATTGCCCGCGTTCATCAGTACGGCCAGCGTGATCAGGTCGGGCCGGGTGTAGTGACTAAATACCCTGTTCGTGAGCTGTTGGGTCTGTCTGCGGTGGATGAACGTCTGATTTACAACACCACCATTAACAGCCTGGGAAGTACCGCACGATGAACGCCGAACTGATACGCCTGCTGGAAAACATCATTCGCACCGGCGTAATTTTTGCCGTTGATGAAGAAAAATGGTGTGTCCGCGTACGCAGCGGAAATCTGGAAACGGGTTGGCTGCGCTGGAATACCCCACGGGCGGGTGCATTCAAGATCTGGATCGCGCCCTCCGTTGGGGAGCAGGTCTCCATTGCCTGCATCGGCGGCAACCCGGAGACCGCCATTATTCTGGGGAGCCTGTACAGCAATAATCACCCGGCACCTGGCAGCAGCCTGAAAGAAATCGTGATGACGGCACCGGACGGTGCAGTTGTCCGATACGACGCCGACGCCAGCGCGCTGGAAGCCACCGGTATGAAGACCGCGAAGATTCAGGCGGCTGTTGGCGTCACGCTGGATACGCCCGTTGTGGAGTGCACTAAACATCTGAAAACCGCCACGTTTGAAGTGACGAAAGGCGGCACGATGCGCGGTAATGTTGAGCACAGCGGAGGGAAAATGACCTCTAACGGCGTGCAGGTCGACAACCACGGTCACGGTGGCGTGCAAAGAGGCGGTAGCTGGACGGAGGGCACAAAATGACGGCGACTTACACGGGGATGAATCCCAACGGCACCGGCACCCTGAATGATGCCGATCAGTTGTGGAATTCAGTGAAAGACATACTGACCACGCCACTTGCCAGCCGGGTGATGCGAAGAGATTACGGCAGTCTGGTGCCTGACCTGATTGATGAGCCGCAGAATGATGCCACCCGCCTTCAGTGCATGAGCGCCGCCGTTATCGCGCTGGCACGCTGGGAAACCCGAATTGCGCTCAACACCATTGATATCCGCTGGTCAAAGGATGGGCGGGCAGTGGCAGAACTCACCGGCATTATCACCAGGAGTATGCAACCGGCCACCGTCACGATGACGCTACGGGAGAGCAGCCATGGCGACCGTTGACTTATCGCAACTACCAAAGCCGCAGATCATTAAAGTGCTGGACTTCGAAGAGATCCTTGTTGAAGTCAAAGCGGGCATGATTGCGGCATTTCCTTCGGAGCAACAGGCCGCTGTTGCCGCTGCGCTTGAGCTGGAATCTGAACCCCTGAACGCCATTGCCCAGGTATTCGCCTACCGGGAAATGATGCTGATGCAGCGCGTAAATGACGGGGCGGCGGCGTGCATGCTGAGTCATTCCACCTTCAGCGACCTGGATAATCTGGGGGCCAACAATAACACCCAGCGCCTGGTCACGCAGGAAGCCACGGATACCACTGAAGCCGTCTATGAAAGCGACGCTGCATTCCGGCTGCGCATTCAGAGTGCGTTCGAAGGGCTGAGCGTCGCGGGACCAACCGGCGCATATGAGTATTTTGCCAAAAGTGCCAGCGGTAAGGTGGCTGATGCCAAAGCAACCAGCCCGTCACCTGCAGTGGTCGTGGTCTCTGTGCTTTCCACGGAGGGGGACGGAACGCCAGATCAGGCGTTACTGGCAACCGTTAATAAAGCGCTGTCTGCTGACGACAAAAGGCCGGTCGCCGATCGTCTGACGGTTCAGGCGGCGGAAATCGTGAATTATCACATCAACGCCGTCCTGTATCTCTATCCGGGGCCGGAGTCTGAACCCATCCGCACCGCCGCAGAGGATGCGTTACGGTTGTGGATAAGCCAGCAGGGCAAGATAGGTCGTGACGTTGCCCGCTCCGCCATTATGGCGGCATTGCATGTGCAGGGCGTTCAGCGAGTGGAATTACCGGAGCCTGTCAGCGATATCGTTATTGATGACACGCAGGCTGCGCGGTGCGAGTCATTCACTATCACGGTAGGGGGAACAGATGAATAACAGCCTGCTCCCGCCTTCCGCCAGCCGCTTCATGCGGGATGTTGAGAAAGTCACCACACGGCTTGACCGTATTCCGGTTGACCTTCGCAAACTGTGGAACCCGGACGAATGCCCCGTTGAACTGCTTCCCTATCTTGCCTGGGCGCTGTCAGTTGACCGCTGGGACAAAGGCTGGTCAGAACAGACAAAACGGCAGGTGATTAAAGCCGCCTGGCTCGTTCATCGTCACAAAGGCACGATTTCGGCGCTGAGACGCGTCGTTGAGCCTTTTGGGTTTTTACTGCGGGTGATCGAGTGGTGGCAGAGCAACGAAAAGCCGGGCACCTTCAGGCTTGAAATCGGCATTCAGGAACAGGGGATCACAGAGGAAACTTACCGCGAACTTGAGCGCCTGATTGATGACGCAAAACCAAGAAGCCGCCACCTGACAGGTCTCACCTTGTCATTGCAGACACAGGGCATCATCACAGCAGGTGCTGGCTGCTACACGGGAGATACGCTAACCGTTTACCCCTATTTTCCTGAAACCATATCCGTGAGCGGTGGCGACCACACCGGCGCGGCAGTCCATTTTATTGATACCGTGGAGATCGCAGCAAATGGCGACTAAATATTTTGCCCTGCTAACCAATATCGGGGCCGCAAAACTGGCAAAAGCCACGGCTTTGGGTACAAAGGTTGAGATCACCCAGATGGCCGTAGGCGATGGCAATGGCGTACTGCCTACTCCTGATCCGGCCCAGACCGCGCTGATACATGAAATTCGTCGCGCACCGCTGAATATGCTGACCGTCGACCCGGCAAATGCCAGTCAGATAATTGCGGAGCAGGTCATACCGGAAGACGTGGGCGGGTGGTGGATCCGTGAAATCGGTCTGTTTGATAAAGACGGCGATATGATTGCGGTTGCCAACTGTGCGGAGACCTACAAACCGCAGTTGCAGGAAGGCAGCGGACGCGTTCAGGCCATCCGTGTGATCCTGATCGTCAGCAGTACCGAAGCGGTAACACTGAAGATTGATCCGGCTGTCGTACTGGCAACTCGCCAGTATGTTGATAATAAAATTATTGAAGTGAAGAGTTACGCTGACGGACTCATGCGCACCCACGAACAGTCGCGCAACCATCCCGATGCAACCACTACAGCTAAAGGTTTTACGCAGCTTAACAGCAGTGTGACGGATGACAGCGAGACACAAGCAGCAACCCCGAAAGCCGTAAAAATTGCGATGGATAACGCGGGCGCGCGGCTGGCAAAAGATCGCAATCTCGCCGATTTACCTAATCCGGCACTGGCCCGCCAGAATCTGCAACTGGGTGACAGCTCGACGAAAAACACAGGTACAACAGCCAATACCGTTGCGGCGGGTGATGATGCGCGTATCACCGGTGCGATGCAGAAAAACCAAAACGGCGCGGATATACCTGACGTGGCGAAGTTTCTCCAAAACCTTGATTTGGGAGATGTACTGCATGCAGGAAAAAATCTGTATGAAATTGCAGAAAAAGGCGCTGCCCATCAGGCATCCGCCAGGGACAATCTTGCCCTTAACGCAATCGCTGCGATTGTTGGTAGCACAAATAAACTTCCCTATTTCGTCGATATAAATACTGCGGAACTAGCTGACTTTACTGCATTTGCAAGAACACTACTCAGCAGAACAGACGCTTCAGCGGTTCGGGGAGACCTTGGTCTGAAAAGTGCCGCGCTGCGTGATGTAGGTGTTGGCGCTAATCAAATCCCTGACGTTTCATTTTTTGCAAATTCCCTGTACCAGAATGGATTCATGAAGCTACCAGGAGGACTGATGTTGCAATGGGGGCTGGGTGTAGGTGTTCACGGGACCGCAAGCGTTACCTTCAACCAGGCATTCGTTAACCGACCGTTTTTTGTCGGGTTTGGTTATAAGCAGTCCACGTTCCCCTCGGCTATGCAGTCAATCATCATCAACGATGAGTTTTTTGATAACACTGCATTTTCAGCCAGAACACTGATGTTTGACGGCACGACGATGGCTGCATCGCCTAACGCATTTCTTTGGTACGCACTGGGAGTCTGATGATGGAATTTGGATACAGCAAAACAACTAACGCATTTTATGACATGTCGCGTAAGGATTTATTTATAGAGGCGGGAACGTGGCCGGATGATGTTATCGAAGTGGAGCAGAATATTGCTGATGAGTTTATGCAGACACCTCCATCCGGGAAGCAGCGTATAAGCGGAGATGATGGCCTTCCTGCCTGGGGAGATATTCCTCCGCCAACTCGTGATGAGTTGATTGCTATTGCTGAAAATGAACGCCAGCGCTTACTTGCATACGCTGACGTTGTGATGCAGGACTGGCGCACGGAACTGATGCTCGGTGAAATCAGCGACACCAACAGGGCTAAATTGTCGGCATGGCTGGCGTATAAAAATGAGGTTAAAGAGGTTGATGTAACAATCGACCCCGAGAATGTTATCTGGCCTGTTCCTCCAGAGGCTTAGTCCATACGGGTTTTGCTTTATCAATTCGCATCAGCAAGACCCGGTATTTTCCCATCTAAGCAACATCGTTCTTCATATTCCGCCACCACCTCTTCGGTTCGAAACGAACGTATTCCGGAACACACCACCACTTCTGACTATGCTGGCCATTTTTCAGTACAGCCAGAAATGACGTTGCTCGATACCCAGAAGTGCTACACCAACCCGGTCAGCGTACTGTTTATCGAACTATACGCCGTGTTGGCACCATCCTTCAGCCCGGTTAACAGATCACCGACAGAGGAAGACTGAAGCCGTTCGCGAAGGTCTTCGTCACAACGCTGAAAACTGATTGAGAACTCTATTTTTTTCGCCTTACCGTAACGGTCAAGTTCCGATCGGGTGGTTTGCAAGCCGGTGATAACATACATCCCGTAAATCTGCCCCGTGCCATCAATCAAAGGCCAGGGGCGTCCGGTATAGGCCTGCGTGGTCAACACCGTCAGCGAGACCTCGCCGCCAGTAATTTCCGGGTAAAGCACGCCGGAAAGAGTGATCTGATCTTCACCGGCCCCAATGTACTGCCAGCTTGCCGAACGGTTGATTCGTTCGTTTTTGACGTGCCGCCAGGATTTATTTTGCTGTAATTGCTGATGGGGTAGCGTCCTCAGCTCAAACACAAACATACCGTAAACCATCATCATAACGTCACCTGTTCACCTAATCTGTGTCCCGGAAACTACCGCGACCTGCGCGGGTCAGCCGGTCTAATTCTGCCTTAACCATTTCCCCCACAGTCTTCGCCAGTTCGCGGGGATTCTGCGTCACCACGTTGTGCAGATGTACGTGAATTTCACCGTTAAACCCACCTGCAGCACTGTCATTTCTGGCGCTGTCGCCTGGACGTCTGACCGGGGGTAACATGGCCTGCACAACAGGTGCC
Organism: Citrobacter freundii ATCC 8090 = MTCC 1658 = NBRC 12681; assembly: GCF_011064845.1. Lineage (NCBI taxonomy): Bacteria > Pseudomonadati > Pseudomonadota > Gammaproteobacteria > Enterobacterales > Enterobacteriaceae > Citrobacter > Citrobacter freundii. The sequence goes on along the minus strand of NZ_CP049015.1, from coordinate 1,292,459 downwards.
GCTGCCGCTGCAACAACCGGGGCAAGCGGCGGAGCGATAGCGGCAGAGGTTCGCGAAAGTTTTGACTCCTGCCATTCACCACGTACTGCCAGGGCACGGGGCAGATTTTTGAAGACGATATCACCGGGGCCAATCCGTTTTTTCGTCTCCTGAAGCATGCCGCCCGTGTTATCGGATATTTTCTGTAGTCGACGCTGAGTTCCCTGATCACCCGTCAGCGGTGTATGTGCCGGTGGAGGCGGTGTTGTACCTGTTTCAACTTTCGGGGGAGAAGGCTTCCACTCTTTCTTCACCATCTTTTTCTGTTGTGGATCCCACTCCCACATAACAGGTTCTTTTTTCAAATCATCGAGCTTTCTTCTGGCCTTTTCCGCTTCATCAGGCAGCACACCCAACTTTTCAAGTATCCAGGCCAGTGAGTCCATGAGGGCTTTGGCCGGAGTCAGCACCAGTTGCAGCGCACCGCCAAGCACGTTGCCAAAGATTTCCCCGGCGCTGGCGCATTTATCAAGCGTCTCTTTGCTGGACTCCATCGGGGTAAGGAGTTCTTTAAACCAGCTCCACACCTGACTGATGCCATTGCTGATAGCGTCAAACAGCGGGCTGAATTGTGCAAACGACTCCCGGAGTGGTGCCAGCCTTTCCATAATGCCGCTGAACACACCGGCAAAAAATGCTTTGATGGGCTCCCAGTATTTCCAGATAAGCAGGCCAGCCGCGACAAATGCCGCGCCGACCAGACCTATCGGACTCAGTAACAGCGACAGCGCGCCGCCAAGCACCGATACAGCACCGGTGATCATTCCCCACAAAACAGGGAGACCGGTAAGGCGAAGCGCCAGCATCGCGATACCGCGAACAAGAGAGCCCAGCGCGGCACCTGGTGAGGCAAATACCGCCAGCAACATCCCTCTCAGCGGGCCCAAAATACCCGTCAGTCTGCCAGCCCCTCTCGCCATTGAAGAGAATGCAGAGGGCCAGCCTTTGATACTTCCCATCGGCCCGCCCATAAGCGCGCGCAACTGAGCAAACATCGGGATGGCCCGACCGAGTCCTTTTGTTCCGGTCAGCAACGCAAAGCCAAGTTGCAGTTTTGCTATTGGCCCCAGCAATACCCCAACAACCAGAGACAATCCACCGATGATGGCCGTAAAGGCCAGCGCACTGCCGCCGATAATCAGTAATGTCTGCGTTAACCGGGGGTTTTCTTTTGCCCAGGTGGTCATTGCCCCGACAACATCACTGATCCCCTGAACCAGTCCACGAAGTGGCCCGTCAAGCAGCTCTTCAATCTGGATGCGAAATCCTTCCCAGGCGCTGTCGAGGTTTTTCAGATCGCCATCAAGGTTATCCGCCATCTTTTTCGCGACTGTGGCAGATTCACCCTGCGCTTTTTTCAGCTCAGCCAGCAGCTTTTGCAGCTCACCACTTCCCGCAGACTGCACCAGAGCCTGGAAGGATTTGGCAGCTTCCTCACCGGCAATGTCTTTGAAGAACGAAAGTCTGTCCACATCGCCGTACTTACTGACGGCCTTATAAACATCAGCAAGGACAACTTCAGCCGGTCGCATTTTCCCGGTTGCGTCTGCAACGCTGACCCCGAGTTCTTTGAGCGCATCTTTGGCTTTGCCCGTTGGCGCAGCCATACGGGAGAACGTGGACTGCAACCCCGTACCGGCGATGCTGCCGCGCAACCCCACGTTTGCCATCACGCCGATCATCGCAGTGGTCTGCTCAACGCTGACACCCAGCCCGGCCATCCCCGTTCCGGCGTATTTCATTGCCTCACCAATGTTTGCCAGGTCGGTGTTGGTGCGCGTAAACGCCGCAGTCAGTACGTCACTGACCCTGTCCATCTCTTTCGGATCCAGTTTGAACTGCGACAGAATGTTTGAGCCGATATCAGCACTTTCGCCAAGCTCCATCCCACCGGCCAGCGCCATGTTGAGAACGCCGGGTAAAGCTGCCTGTATGGCCTGTGGCGTGAATCCAGCCATAGCGAGAAATGCCTGACCACTGGCAGCATCACGGGAGTTGAACTGCGTTTCAGCCCCCAGCTTTTTAGCCTGCTCGCGCAATGCAGCAAACTGCGGATCGGTTTTATCGAGACGCGTCAGCGCCCCGACGCGGGATACTTCCCTGTCAAACCCTACAGCCGGAGCAAGAAAGCGACCGGCACCGTAACCGGCAACGGTAGCGGCCCCCATGGCAACCGCGCCGCCGCCGCGTAACTTACCGGCCATCTGCTGAGCATGGTCATAGCGTGCACGCGCCTGTGTCACTCGCGCCAGCATCTGCCGTTCGCGCTCCAGCGTCTGGTTGTACTGTTCGGTACGCCTTATGGCGCTCTGGATGGTTCGATCACTGCCGGACAGCGTGATGCCATGCCTGACCATCACAGCCGTCGCCTCGCGCAGCTTCTCTTTCTCACGGGTGCGTACTTCATTCAGGCGATTCAGCTTTGCCGTCAGCATTGCCATGTGTTCGCGCTGTTTGTCCGTCATCACGTTCCCGGCCTGCTGTGCCTGCCGGAGGCCATTCAGTTCCCGCTGGGTCGTCTGGATCTTTTCGGTGGTTTTGGTGAAGTTCTCGCGCAGGCGGGCAAACGCTTTTGACTGTGTTCCAAGCGATTTAATGTCGGTCTGGGTTTTCCTGAGAGAATCAGAGAGACCGCCCACACTCTGGCGGGCGGTTTCAACAGGTCGGGTCAGTTTATCGATCGCGCTGAAGGCGATACGGATATCAAGTGTCTTCATCTTCACGGGCTCCGCTACGTCGCGCGGCCCGTTCGCGCCAGGTGATAACCTCACCCGGATCCATCATGTAGATATCGGCGCGCGACCAGTTAAAAACAACGGCAATATCGGCGACCAGCTCTTCAATCTGGTCGAATTTCACCACCGTTACAGTGCTTCCGTCTCCGGCTCGCTCTGTGCTCCAGAGCCCGTAGGAACCAAAAAAGGCACGATCGCCTGAGAGAGCGCGATAAAATCAGCGGTGGCCATCGTTTTAATTTCGTTTTCTTTAAGACGTGGCGAGGTCACGCGCGTGAACAACGTCACCAGTGTGTCTGTTTTCATATTGAGCACATCCGAGAGCGACAGGCCACGCAGCGAGCCGGACTGTTTAATTGCTTCGCCAATCTCCACGTAGGTAATCTTCTCTTCGCCACGTACAATTGGCTGGGCCAGCGTCACACCACCTTCAGCTGTTACTGATGCAGTATCATTTTTTTTCATCGTTGAGTCTCCGGGCAGCACAACGATGTGCCGCCGTCAGGGTTAATTATCAGCCCATTCCCAGGGCAGACGTGATGCGGTCAGGGTAGATGTTCTTGCCGTCTTTCTTGTAGATAAAGTTCAGCAGGTCAATCTCAATAATCGGCTTATCGTCGATAGAGAATTTGTAATACGTCGATTTGAACGTGTATTTCTCGACGGTGTTTTCTCCCTGCTTGCTGTCGCCACCGTCAAGCTCGGTGAAACGTCCGCGCAGCTCCACTTCAACAAGCTGACTGTCGCCATCGGTGTAGTATTCACCGGCGAAACGCAGGCGGGTGCCGTCGATATCCGCGCCATATTCAAGAAAAAGGGCTTTGATCACGCCGCCAAATTCAATGGAGGAATCCAGCGCCCCGGCGTCCAGACCGAGATCCACACCAACGGATCCAATCATGCCGCCACCCTGGTAGTCTTCCAGCTTGCGGCTGAGTTTCGGGCGGGTAAACGAGGTGACTTTCCCGATCTGGTTATCGCCGTTAACAAAGCAGGTGAACAGGCGGAGTTTATGAGGAACAGCCATTTACGCACCTCCCAGAGAAGCGAATGCAGGTCCAAAGAATTCATCCGTGAAGGTCTGATGTAGCGTCAGATCTTCCAGCGGCGGCACTGGGGTGTATTTGTAGCGAACACGCACCCGCCCCTGACGAAGGTCAGTGGTGGTGTTGTCCACCACGTCATACCAGCATTCAGCACCGATAAGACGCCCTGACGTGACCAGCTTGTCCAGCTTCGCGCGGATGCCACTGATAACGTCTTTCACGTTCGCCGGGGTCAGCGGCTCGTCAATATCTTCAAACTGCGCTTCCGCAATGCTGTCTGCCAGAACCTGCGCGGTGCGGGTGTAGACTTCAAAGATATAGTCTTTGGTATCCGGCGTGCGGTTGCCCCAGAAACGGAAACCATTACGCTTAATAAGCGTGGTGATTTCTTTGTTGTTCAGCGCGTTGGCGTCGCTGTCTTCAGCCTGAAGTGACCAGAACACCTGTTTTGAAATTCCCAGCACATTTTTTACCGGGACGTTTGACAGCGACTTGTGCCAGCCCTGGGTGTGATCGATTTGCGCACGCAGACCGCAGGCATATGCCGGGGCCGGGAACACTTCGTTCTTACCGGACACGGGGTTATAGGCGATGAAGTCAGGCCAGATAAGCATCAGTTCGCGATACGCGAAGGTTGCGCGGTAGGCGATGGCATCCGCCATCGTTTCACAACCGTTGCATCCGGCATACACAAAGGCACGCAGCTTCTCAGCAATCACACACAGGGAGGATGTCACCTCTTCCGTATCGAGATCGGGCGCTGACAGAATGCGTGGACGATATCCGATACGCTCATCCTGTTCCGCTACCAGAAAGGCATACATCCCGGTATAAGTCCCATCGGATTCAGTACCGCCGATCACCAGCTGCGACTGCGTTTTTTTACCTTCACCGTCTTCCGCTTGTGCGACACGCACTACGATGACTTTTGTGCTGACCTGGTCGGCAACTGCTTTCAGGCTCTTGTACAGTGTGCCGGTCTTACCCGTCAGGCCCAGCACGTCGTTGACCCGATGAAGAAGAACGGGTTTATTCAGGGGGAAGGTGTCAGCGTCAGCATCATCCGCCACAGCAACAATCCCGATAACACTGGAATCAATGTCATCAATGGCTGTTACCAGATCGGTATTTTCTCTGACGCGGGCACCGTGGAAACGCGCTTCGCTCATGTTTTCCACCATTATGTTGTTTGAGTTCGCATCAATAATCCCCTATGCACCCGACCACTTCACGCATTAAGGATTCTGACCGTCAGCCCACAACAAAAAGGGGTTATCGCTTCCCGCGCGCGCGTGAAATCATGCGGAACAACGGAGGCGCTATGACACTGATCGACACACTCAATCTGAAAATCAACAGCTGGCTGGACAACCTGGACGATGCGATAAAGATCCCCGATTACAGCATCACCGCAGGGGGCGAAATACTGTCTGACCTGAATGACCGGATCATGTCGGTATCGATGACCGATAACCGGGGGTTTGAGGCCGACCAGATAACCATCAGCGTGGATGATGCGGACGGCATGGTTAAGCTGCCGCCGCGCGGCACGCAACTGGCTTTATCGATGGGCTGGAAGGGTGAGCCGTTGATATACAAGGGGCTTTATACCGTGGATGAAATATCCCACGAAGGCCCGCCCGATATGCTGCAAATTACCGCCAGCAGCGCCGACTTTCGGGAGGAATTTAACGTCAAACGCGAAGTCTCATGGCATGACGTGACGGTAGAACGCGTCGTTTCTGCGATTGCCAGTCGCTATAAGCTGAAGGCGCAAATCAGTGAAATGCTGATGAATATCGAAATTGACCACGCTGACCAGACCGAAGAAAGCGATATGTCATTTTTAACGAGGATGGCCGACATGCTGGGAGCCATTGCCACCGTAAAAAATGGTTATCTGTTATTTATCCAGCCGGGCGGCGGCGTAACGGCAGACGGTAAGGCGTTGCCCTCTTTCGCCCTGACGCGAAGCGACGGAGATAGACACAGGTTTCGAATTGCTGACAGGCAGGCATATACCGGCGTACAGGCCTACTGGCTGGATCTGAATTTTGGCAAAAAGAAAAAGGTAAGCGTTAAACGCCGCAAGCCGCCAAAACCAAAAAAAGAGAAGAGCAGCAGCCGCGAAGGTGACTACATGGAAGGGGCCGAAGGCAACGTATATGTCCTGCGGAAAACTTACCAGAACGAAGAGGCGGCAAAGCGTGCCGCTGCTGCTAAGTGGCAGCAGCTCCAGCGAGGGGCAGCGGAGTTCTCCATTACCCTGGCGCGCGGACGCGCTGACCTCTACCCGGAAATGCACGGCACCGTGTCAGGGTTTAAAGCGGAAATAGACAACCAGGACTGGATAATTGCAAAAGCGGAGCATGTGATTGACGACAGCGGCGGATTTACCACGCAGCTGGAGCTGGAAGCCAAAATACCCGAATGGATAGCCGAAACGGAATAAGCAGAATACAATGGCCGGGAGTTCAACTCCCGTGGGGGAGCCATTATGTTCAGATGTCCAATTTGCGGTGCGTCAGCCCGTATCAGAACCAGTTCACCAATGAATGACACCAACACCGTCCGGCGCAAGTTTTATCAGTGCAACAGCCTGGAATGTGGAGTTGGATTTTCCACGCTGGAAAGCGTGGAGCGCCTGACCCGGCGACAGAAAGAAAATCCACTGCCCGATAGCTTCATTCCTCATGATGCATTTCCGCCATCACATCGCGGTCGGGATCAACTGAATCTGGCGATATAAAACAAAGCCCCGCAGATAATTGCGGGGCTTATTTTTTTATTGATGGTACTCAACAATATTACCTGTATTTAAATCAACTTTAGCCGATGCACTATCTTTAACTGTTGCCCCATAAGCATTGCTGCCTTGGTAGGTTGTTGTGACCACAGCATATGGTGCAGATCCAGATAGAACAAACCGATAATTAGTCTCTATGTGCTTGAATGAGGATGGGTCATTCATATTGTCTTTAATAGCAGATGTTAATGGGCGATACGAACTATCGAATGACCTAACGTTACCCATGAAGGTATCAAAATTCACCATGTTAGCGAGCAATGATGGATCTCTACCATAATCCTGTTTGCACCAGTCGAGGGCCTCTTTGGATTTAACGTTATCATCTTTGGTAAACGAATGCTGACTAATGCAATTGTAGAAATCACCAGAGGCTGATAGAGGAATGTTGGCCTGAGTTAAGTAACCATCAATAAATTTTAAGCGTTCGTCTTTTCCCAGCTTTCTCCACTGCTTAAGAGTTGTATCCGTATATTGAGCAACGTTTTCAGTCGTACCGGCCTTAGATTCAGGTTGGTCAGAGCAAGATTTAATTGCACTAGGTACAGCAATAAGTATAACGGCAAGACCGGCAACTACATGCCACCATCGTTCACCAGGTCTCTTTGAATCACAATATGGGCATTTTTTTGCCTTACGTTCCACTTCGCCACCACACTTCCTGCATGTCGTCATTGCCATCTATGGCACTCCTTTAGTTGAGGATATTGCGTCGGAAGTTTAGCCGCTATAAGTAACCAAAAAAAGTAAAAAGCCCCGCAACTATCTGCGAGGCTTTGTCTTTGTAAAGTGGACACTTTTTTCGAAGTGTGGACGCTATGTGGACGCTGATTTTAAAAATCCCTTTCAATCAGCAATTTAAACCCTTGACCTTCCCCTTGCTGGAAGGTTTAACCTTTATCACAGTCAGTTAAATCTGCAATGAAGGAGTTGGTTATGTCTCAAACAATCGATCTAACCCTGGACGGCCTGTCCTGTGGTCACTGCGTAAAACGCGTTAAAGAAAGTCTGGAACAACGTCCGGATGTTGAGCAAGCGGATGTCTCCGTGACAGAGGCGCATGTTACCGGGAGCGCCAGCGCAGAAGCGCTGATTGAAACCATCAAACAAGCCGGTTACGGCGCGGAGTTAAGCCACCCAAAGGCTAAACCGCTGACGGAGTCATCAATCCCGTCGGAAGCACTGGCAGCGGTCCCTTCCGAGCTTCCGGCAGCTACGGCTGATGATGACAGCCAACAGTTGCTGTTAAACGGCATGAGCTGCGCCAGTTGTGTGACCCGTGTACAAAATGCATTGCAAAGCGTACCGGGTGTCACCCAGGCACGGGTAAACCTGGCGGAACGCACTGCGCTGGTAATGGGCAGTGCCTCCGCCGCAGATTTAGTGCAGGCGGTAGAAAAAGCAGGCTACGGCGCAGAAGCCATTGAAGATGATGCTAAGCGCCGCGAGCGTCAGCAAGAAACCGCCGTGGCAACCATGAAACGTTTTCGCTGGCAGGCAGCCGTCGCGCTGCTGCTGGGTATCCCTGTCATGGTATGGGGAATGATTGGCGACAACATGATGGTGAGTGATGACAACCGCAGCCTGTGGCTGACGATTGGTCTGGCAACGCTTGCGGTGATGGTTTTCGCGGGCGGTCACTTTTACCGCAGCGCATGGAAAAGCCTGATGAACGGCACCGCGACCATGGATACGCTGGTGGCGCTCGGAACCGGGGTGGCCTGGCTCTATTCCATGAGCGTCAACCTCTGGCCGCAATGGTTCCCAATGGAAGCGCGACACCTCTATTATGAAGCCAGCGCCATGATTATTGGTCTGATTAACCTCGGACACATGCTGGAAGCGCGGGCTCGCCAGCGCTCGTCCAAAGCGCTGGAAAAACTGCTTGATCTGACGCCACCGACCGCACGCGTCGTTACTGACGAAGGTGAAAAGAACGTGCCGCTGGCAGACGTTCAGGCGGGAATGTTACTGCGCCTGACCACCGGCGACCGCGTGCCGGTCGATGGCGAAATCACCCAGGGCGAAGCCTGGCTGGATGAAGCTATGCTCACCGGTGAGCCGATTCCGCAGCAAAAAGGTGAAGGCGATAGCGTCCACGCCGGTACGGTCGTACAGGACGGTAGCGTGCTGTTCCGCGCCAGCGCCGTTGGCAGTCACACCACGCTGTCACGCATTATTCGTATGGTGCGTCAAGCGCAAAGCAGCAAACCGGAAATTGGCAAACTGGCCGACCGTATCTCCTCGGTGTTCGTTCCGGTCGTGGTCGCCATTGCGCTGGTCAGTGCGGCTATCTGGTATTTCTTTGGACCAGCACCGCAGATTGTCTATACGCTGGTCATTGCCACCACCGTTCTGATTATCGCCTGCCCTTGTGCGCTGGGTCTGGCAACGCCGATGTCGATTATTTCCGGCGTGGGGCGTGCCGCTGAGTTTGGGGTACTGGTACGCGATGCCGATGCGCTGCAGCGCGCCAGCACGCTCGATACTCTCGTCTTTGATAAGACCGGGACGCTGACTGAAGGCAAACCGCAGGTTGTCGCCATCAAAACGTTTGGCAACACCGATGAAGCGCGGGCAATTCATCTGGCTGCAGCCCTTGAACAGGGTTCCAGCCACCCGCTGGCCAGGGCGATTCTGGACAAAGCAGGCGATGTCTCGCTGCCGCAGGTCAACGGTTTCCGTACGCTGCGCGGGTTAGGCGTCAGCGGCGAGACCGAAGGTCATACGTTGCTGCTGGGAAATCAGGCTCTGCTCAATGAACAGCAGGTAGATACCACTGAAATGGAGGCTGAAATCACCGCTCAGGCTTCCCAGGGTTCAACTCCGGTCCTGTTGGCGATTGATGGTAAAGCAGCAGCGCTGTTAGCGGTGCGAGATCCACTGCGTAGCGACAGCGTGGCAGCGCTCCAGCGCCTGCACCGCGCCGGGTATCGTTTGGTGATGCTGACCGGCGACAACCCAACGACCGCCAACGCCATTGCCAAAGAGGCGGGTATTGACGAGGTGATTGCGGGTGTTCTGCCGGACGGTAAGGCCGAGGCGATCAAGCGTCTGCAGAGCCAGGGGCGTCAGGTCGCCATGGTCGGTGACGGTATCAACGATGCGCCTGCGCTGGCTCAGGCCGATGTAGGGATCGCCATGGGTGGCGGCAGCGATGTGGCGATTGAAACAGCCGCGATTACGCTGATGCGTCATAGCCTGATGGGCGTTGCGGATGCGCTGTCTATCTCCCGGGCAACGCTACGCAATATGAAGCAGAACCTGCTCGGCGCGTTTATCTACAACAGCATCGGCATCCCGGTTGCCGCTGGGATTCTGTGGCCGTTCACCGGCACGCTGCTCAACCCGGTAGTCGCCGGGGCGGCGATGGCGCTTTCTTCCATCACCGTGGTGAGCAACGCGAACCGATTGCTGCGCTTCAAACCTAAAGAGTAACCCTTTGCCGGATGGCGCTATCAACTGCGCCATCCGGCAATTCACACATTGCGACTTTTCCGGCCACGCGCTAGCATGGTTCTCCACTTAGGGAGGTCGTATGGATTTGTTATACCGGGTAAAAGCATTATGGTCTGCACTGCGCGGCAACCACTATACCTGGCCTGCCATCGACATCTCTTTGCCCGGCAACCGCCATTTTCATCTGATTGGCAGCATTCACATGGGCAGCCGCGATATGGCGCCTCTGCCTGCCAAATTACTCAAAAAGCTCAAGCATGCCGATGCGCTGATTGTCGAAGCGGATGTTTCCGGTGACGACGCGCCGTTTGCCGACCTTCCGATCTTTGCTGCACTCGAAGAACGTCTCAGCCCGGAGCAGTTAGAAAACCTGCGTAAAGTCACCAACGAACTGGGCATTTCCCCATCCCTGTTATCTACTCAGCCGTTGTGGCAAATTGCCATGGTATTACAGGCAACGCAGGCACAGCAGCTAGGGCTGCGAGCGGAATACGGGATTGATTATCAACTGTTGAATGCGGCTAAACAGGCGCATAAACCGATAATCGAACTGGAAGGCGCATCCAGTCAAATCGAGCTGTTATGTCAGTTGCCTGATAACGGACTGGCCCTGTTGGACGATACTCTGACGCATTGGCATACCAATGCCAGACTGCTCCAGCAGATGATGGGCTGGTGGCTTGAAACGCCGCCGCACAATAGCGAACTGACGCTTCCCAATACCTTTAGCCAGTCGTTGTATGACGTATTGATGCATCAACGCAACACAGCCTGGCGCGATCGGCTCAGAGCGATGCCTGCTGGTCACTACGTCGTGGCCGTTGGCGCGCTGCATTTATACGGAGAAGGAAATTTGCCGGAGATGTTACGGTAAAAAAAAATGGCCAATATCTCTATTGGCCCGTCAAAGAGGAATTTCATCATTATTATGATCCCGGCGCTTAAAGCGTCGGTGTAGTTCGATTGTCGCTCAAAGTCATCATCCTGCCAATACTATTGCGCAAGATGGTACTATTTTTTAGACAGACATCAGGCGTATGCTTGAGTCGTATTTTGTCTGGGCCAGGAAAATTGCTATGACACCCGCCGTTAAATTACTCGAAAAAAACAAAATTTCTTTCCAGATCCACACCTACGATCACGATCCGTCCGAGACGAACTTTGGTGATGAAGTGGTGCGAAAGTTAGGTCTGAACGCGGACCAGGTTTACAAAACGCTGCTGGTTGCCGTGAATGGCGACATGAAGCATCTGGCGGTCGCCGTCACACCGGTAGCAGGTCAACTGGATCTCAAAAAGGTTGCCAAAGCATTGGGTGCCAAAAAGGTCGATATGGCCGATCCCATGGTCGCGCAACGCACTACCGGCTATCTGGTAGGCGGTATTAGCCCGCTGGGGCAGAAAAAAAGATTGCCGACGCTTATCGATGCGCCTGCCCAAACGTTTGACACCATTTATGTTTCCGGCGGCAAACGCGGGCTGGATATCGAACTGGCAGCGAGCGATCTGGCGAAAATTCTGGATGCGAAATTCGCCGATATCGCCCGCCGGGATTAAGCGGTTATAGAATGAATGCCTGATGGCGCGCAGCTTTAAGGCCTACAAATCGCACTGACCTGTAGGCCGGATAAGGTGCCAGCACCGCCATCCGGCACTCCGCCCTGTTACTGCCAGCTCACCTCACCCTTCGGCTCATACGCACTGGCATCCAGCGGTGAGTTCTTCTGTACGTACTCTTTCAGCACTTCCGCATCAATAAACCCGGTATTCACATAGCCTGGTTTGTTATCAATGCGCGGATAGCCATCACCGCCGGTGGCGTTGAAGCTCAGCGTTGCCATACGATAGGTTTTGGCTGGGTCAACAGGTTCGCCTTTGATTTTCAAATCGTTAAGCTTGCCTTCTTTCGCTACAAAGCTGACGTTGGCAAACTGCGGGTAGGCTCCGGAGTCCGGCTTCATTTGCGCCACCGCGGTCAGATAATCAATCACTTCTTTCCCGCTCATATCGGCATACACCACGATGTTGCCAAACGGCTGTACCTTCAGCACGCTCTTATAGGTGATATCGCCACCTTCGATGGAGTCACGGATACCGCCGCCGCTCATCACGCCAAAATCAGCGCTGGTTCGCGCCATTTGCGCAGCCAGCAGCAAGTGCCCCATATTGGTTTGCACGAAACGGACTTTGCTACGGTCGCCTTCGAGGCGCGCATTGACGCTACCGATTTTCACGTCGAGCTGCGCTTTACCTTTATTCTGGAACGGCGTCAGCAGCGAAAGCATTTGCTGATTTTCAACAATCTCCGGGGTGTAGAGTACGCGCTCACTTTTACCGTTGTCCCAGGTCACTTTTTTCTTCAGATTAACGGGAATGAGCTGGTAGTTAACCATTTTCATTTCGCCGTTACGGAACTCAAAGTCCGCCCGGCCCACGTATTTGCCCCACTCGTGTGCCTGTACAATCCAGATCCCATTTTGCTTATCTGGCGCACACGGCGTACCCGGTACGTAATCAACCTGCTTCTTATTTTCCGCAGCCATACACACCGGATCCTGCGAGTGGCCACCGACAATCATCGCCAGCGAACCTGCTGGAAGGCTGCGCGCCATTTCGACATCGCCAGGGGCGTTCGAGCCGTGGTTGCCGTTGTCATAATGTCCCATATGGGTGGTCGCGACAATGATGTCTGGCTTTTCACCCATATTCAGTTCCTGAATAACCAGTTTGGCTTCATCAGCAGGTTTACGGAATTCGATATCGGTAAAGAACTCGGGGTTGCCAATTTTCGCCGTATCGTCAGTGGTTAAACCAAGTACGGCAATTTTTAAATCCTGGCGCTTAAAGATGGCCCACGGCTTAAATAAACGCTCGCCGGTGCTTTTCTGATAAATGTTGGCCGAGAGAAACGGAAATTTGGACCATTTTTCCTGCTGGCGCAATACGCTAAGCGGATTATCAAACTCGTGGTTTCCGACCGCCATCGCGTCATAGCCAATCAGGTTCATACCGCGGAAATCAGGTTCCGCATCCTGCAGATCGGACTCCGGTACGCCGGTATTGATATCACCACCAGAAAGCAGCAGTACGCTGCCCCCTTCCTCAGCCACCTCTTTACGAATACCGTCCACCAGCGTTTTTTGCGCCGCCAGTCCGTATTCCCCATATTCGCTACGCCAGAAGTGACCGTGATGATCGTTGGTATGCAGAATGGTAATTTTGTAGGTTTTATCTTTTTCGTACGCCTGAGCTGGCTGACCTGCCAGCGTAAATGCGGCTAATAACGCCAGCGCCACGCCCCGTTTTAAAAACTTCATATTTCTCTCCCTGAGCCAAAATCAACGACTGAAATTACAATGATATGAAATAATAGTCGAAAATGTTTTCAGAAATGAGACTTCCTTCAAACACCTTCCGCAGGTATGTTAGTCAGGTAATAATAACAAATTAGATTACCCTCATAATCGCAACCCAAACAGAAGTGACTTTCTATGGCAATAAGTGAACCAACCCAGCCTGTCGCTGGCGCGTCAGCGTCGGTTGCTAAAGCACGCACCTCATTTGGCATTTTAGGAGCGATCAGCCTCTCCCATTTGCTAAACGATATGATTCAGTCGCTGATCCTGGCGATTTATCCGCTATTGCAGTCAGAGTTCTCGCTGACGTTTATGCAGATCGGGATGATCACCCTAACCTTCCAGTTAGCTTCTTCGCTGCTGCAACCGGTGGTGGGTTACTGGACGGACAAATACCCGATGCCGTGGTCGCTGCCCATAGGAATGTGCTTCACGCTGAGCGGGCTTGTTTTGCTGGCCATGGCCGGCAGCTTCCATATGGTGCTGCTCGCCGCGGCGCTGGTTGGCACCGGCTCTTCGGTATTTCACCCGGAATCGTCCCGTGTGGCGCGTATGGCCTCCGGCGGTCGCCACGGCCTTGCCCAATCGATTTTCCAGGTTGGCGGCAACTTCGGCAGCTCACTGGGACCGTTGCTGGCGGCTGTCATCATCGCGCCATATGGTAAGGGTAATGTGGCCTGGTTTGTTCTGGCTGCGCTATTAGCGATTGTCGTCCTGGCACAAATCAGCCGTTGGTATGCCGCGCAGCATCGGATGAGTAAAGGAAAGCCGAAGGTCGCTATCGTTAATCCGTTGCCGCGTAATAAAGTGGTGCTGGCTGTAAGCATCCTGCTGGTACTGATTTTCTCCAAATACTTCTATATGGCGAGCATCAGCAGCTATTACACCTTTTATCTGATGCAAAAATTCGGATTATCGGTACAAAACGCCCAGTTTCACCTGTTTGCCTTCCTGTTTGCCGTCGCGGCCGGGACGGTGATTGGCGGACCATTAGGCGATAAAATTGGCAGAAAATATGTTATTTGGGGGTCTATCCTCGGCGTTGCGCCATTTACCCTCGTTTTACCCTACGCAACGCTGGAATGGACCGGGATTTTAACCGTGATCATTGGTTTTATCCTCGCATCGGCGTTTTCTGCCATTCTGGTTTACGCACAGGAGTTGCTTCCTGGGCGTATCGGCATGGTTTCTGGGTTATTTTTCGGTTTTGCCTTCGGCATGGGTGGCTTGGGAGCCGCGGTGTTAGGGCTGATTGCCGACCATACCAGTATCGATTTGGTCTACAAAATATGTGCTTTCCTGCCACTTCTGGGGATACTGACCATATTCTTACCTGATAACCGACATAAAGCCTGATTTTCTGACGGCCAAAGGTAAACTTTGGTCGTCATCACTTACAGTGACCATCAGCGTTTGCCTCAAACATCCCCTCGTAGTTTTCCGATCCGTGCTTTTTTTCCTTTAAAATCCTGTTTTCTTCAAAATTCAATAATTATTCATAAACATAAACATTAAAATTGTCATAAACTATTACTCGCAGTTTGGGTTTTTAGGATCATCACAGCAACCAAAGGAGACGGAATGCATCACGCCACCCCGCTTATCACCACCATTGTCGGCGGCCTTGTACTCGCTTTTATATTAGGCATGATTGCCAATAAACTACGTATTTCTCCTCTGGTGGGATATCTGTTAGCGGGCGTTCTGGCCGGTCCATTTACACCTGGTTTTGTTGCTGATACTAAGCTCGCGCCTGAACTGGCCGAGCTTGGCGTTATTCTGCTGATGTTCGGCGTCGGGCTGCACTTTTCCCTGAAGGATTTGATGGCGGTAAAGTCAATCGCCATTCCCGGCGCGATTGCCCAGATAGCAGTGGCAACGCTGCTGGGTATGGCGCTTTCAGCTGTATTAGGCTGGTCGCTGATGGTGGGGATCGTGTTTGGTCTGTGTCTTTCAACCGCCAGCACCGTGGTGCTACTGCGTGCGCTTGAAGAACGACAGCTCATTGACAGCCAGCGCGGGCAAATTGCCATTGGCTGGCTGATTGTCGAAGATCTGATGATGGTACTGACGCTGGTTCTCCTGCCAGCCGTCGCCGGAATGTTGGAAAAAGAAGATGTCGGCTTCGCTTCTCTGGCTGTCGATATGGGCATTACCATCGGTAAGGTGGTGGCGTTTATCGCGATTATGATGCTGGTGGGTCGTCGCCTGGTACCGTGGATTATGGCCCGCAGCGCCGCAACCGGTTCACGCGAACTGTTTACCCTCTCAGTCCTCGCCCTCGCCTTAGGTATCGCCTTCGGCGCAGTAGAGCTGTTCGATGTCTCCTTTGCACTGGGCGCGTTCTTCGCCGGTATGGTGCTGAATGAATCTGAGCTGAGCCACCGTGCGGCGCATGACACCCTGCCGCTGCGCGATGCGTTCGCCGTGCTGTTCTTCGTTTCCGTCGGAATGCTGTTCGATCCGTTAGTCCTGATCCAGCAGCCGTTGGCAGTACTGGGCACGCTGGCGATTATCATCTTTGGTAAATCCCTTGCCGCCTATTTCCTGGTGCGCATGTTTGGTCACTCTCAACGCACGGCGCTCACCATTGCCACCAGTCTGGCGCAAATTGGTGAATTTGCCTTTATCCTGGCGGGTCTGGGAATGGCGTTAAACCTGCTGCCGCAGGCCGGACAGAATCTGGTGCTGGCAGGGGCAATCCTGTCCATAATGCTCAACCCGGTGCTGTTCGCGGTGTTAGAAAAATATCTCGCCAAAACAGAAACGCTGGAAGAGCAGACTCTGGAAGAGGCTATCGAAGAAGAGAAGCAAATTCCGGTGGATATCTGCAATCACGCCCTGCTGGTTGGCTTTGGTCGCGTCGGCAGCCTGCTGGGTGAGAAATTGATGGCTGCCGGGATCCCGCTGGTGGTTATCGAAACCTCACGTACCCGGGTGGATGAACTGCGCGAGCGTGGGATCCGCGCGGTGCTGGGAAATGCCGCTAACGAAGAGATCATGAATCTGGCGCATCTGGATTGCGCACGCTGGCTGTTGCTAACCATTCCGAATGGCTATGAAGCGGGTGAAATTGTCGCTTCCGCTCGTGAGAAGTGCCCGTCGATTGAGATTATCGCCCGCGCACATTATGACGATGAGGTGGAATATATTACTGAGCGCGGAGCCAATCAGGTCGTCATGGGCGAGCGTGAAATCGCCCGTACCATGCTGGAGCTAATTGAAACGCCGCCTGCCGGTGAAGTTGCTACCGCCAGTTAATGTTACGTGCCGGATGGCGGCGTAAAACGCCTTATCCGGCCTGCTATTGCTACGCGTAGGCCCGATAAGCGTAGCGCCATCGGGCAAGAACTCAGCGATCCCAGTACGACTCTTCAAGACTGTCTTCACGTTCCGGCAAACCGCGCGTCAGGCGCGGTGAATGCTGGTTCAGCACCTGGTAACTCACGCGGTTAGCATATTTACACACCTGGGCTAGAGACGAATAGGTCAGCCAGGTGAACTTGTGCTTGCTGGAGTTAGGCACGTTACTGCGGTGATAGCTGTTGGCGGTAATATCATGCAGCAATGCCGCCAGCGCGCCGTCGCCAGCACCGTTGGTATTCATTATCTTTTCTGGCCCGCCCATATATGGCGCGATGTGCGAATACACGCGCAGCGGATTGGTACAGTCTTTATGGCGCATGGCGCGGCTGAATTCGTACTGATTGAATTCGGCAATCGCTCCAGGCAGCAGCGGATGCTGGGTTTTACGTTTGACTTCTTCTTCCGTAAAGCCCGCCATATACAGACCCGCCGGACCCGCAGTGCACAGCACCAGATCCACCCAGTCCAGCGCCTTGTCAGACGCCAGCAGCGGATCGTTCTCGCCGGTCAGCGCTTCAGCCTCTTCTTCATTCATCGCCAGAATAGAGACATGCTCTTTGAGGAATGCCTGCCACCATTGCGGGTTATCGGCAATGACGAATTTGGTGCCCAGCGTCAGTACCACCGGCACATTGTGTTTTTTAGCGTATTCAATCGCCTTCATGGTCGCTTCCGGCATCGGCTCGCCCGGCTCGCAGCGCACCAGATAGGACGTCAGCACCAACGCGGACGCTCCGGCAATTACCGATTCAGGGATGCTATCCGCCCGTAGCTTATTCATATGCCCAGGGCTAATGGCGAAGGTACGCTCTCCGGATTCACCAATCAGCGTAAAGCAACGACCAATCGGTCCATTAACGCCTTGCAGGTAGTTCAGATCGGTACGGCTGGAGGTATTGCATAAATAACGGTACGCATAGCTGCCAATCTCGATATTGCTGCACATCACGCCCAGCAGCACCGAGCGGTCATCCGCCAGCACGGAGTAGTTGTGCATCGTGTTACCGATCGTACCGCCCGCAAACTGATGGGTGATCAAATTTTCACGCACCAGTTCCTGATAGAGCGCTTCTGCGACATCATCGGCAATCACCAGAGAATGCCCGGCGCTTAATCCATAACGTTTTACAAAGTCATCATCCACTTTGGCTTCAATATCCACCAACGTCTGGTCGATGCCCACCACCCAGGCTGCGCTGGTTTCATTTTCTGGCTGAATTTGTTGCAGCAACGGATCGCGCGCGCTGACGGGAAAATAGTGTTTGGATTTACGTTTACCGGGAAATTTCATGGTCGATTTTACGGGTGGTTAACTGAGCGATGCATGGTAGCACATTCCCTGCAGCGCATGCGATGCGACGCTGAGTTTCAATATCGGACGGTGAGATCGCAGTTTATCCGGGATTAATTTCTACAATAACTCACCTTCACAAGGAGCGTTTTATGAAGCCGGAAAACAAAATCCCCGTACTCGACAAAATTTCGGATGAAATGAAAAGCGTGGTGAATTTTCATCGCGACGATTTGCCGCCGTGGCCCGCTGCCGATGACTTCGTGGCCCAGCGCCAACACTACATTCATGAGCGGCGGCTGTGGAATGCCGATGCTCCGCAGATGCATACCCGAGAATGCGTGATTTCTACCGCGTGCGGCCCCGTTGCCACACGCATCTACGCTCCGCAGCCCCAAAGCCAGGCCACGCTGTATTACCTGCACGGCGGCGGTTTTATTCTCGGTAATCTGGATACCCATGACCGTATTATGCGTTTACTTGCGCATTACACCCAGTGCACGGTGATCGGCATCGACTATTCGCTGGCGCCGGAGGCCCGCTACCCACAAGCCATCGAAGAGATCGTCGCCGTCTGCCAGTACTATCATCAACATGCTGGCGACTATTCCCTCAATATCAATACGATTGGTTTTGCGGGCGATTCCGCCGGAGCCATGCTGGCGCTTGCCAGCGCGCTGTGGCTGCGGGATAAACGCATTGCCTGCGGCAAGGTGGCTGGCGTGCTGTTGTGGTATGGGCTTTACGGGCTACAGGATTCACTGAGCCGACGGCTGATGGGCGGAGCGTGGGATGGGTTAACCCGCGAGGACTTGCAGATGTATGAAAACGCGTACCTACGTAGCGCTGACGATCGCGAGTCACCGTACTATTGCCTGTTTAATAACGACCTGACGCGTGACGTGCCGCCGTGTTTTATCGCCGGCGCGGAGTTCGATCCACTGATTGACGATAGCCGCTTATTATTCCAGACGTTACAGGCGCATCAGCAGCCCTGCCAGTACAAAATGTATCCCGGTACGCTGCACGCCTTCCTGCACTATTCGCAGGTGATGAAAACCGCCGATGAAGCTTTGCAGGACGGCGCGCGTTTCTTTAAGCAACAGCTTTAGCGGTAGGCGGCGGTCAGTTTAACCATCATTTCGATATGTTCCGGTGTGGCATTCAACGCCGGAATATACTCATATTGCTTACCGCCAGCCTCAAGGAAAATCTCCCGGTTTTGCACCGCTATCTCTTCCAGCGTTTCGAGGCAATCAGCCGCGAAGCCCGGACACATAACCTGGATATGTCGGGTTCCTTTCTCCGCCAGCATTTTTAACGTTTCGTCGGTATACGGCGTCAGCCAGGGTTCGCGGCCAAAGCGAGACTGGAAGGTCATCATGACTTTTTCCGGCGGCAGACCAAGCGCTGAAACCAGCTCACGCGTCGTATCGCGACAGCGCTGCGGGTAGTCATCGCCTTCATCGGCGTAGCGCTGCGGAATGCCGTGGTAGGAGAGCAGCAGTAAATCAGGTTCGCCATGTTGAGCGAATGAATCCCGGGCACTCTTGGCCAGCGCATCAATGTAGCTGCTGTCATCGGCGTAATCACGAATAAAAGAGACGCCGGGAATACCGCGTTTACGCGCTAAGATGCGCGCCAGCTCGTCCCAGACTGCTGCAACCGTCGAACAGGAATATTGCGGGTACAGCGGTAACACCACCATGTGTTCCACTCCGCTTGCCAACAGTTCATCGACCGCGCTTTCGAGCGATGGCGAACCGTAGCTCATCCCCAGCGCGACAGGGGTATCAGGCAGACGTTGTGCCAGCGCCTGCTGTTGCGCCTTGCTGTAGACCATCAGCGGGGAACCGTCTTCCATCCAGATTGACTGGTACAGCTTTGCCACACGCGGCGCTCGCAGCGGCAAAATCACACCGCGCAGCAGCGGCCACCACAGTGCAGGGGACGTATCAACTACGCGTGGATCGCTTAAAAACTGGCGCAGGTAGCGCTTAACGGCTTCGGGAGTTGGGGCATCGGGAGTGCCGAGGTTTGCCAGCAGGATACCGGTTTTCGTCTGACGCATTACCGCCTCTTATCGATTCAAATTGTTGATAATTGTAGCGGAAAAGCGGTAAAGAAGAACTAATTGCTGTGAAAGGTAAGACGAGAATTTGCCTGATGGCGCTGCGCTTATCAGGCCTACGAGATAATGGCAGACCTGATAAGAGGTTTATTACGCGAAAAAATTAGCCGAGGATTTTTTCCAGCGCTGCGCGCACGTCAGCAACTGCCTGAGTGCCATCAACTTTCGCGTATTTGGTGTTACCCGCCTGCGCTTCTTTAGAGTAGTAGCCAATCAGCGGTGCGGTCATCTGATGGTATTCCACCAGGCGCTTACGTACGGTCTCTTCCTGATCGTCTTTACGGGTGGTCAGCTCTTCGCCGGTCACGTCGTCTTTGCCTTCAACCTTAGGCGGGTTGAATTTGATGTGGTAAACGCGGCCAGAAGCAGCGTGTACGCGGCGACCGACGATACGGTCAACGATCAGTTCGTCAGGTACGTCAAACTCCAGAACGTAGTCCACGTTGATGCCCGCTTCTTTCATGGCGTCTGCCTGCGGAATAGTACGCGGGAAGCCATCAAGCAGGAAACCATTACGGCAGTCTTCCTGAGCAATACGCTCTTTTACCAGCGCGATCACCAGCTCATCAGTCACCAGCTTACCGGCGTCCATGATGTCTTTCGCTTGTTTGCCCAGCTCGGAGCCAGATTTCACGGCGGCACGCAGCATATCACCGGTGGAGATTTGCGGAATACCATACTTCTCCATGATGAACTGAGCCTGAGTTCCTTTACCCGCGCCCGGAGCGCCAAGCAGAATGATACGCATTACGAAAATCCCCTTAAAGGTTGTCGATATTTTTTAAAAAGCGCTAAACGATACCACCATCACGCAATTGGCTCAAGGAAGGTAGTCTGCGCTGAAACGGTTAATGGCGGGAAAATTGAAAATAAGGAAAGAAATTGCCGGATGGCGGTGTAAACACCTTATCCGGCCTACGATCAAAAAGATGTTGTAGGCCGGATAAGCGTTAGCGCCATCCGGCATTACATTACAGGTATCAGGATACCAGCAACTGGTTCATACGACGAATGAACTGGTTCGGGTCTTCCAGCGTGCCGCGCTCGGCAAACAGCGCCTGATCCAGCAGCAGCTCAACCCACTCTTTGAACTGTGCTTCGTCCTGAGTATCCGCCGTGCGTTTTACCAGCACGTGGTCCGGGTTCAGTTCAAAGATATATTTCACTTCCGGTACGGCCTGGCCCGCAGCGGCAAACAGTTTCGCCATCTGGGTGCTCATTTCATCCGCATCGGTGGTAACGATGGCTGGCGTGTCGGTCAGACGGTGAGTCAGACGCACTTCTTTCACGCGGTCACCCAACAGGGTTTTCACACGCTCAACGAACGGCGTCAGCGCTTTTTCCGCTTCTTTTGCCGATTCGTCAACTTCATCCGCCAGCTTGTCGATGGACTCGTCAGCTTTAGCAACGGACTGGAATGCCTTACCGTCGAACTCGGTCAGGTAGTTCATCATCCACTCATCGATGCGGTCAGAAAGCAGCAGCACTTCGATGCCTTTCTTACGCAGCAGTTCCAGGTGCGGGCTGCTCTTCGCCGCCGCATAGCTGTCTGCAGTGATGTAGTAGATTTTCTCCTGCCCTTCTTTCATTCGCGACACGTAATCTTCCAGCGACACGGTTTGCGCGGAGGAGTCAGTGTGCGTAGACGCGAAGCGCATCAGTTTAGCGATCGTTTCCTGGTTGGCGTGGTCTTCCGCCGGGCCTTCTTTCAGCACCAGGCCGAACTGCTTCCAGAAGGTCTGGTATTTTTCCGCGTCGTCTTTCGCCAGTTTTTCCAGCATCTGCAGTACGCGTTTGGTCAGCGCGCTGCGCAGGTTACGAGTGACGGTGCTGTCCTGCAGGATCTCGCGAGAAACGTTCAGCGGCAGATCGTTAGAATCTATCAGACCGCGGACAAAGCGCAGGTAGTTCGGCATGAACTGCTCGGCATCGTCCATGATGAAGACACGCTGGACGTACAGTTTCAGACCATGCTTGTGATCGCGGTTCCACATATCCCACGGCGCCTGCGACGGGATATACAGCAGGCTGGTGTACTCCTGCTTACCTTCCACACGGTTGTGGCTCCAGGTCAGCGGGTCAGTGAAGTCGTGGGCGATGTGCTTGTAGAATTCGTTGTACTCGTCGTCTTTGATTTCCGACTTGTTACGGGTCCACAGCGCCTGCGCCTTGTTGATTTTTTCCCAGGAAACCACGGTCTCGCCGTCTTTCTCTTCGGATTTTTCGATCTCTACCGGCAGCGCAATATGGTCGGAATATTTGCTGATGATGGAACGTACGCGCCAGTCATCGAGGAACTCGTCTTCGCCTTCACGCAGATGCAGAGTAATTTCGGTACCACGGTCTTCTTTGGTAATATCAGCAACGGTGTACTCACCCTCGCCCGCAGACTCCCAGAACACGCCGTTTTCCGGCTTATCACCCGCAGCACGGGTACGCACGGTAACTTTGTCCGCCACGATGAAGGCAGAGTAGAAACCAACCCCGAACTGACCGATCAACTGGCTGTCTTTCGCCTGATCGGAGCCCATGGATTCGAGGAAAGATTTGGTGCCGGATTTCGCAATGGTCCCCAGATGATCGATAACGTCATCACGATTCATCCCCACGCCGTTATCGGCAATGGTCAACGTACGCTTATCTTTATCGAAGGAAACACGCACACGCAGCTCACCGTCACCTTCATACAGGTCCGGGTTAGACAGTGCGCGGAAACGCAGCTTGTCTGCCGCATCCGAGGCGTTAGAGATAAGCTCACGCAGGAAGATTTCTTTATTGGAATACAGAGAATGGATCATCAGGTGCAGAAGCTGTTTTACTTCTGACTGAAAACCACGAGTTTCTTGTCCTTTCATGTAGATCTACCTCAACAATGCCATATTCAATGGTAAAAACACGTTGAGGGTGAAATGGGGACAAGCGGGAAGGATTTCAAGCGGAAGCCGCCGTCGCGGCCTCCGTTTGTTCAGAATTTAATCTTGTGTCGTCCTGCCAGAGAGTGCGACAGCGTGGTGCCATCGACCATTTCCAGCTCGCCGCCTACCGGAACGCCATGGGCGATACGGCTGGCTTCAACGCCATATTGCATGCAAAGCTCAGCAATATAGTTGGCGGTCGCCTCTCCTTCGACCGTGGGATTGGTCGCCAGAATCAGTTCGTTGATTTGCTCAGACGCCAGTCGCTGTTCAAGACGATCCAGCCCGATATCATCAGGCCCGATACCGTCCAGCGGCGACAGGTGTCCCATCAGCACGAAGTAACGTCCGGAAAATTGCCCGGTTTGCTCAATGGCGTAGATGTCCGCCGGACTCTCCACCACGCAAATCTGACCGTTTTCCTGGCGACGCGGGTTCGAACAGATGTTGCAGACGTCCTGCTCTGTGAAGGTGCGGCAATCGGCACAGTGGCCGATTTCCGACATCGCCTTCGTTAACGCCTGCGCCAGACGCATCCCGCCGCTGCGATCGCGCTGAAGCAGCGTGAACGCCATGCGCTGCGCCGACTTCGGGCCAACGCCCGGCAGACAGCGCAGTGCTTCCATAAGCTGAGTTAACAGCGGGCTGGTTTGCATCAGAACGGCATCTTAAAGCCAGGCGGCAGCTGCATTCCGGAAGAAACAGAGGCCATCTTCTCTTTCTGCGTCTCTTCAATGCGACGCGCCGCGTCGTTGAATGCCGCAGCAACCAGGTCTTCCAGCATCTCTTTGTCGTCTTCCAGCAGGCTTGGATCGATCTCCACGCGACGGCAGTTATGCGCGCCGTTGATGGTCACTTTTACCAGACCCGCGCCAGATTCGCCGGTCACTTCCAGCTTGGCGACTTCTTCCTGCATCTGCTGCATTTTTTCTTGCATCTGCTGGGCCTGTTTCATCAGGTTACCCAGACCGCCTTTACCAAACATAGGCTTCTCTCTCAATCACGTTAAGGGATGACGACCGTCAAACCATTAGGCTGACGATCAAATGGGGCGAATACTCTCTTCGTCCAGCTCCGCATCGAAAAAACGACGCAGCGTCTGGATGTTATTATCCGCAATAATCGACTCACGCGCCTGCGCGAGCTTCTCTTCATAAATGGCCTGACGCCACTCCAGCGGCGTACGCACCGCAGGATTATCATCTTCAACGATGGTCAATTCAACCGTTGACCCCGTTAAGGAACTCAGTGCTTCGGCCAGTTTTTGCTGCGCGCCACTGGAATTAAGGTGTCGCTGCGTGGAACGCAGGTGCAGGCAAACCACGTTGCCATTCTCTTCTTTCCAGGCATTAAGCGCCACCTGCTCCACCAGTTTAGGCAGCGAGAGCTGGCTCACCTGGGCGGCCCACGGGTCGCGTTCAATGGCTTCAGCCGCAAGCTTTGCTGCCAGTTCCGGCGTTTTTTCATGCTCAAGCGCTTTTTTCAGCGCTTTCGGCGTGGCGACGACTTCTTTGACTTCTGCAACAGGATTGGTCGCTTTCCAGCGATACGCTTCTTTCTTCGCCGGTGCTTTTTCCAGCGCAGAGACTGCCGGGCGCGCCTGAACACGTTCCGACACCGAAGCCAGTCTTTCCAGCGCAGCATTATTCACCGGCCGCGCGCGGGAAGCGGCTGCCGGTTCACTCTTTTTTGCTTTGGTTGCTCCCTGAGCACGTTGCAGTTGACTGCGCGCCGCCAGCACCTGACTGGTGGCATCGGAAAGCGGCACATTCTGTTGCTGTTGCGCTGGCGCAGGTTGCTGCTGTGGCACCTGCGTCGGGGTCATCACCGCTGTGGGTGCGACCGGGGCAAACGACTGGCGCGGGACTTCAGGTTCCGGGAGCGGCATGCGCGGATGAAAAGCCAGCGCACGCAGCAGCGTCATTTCGACGCCCATTCGCCTGTCCGGCGCATACGGCAGTTCTTTGCGCCCGATTAACAGGGTCTGGTAGTAAAGCTGCACATCGGTAGGCGGTACAATTCGCGCCAGTTCACGCATACGCTGTTCAATGGCGGCCATATCGCTACCGAGAGCGGCAGGTGAAAGCTGAACCATGGCAATACGATGCAGCAAAGCCAACATCTCAACCAGCAGCGCTTCCCATTCGATACCACGCGCGGCGGCGTCGTTCACCAGCCTCATCACGCGTTCGCCGTCCGCAGCCACAACCGCTTCAACAAGCGAGAGCGCCTGGTCGTCGTCCAGCGTGCCGAGCATGGTGCTGACCGCGTCGGTCGAGACCTGACCATCGCCGCTGGCAATCGCCTGATCGGTCAGGCTTAGTGCATCGCGCAGGCTGCCGTCTGCGGCGCGAGCCAGCAGTTGCAGCGCACGCGGTTCATGGGCGATATGCTCTTCTTTGAGAATATGCTCAAGCTGATGGCGAATCTGTTCGACATCCAGCGCTTTAAGATGGAATTGCAGACAGCGCGACAGGATGGTCACCGGCAGCTTCTGCGGATCGGTGGTCGCCAGCAGGAATTTGACGTGCGCGGGCGGCTCTTCGAGCGTTTTCAGCAAGGCATTAAAACTGTGGCGCGACAGCATGTGCACTTCGTCGATCAAATAGACCTTAAAGCGACCGCGCGCGGGCGCATACTGAACGTTATCCAGCAGATCGCGAGTATCTTCGACTTTAGTGCGTGAGGCGGCATCGATTTCAATCAAATCGACAAAACGCCCCTGCTCAATTTCCCGGCAGTTATCGCACACGCCGCACGGCGTAGCGGTGATGCCAGTTTCACAGTTTAATCCCTTCGCCAGCAAGCGGGCGATAGAGGTTTTTCCGACGCCACGGGTACCGGAAAACAAATAAGCATGATGAATACGCCCTAACGACAAGCCGTTCGCCAGTGCCGTCAGCACATGTTCCTGGCCGACGACGTCAGCAAAGGTTTGTGGGCGCCATTTTCGGGCTAAGACCTGATAACTCATTGGCAGGCTCTGAAAGGCTGGAGGGTGGATTCACAGGAGGGTAATGCTAACACAACCTCGCAGCAACGGCGAGGTTGACACGTTATATTCGGGCGTTATCGTTGCAGTCAGTTTGGTTTCGGGCAGCGCACAGAAACCGGAGCGTACACGCAGTACGTGAGGATTTCGAGCACTGACCGGGGCCAAAATGGCAAAAAAGATAGCCCTAAATTAGTGGCCCGGGAATGGAACCAGGCTATAACAGGTCAGCCCCTGCTTTTCCAGACGCTGCTCGCCGCCCAGATCAAACAAGTTAATGATAAAGGCAGCATCGGTCACTTCGCCACCCAGACGGCGGATCAGCTTCACGGTCGCTTCAATCGTGCCGCCAGTTGCCAGAAGATCGTCCACAACCAGGACTTTATCACCCGGTTTGATGGCATCAACGTGGATTTCCAGCTGATCGGTGCCGTACTCCAGCTCATAGGTCTCAGCAATAACTTCACGCGGAAGCTTACGCGGTTTGCGTACCGGAACAAAGCCGACGCCCAGCCCCAACGCTACCGGCGCGCCAAACAGGAAGCCACGCGCTTCGGTGCCAACCACTTTAGTGATCCCCGCATTTTTGTAGCGCTCAACCAGCAATTCAATGCTGAGGGCGTAGGCTTTCGGATCTTCCAGTAAACTGGTGACATCACGGAAAAGAATGCCCGGTTTTGGGTAGTCGTGGATGCTTTTGATGCTATTTTTGAGAAACTCAAGCTGCTGTGCAGTCGCGGTCATAAGTTTGTGCCTGATTAATACAGTATTACTTCACGGCGCACTATACACTTCATCCTCGACGTATCTTGAATGATTTTGTGTCTATATTAGGGCCAAGGTTACACTTGGTTAACCTTTGACCATCTGCGCCTGTGCTCGAAAACGGTCGAATTTACTGGCTGCGAGAGACAATTGCAACAGCGATTATTGCGCTTTACTGCTTTTGTTGTTTTTCATCAATCACCGGGATCCGCCACATAAAAATCAGTAAACAGGCGAGAATAACCAGCAGCAGGCCGCGTACCCACATCATATTGACCAGCCAGAGGGAAATAGCAAACGTCACCAGGATCAAAAAAATAGCGCGCGGTTTTGCTCCCGGCGGCATCGCGCGATGTTTTTGCCAGTGACGCAGATACCCGCCGAACCACGAACGGTAAAGCAACCAGTCGTGAAAACGCGGCGATGAGCGGGCAAAACACCAGGCGGCCAGCAGTATAAACGGCGTCGTCGGTAACAGAGGCAATACTACGCCCAGCGTACCTAGCACTACCGCTATCCAGCCAATGATGATTAGAATAATGCGTTGCATAATATCAGTACTTAACACAGAGAATCGCTACTTTAGCATAACAGTTCTCATTTTCATCGGAGTGTTGTTGTGAAAACCGCCATGCTGTTACAGACGCTCGAAAACCAGCTTAACCGCCTGCGACAGCGTTGTGCTCCGCTGGCGCACCACACAACGCTTAGCGCCCGCTTTGACAGGCATCTGTTTCACACGCGCAGCACATTGCTGCAGGCCTGCCTGGATGAAGCTGACGATAATCTTACTGCCCTACGTCGCGCCGTTGAGCAGCAACAACTACCACAAATCACCTGGCTTGCGGAACACCTTGCCTCACAGTTAGAGGCGATTTCACGTGAAACTGCCAGTTGGTCGCTACGCGAGTGGGACAGCGCATCTCCAGGTCTGGCGCGCTGGCAGCGCAAGCGGGTCCAACATCAGGAGTTTGAACGCCGTCTGGTTGAAATGACGCGTGAACGCAAAGAGCGTCTGGCTCAGGCTACCGGCTTTGCAGAACAGCAAAAACTTCATCGTGAAGTAGAAGCATTCGAGGCGCGACTGGCGCGCTGCCGTCATGCTCTGGCAAGAATAGAAAACGTGTTGGCGCGTTTAACCCGTTAATCCCCGGAGAATTTATGTCATTAGAGAACGCCCCGGACGAGGTCAAACTGGCCGTCGATTTGATTGTTTTACTTGAGGAAAATCAGGTTGCACCTGAAACCGTACTGAAGGCGCTGGAGATTGTTAAACGGGATTACGAAAAGAAACAGCTCTCTTCTTCAAAAAACGCGCTATAGCTGAAATGCCTGATAGCGTTGCACTTACCAGGCCTACGAATGAATCGAAGCTCGCAGGCCTGATGAGTTTTTCTATTAACCTACCGAAGGCGTCGGATCATCACCTTTAATGATGTCACGCTTAACCTCGGTCACGGTGTCGCCCTTCGCGTTGTGCAGGTGCACTTCAAGCTGGTTAAAGGCGATATCAATGTCGTTTTCACGGCACAAACGATCGACCGCACGGTTCAGTTCATCAACCGTGTGACTACGATCGCGCAGTTCACGCACGTATAAACGCAGTTCATGATCCAGCGTGCTGGCGCCGAAGGCGGTAAAGAACACAGCAGGCTCCGGATCGTGCATCACTTTCGGGTGTTCCATCGCCGCCTGCAGCAGCACTTTCTTCACTTTGTCCAGATCCGAACCGTAGGCCACGCCGATGCGGATTACCAGACGCGTGGTGGTATCGGAAAGCGACCAGTTGATCAAACGCTCCGTCACAAAGGCTTTGTTCGGGATGATCACCTCTTTGCGATCGAAGTCGGTAATGGTGGTGGCACGGATACGGATCTTGCTGACCGTTCCTGAGAACGTACCGATAGTCACGGTATCGCCGATGCGGACCGGGCGTTCAAACAGAATAATCAGACCCGAAACAAAGTTACCGAAGATTTCCTGCAAACCAAAACCAAGACCAACCGACAGGGCTGCTGCCAGCCACTGTAGCTTATCCCACGAAACACCGAGCGATCCGAAGACCGTCATCGCGCCGATGGCGATGATCGCGTAGTTAAGGATCGTGGTGATCGCATACGAAGCGCCCTGACGCATCTTCAGTCGCGAGAGCACCAGCACTTCCAACAGGCCGGGTAAGTTACGGATCAGCGCCCACGCGACCATTGAGGCAATAATCGCAAACAGCAGGCTACCCATGGTGACGTCTTTCACCACTGCCGCACCCGCTTCGGTACCGTTGTAATGCCAGAGCGTAATGCTGTCGAGATAGCTGAACACGGTGATCAAATCAGACCAAATGGCCCAGAACAAGACACCAAACAGGGCAACCATCACCAGCATAGTTATACGCAGCGTTTGCTGGTTAACCTGCTCAAGCGCGATGGTCGGTTCTTCCTGCGGTTCGGCACCTTCCGCTCCTTCTTTCACCAGGTTCTGACGACGCGCCAGCGCACGACGCCAGGCGATACGTCGTGCCGCGACGCTCAACCCACGCAGCACGGTCTGGTACAGCAGGTTCCAGAGAATGACCAGATAAACCGTTTCAATCCAGCGTCCCGCCAGACGCAGCGTGGTGTAGAAATAGCCGGTCGCCGTCAGCACCATTAATGCTATCGGGATAATAGACAGCACGGTAATCGTCACCAGACGCAGACCATGCGACTCTTTATCACGCCAGCTTTCGCGGCACATTGGCCATACCAGGAAGGCGATCAGCAGCAGGTTGAGGAAAATCACCACCTGACCCAGCACATCGTCCATCAGATTGAGCGGTGACAGTTCAGCAATGACCGACCAAAAATTAAGCGGCAACAGCGCCAGGCTAATACGCACGATTTGGCGGCGCCAATGGCTAGTTTGTTTTGCTGGCATACCAAAATGACGAATTGCCACGCCATCTTTTTCCAGCACCTTCCAGCACAAACCAAACACCAGCCAGAAGACTGTCATCTTCTTACTGAACGCCCACAGTAGGTCGCTGATATTCAACTGCATGGTAAGCAGAATCAGACCTACCGCAAGGATAATCAGGCACGCCGGCAAGGCTCTGATGAGATCGATCAGAATCGCTTTTGGCGTGTTGAGCTGACTGTCATTACGCAGGTTACCCACCGCAGCGGCTAATTTCGCCTGATACTCTTTCAACCATTTCAGACGCCAGCGGATTAACCCGGCAATGAGCAGCAGCGGCAATCCCGCCAGGAACGCAATAAATACTGCGGGCCACGCTTTTTCCCAGTTCACCGTGATTTTCATCGACTTAAACTGGTCTTTAAGCGTTTGCGGGAAAGCTTTGATCCAGTCCCAGTCCATCGGACGGTTACTGTTAACCCAGAAAATCTGCTGCGTGAGGATCCCTTTCAGGTTTTTCGACACGCTCATTAACTGCTGCTGGTTAATTTGCAGATTAATCGCCATCATCAGCTGGTTGCCCAGTTGCTTATTGAGCTGATCCAACAGTTCACGACGCATATCCACAACCTGCAGTAAGGCATCATGGACTTCGCCGTTAACTTCGTTGCTGTGCCCTTCTTCCAGTTTGGCGACAAACGCATCATTCTGGAACAGCGCGTCGCGCTGCTGGTTGACCTCGAACTGCTCCAGACGCAAGTCGGCGATCCGGTTGGTCATATCGGCAAGTTCATCCGCCGACGGCAGCGTTTGTTGTTGCTGATACAGAATACGCGACAGCAGCAGACTGCCTTTCAGAACGGCGATCTGTTCTTTAATGTTGCGTTCGGATTGCAGCGCGCGGTCAAGCCAGTTTTTGACTTTGATATTTTGCTGCATCAGGCTGTTGCCGTTTTCGGTCGCGGCAATCAGACGCTGGCTGAGCTGATGGTTAACATCAAGCTCCTGCTTCACTAACGGATTGGACTGAATACGCTCGGCTTCATCCGGCGTGACTGCTTCCTGCGCCGTTTTTTCGGTTAACGTCAGTCGCTTGCTGTTCACCGCTTCCTGCAGGAGCTGGAGCTGATGCTCAAGGCGGTTACTGTTCGCCGTCACGTAATCACGTTGTTTTTGCAAGGTATCTTGCAAAATCGTATTACCTTCAAGGCTCTTACGCTGTTGGTCGATCTGCGCATTCAGCAGCGCCTGCTGCGCCTGTAACAGCACCTGCTGGCTGGGGCGTAAAGCACCTTCGCCTACATTAGTGCCATCAAGTCGGTTGCGGATTTGCTGCATCTGCTGCGACGCGGTGTACATCGCATTTTGTACGCGCTCTGGCTGAGTCTGGAGCGACACCAGCTGGCTGTTATACGTGGCCAGATCGTTTTGCGAGCTTTGCAGGTCATCGAGCACCTGCGCGACGCGTGACTCAAGCTGTCGTAAGGAAAGCGTGCTCAGCGTTTTTCGCGTTTCGTCGTCATTGTCGACATCGCTGAGCGAATTTAGCGCATCCGTCGCCTGGCGCATTTTCTCCGGCGCCTGGGCCACTTTCTGGCGAAGCTGTACGGTCTCATCTTTCACGCGATCGATTTTATCCAGCGTGGCGATAGTATCGATGAGATCCTGTTGGACCAGCTTATCCTGCGCGGAGAGATCTTTTTGTTTACTCAGTGCGTCCAGTTGGCTCTGAATATCTGCTTTCGTCGGCAGTTCACCACTCTGTTGCGCCCGCGCAAATGCAGATGACTGGCAGGATAACAATAGAATGAAGAAAAGTATGCTAATAGCAATTACATGCTGTGAACGTTTATAGAGCTGCAACATAGTCATGAGAATGAATGTTTCTGAACCGGGAAAGTGACCGGAAATAGTCAAGCGGCAAGAATATCACGGCTGTGACCGGCAGAATAGCAGCAGGCAAAACGACCAGGAGAATTCCTGGTGCAGAATGGCAAACTAGCTTGTCTCTCCTGCCTGCAGGCGCAAGCTTGGGCAAAGCAGACACATCTCCAGCAGCACCGCCACGTACTGACGAGCCTCATTCTTCAGATCAAACGATTCGGGAGCAAATAACCAGTTCTCCATGATCCCGGAAATATAGCTACGCATTAACACCGCTACACGACGTGTGTTCAGGTTTTCCGGCAACATGTTGACATCCATACAGTGGCGTAACGTTTTTTCTATACGGTCATAGTTTTCCAGACACAGGCTACGTTCGACTAACTGAACTGATGCTATTTCCCCGACAAATTCGCATTTGTGGAATATAATCTCCATCAATAAACGTCGGCGTTCTTCTGTCACGGTAGTTTCAAGAACGTAAATTAAAATTTCTCTTAATACTGATAGTGGATCGTCAGGGAATTTTGCCTGATACTCAGTCTCTAACTCATCAATGTTAGGTTTTGCTAGCTCCCAGATTTCACTGAATAAATCCGATTTGTTTTTGAAATGCCAATAGATTGCACCGCGCGTCACACCAGCGGCTTTTGCGATCTCAGCCAGCGAGGTGGATGAGACCCCTTGTTGCGAAAACATACGCAGAGCGACATCAAGAATGTGTTGTCGTGTTTCCTGTGCTTGTTGTTTGGTTTTTCGTGCCATAGGTCAGTGAATTTACAGGCGTTAGATTTACATACATTTGTGAATGTATGTACCATAGCACGACGATAATATAAACGCAGCAATGGGTTTATGGGCTTTAAGCCATTGATCAATTTGAAATCGGACACTCGAGGTTTACATATGAACAAAAACAGAGGGTTAACGCCTCTGGCAGTCGTTCTGATGCTCTCAGGCAGCTTAGCGCTAACAGGATGTGACGACAAACAGGCCCAACAAGGGGGCCAGCAAATGCCAGAGGTTGGAGTTGTTACGCTCAAAACTGAACCTCTACAGATCACAACCGAACTTCCGGGTCGCACCAGTGCGTTTCGTATTGCTGAAGTTCGTCCTCAGGTTAGCGGGATTATCCTGAAACGTAATTTCACGGAAGGTGGTGACATCGAAGCGGGTGTATCTCTCTATCAGATTGATCCTGCTACTTACCAGGCCGCTTATGAAAGTGCAAAAGGCGATCTGGCTAAAGCACAAGCCGCAGCAAACATTGCTCAACTGACGGTGAAACGTTATCAGAAACTGTTGGGTACTAAGTACATCAGCCAACAGGACTACGATAGCGCGTTGGCTGACGCACAGCAGGCAAACGCCGCCGTTGTTGCCGCGAAAGCCGCGGTAGAAACTGCACGCATCAATCTGGCTTACACCAAAGTGACGTCACCGATCAGCGGTCGCATTGGTAAATCATCCGTTACGGAAGGCGCTCTGGTGCAAAACGGTCAGGCGACCGCACTGGCGACCGTTCAGCAGTTGGATCCCATCTATGTAGACGTGACGCAGTCAAGCAACGACTTCCTGCGCCTGAAACAAGAGCTGGCCAACGGCACGCTGAAGCAAGAAAACGGTAAAGCGAAAGTCGAACTGGTGACCAATGACGGCATTAAATACCCGCAGTCCGGTACGCTGGAATTTTCTGATGTGACGGTAGATCAAACCACTGGGTCGATTACGTTACGCGCAATTTTCCCGAACCCGGATCATACCTTACTGCCGGGTATGTTCGTCCGCGCACGTCTGGAAGAAGGGATTAACCCAACAGCATTACTGGTTCCACAGCAAGGCGTTACCCGCACACCGCGTGGCGATGCCAGTGCATTGGTTATCGGTGCAGACAACAAAGTTGAAACTCGTCAAATTGTCGCCGCACAAGCGATTGGCGACAAATGGTTAGTCACTGATGGACTTAAGCCGGGCGACCGCGTGATTGTTACTGGGCTGCAGAAAGTACGTCCTGGCGCGCAGGTAAAAGCGCAGGAAATCACCGCTGATAACAACCAGCAAGGCCAAAGCGGTAGCCAGCCTGAACAGTCCAAGTCTTAACTTAAACAGGAGCCGTTAAGACATGCCTAATTTCTTTATCGATCGCCCAATATTTGCGTGGGTGATCGCCATTATTATCATGTTGGCAGGGGGGCTCGCGATCCTCAAATTGCCGGTAGCGCAATATCCGACTATTGCACCGCCAGCAGTGACGATCTCCGCGACCTATCCTGGCGCTGATGCCAAAACAGTACAGGATACTGTTACGCAGGTTATCGAACAGAATATGAACGGTATCGATAACCTGATGTACATGTCCTCAAACAGTGACTCCACGGGTACCGTGCAGATCACCCTGACCTTCCAGTCTGGTACTGATGCGGATATCGCACAGGTACAGGTGCAGAACAAACTGCAGCTGGCCATGCCGTTGCTGCCTCAGGAAGTACAGCAGCAAGGGGTTAGCGTTGAGAAGTCATCCAGCAGCTTCCTGATGGTTGTCGGTGTTATCAACACCAACGGCACCATGACGCAGGAGGATATTTCCGACTACGTTGGCGCCAACATGAAGGATGCCATTAGCCGTACTTCAGGCGTGGGCGACGTTCAGCTGTTTGGTTCTCAGTATGCGATGCGTATCTGGATGGATCCGAACAAACTGAACAACTTCCAGCTGACACCGGTTGATGTAATCAGCGCCATCAAAGCGCAGAACGCCCAGGTTGCAGCCGGTCAGTTAGGTGGTACGCCGCCGGTGAAAGGTCAGCAGCTTAACGCATCGATCATTGCGCAAACCCGTCTGACCTCCGCTGATGAGTTCGGCAAAATCCTGCTGAAAGTGAATCAGGATGGTTCCCAGGTTCGTCTGCGTGACGTAGCGAAAGTGGAACTGGGCGGTGAGAACTACGACATCATTGCGAAGTTCAACGGTAAACCGGCATCCGGTCTGGGTATCAAGCTGGCAACAGGTGCTAACGCCCTGGACACCGCAAACGCTATCCGCGAAGAACTGAAGAAGATGGAGCCGTTCTTCCCGTCAGGTCTGAAGATCGTTTACCCGTATGACACCACGCCGTTCGTGAAAATTTCTATTCACGAAGTAGTGAAAACGCTGGCAGAAGCAATCATCCTCGTGTTCCTGGTAATGTATCTGTTCCTGCAGAACTTCCGCGCGACGCTGATTCCGACTATCGCCGTGCCGGTGGTACTCTTGGGTACATTTGCCGTCCTGGCGATTTTCGGCTTCTCAATAAATACCCTGACGATGTTCGGGATGGTGCTCGCCATCGGCCTGCTGGTGGATGACGCCATCGTGGTGGTCGAGAACGTTGAACGTGTAATGGCTGAGGAAGGACTACCGCCGAAGGAAGCAACGCGAAAATCGATGGGCCAGATTCAGGGCGCATTGGTGGGTATCGCGATGGTGCTGTCAGCGGTATTTATCCCAATGGCGTTCTTCGGGGGGTCGACCGGTGCAATTTACCGTCAGTTCTCCATCACCATTGTTTCCGCGATGGCGCTGTCTGTACTGGTGGCATTGATTCTGACCCCTGCCCTGTGTGCGACCATGCTCAAACCGATTGCTAAAGGCGATCACGGAGAAGGCAAAAAAGGCTTCTTCGGCTGGTTTAACCGCATGTTCGATAAGAGCACGCATCATTATACCGATAGCGTGGGCGGTATTCTGCGCAGCACCGGTCGTTATCTGGCGCTGTATCTGATTATCGTTGTGGGCATGGCCTATCTGTTCGTTCGTCTGCCAAGTTCGTTCCTGCCAGATGAAGACCAGGGGGTATTCCTGTCTATGGCTCAGCTGCCAGCGGGTGCGACGCAAGAGCGTACCCAGAAGGTACTGGACGAAATGACGGATTACTACCTGACCAAGGAAAAAGCGAACGTTGAATCGGTGTTTGCCGTTAACGGTTTCGGTTTTGCTGGTCGTGGTCAGAACACCGGCATCGCGTTCGTTTCTCTGAAAGACTGGAGTGAACGTCCTGGCGAAGAGAAC
Source organism: Citrobacter freundii ATCC 8090 = MTCC 1658 = NBRC 12681 (assembly GCF_011064845.1). NCBI lineage: Bacteria > Pseudomonadati > Pseudomonadota > Gammaproteobacteria > Enterobacterales > Enterobacteriaceae > Citrobacter > Citrobacter freundii. The sequence continues at coordinate 1,256,735 of NZ_CP049015.1, read as the reverse complement.
AAGGTTGAAGCGATTACTCAGCGTGCAATGGGCGCATTCTCGCAGATTAAAGACGCGATGGTCTTTGCCTTTAACCTGCCAGCGATTGTGGAGTTAGGGACCGCAACCGGTTTTGACTTCCAGTTGATTGACCAGGCGGGTCTGGGCCATGAGAAGCTGACTCAGGCGCGTAACCAACTGTTTGGTGAAGTCGCGAAGCATCCTGATCTGTTGGTCGGTGTTCGTCCTAACGGTCTGGAAGATACGCCGCAGTTCAAGATCGATATCGATCAGGAAAAAGCGCAGGCTCTGGGCGTTTCCATTAGTGATATTAATACAACGCTGGGTGCAGCATGGGGCGGAAGCTACGTGAATGACTTCATCGACCGTGGTCGTGTGAAGAAAGTTTACGTCATGTCTGAAGCGAAATACCGTATGTTGCCGGAAGATATTGGAAACTGGTATGTCCGCGGTAGCGATGGACAGATGGTACCGTTCTCCGCCTTCTCTACCTCACGTTGGGAATACGGTTCGCCGCGTCTGGAACGCTATAACGGTTTGCCTTCCATGGAAATCTTAGGCCAGGCCGCTCCGGGTAAAAGTACCGGTGAAGCCATGGCGATGATGGAGCAACTGGCCAGCAAACTGCCATCCGGTATCGGTTATGACTGGACCGGTATGTCCTACCAGGAACGACTGTCCGGCAACCAGGCTCCTGCCCTGTATGCCATTTCACTGATCGTCGTATTCTTGTGTCTGGCAGCGTTGTACGAGAGCTGGTCAATTCCGTTCTCCGTAATGCTGGTTGTACCACTGGGTGTTATCGGTGCATTGCTGGCAGCAACGTTCCGCGGCCTGACCAACGACGTTTACTTCCAGGTAGGCCTGCTCACAACCATTGGGTTGTCGGCGAAGAACGCGATACTTATCGTCGAATTCGCCAAAGACTTGATGGATAAAGAGGGTAAAGGTCTGATAGAGGCGACGCTGGACGCAGTACGCATGCGTTTACGTCCAATCCTGATGACGTCACTGGCCTTTATTCTGGGCGTAATGCCGCTGGTCATCAGCTCCGGCGCAGGCTCCGGTGCGCAGAACGCCGTTGGTACTGGCGTAATGGGTGGGATGGTGACGGCAACCGTGTTGGCGATCTTCTTTGTTCCGGTGTTCTTTGTGGTGGTACGCCGCCGCTTTAGCCGCAAAAATGAAGATATTGAGCATAGCCACTCAGTAGAGCATCATTGATACATCTCTAAAGATAAGGCCGCGCAAGCGGCCTTTTTTCTGGAAAAATCATAAAAATCACTTATTGCCATTCCGTTTATTTTCTATCGGGTAAATAAGCGATATAATCCTTGCAGCCTTAAAGGGTATTCTTAAAAAAACAGCGAGAGTTCTTATTTACTTTAATAAATATTAAGATTAATCCTATCCACTGGTTTTCATTGTCGGTTGTTGCCTTTCGTTGCTAAACCTAAACAAGATAACCCGATGATTGCCCGAAGAATAAAGAAATTGTCCCATTTCGAATTGCGGCATTTATCTGTTAAAATGTAAAAATGACGTAGCATCATAATTTTACATAATTGTAATTTTTCGTGATATGACGATGAAATCTTTTTTAGAGTAGATTATAGTTAAATCATCAGGAGTCGCGGGCAAGTTCCAGGTAGTTGTTGTATCCATCCCGAAAGGTGTTCGGTTAGTTTAAGCCACTAAGAAGGGGATGCGTTATGGATGAATACTCACCCAAAAGACATGATATCGCGCAGCTTAAATTTCTCTGCGAAACTCTGTATCATGACTGTCTTGCAAACCTTGAACAAAGTAACCATGGCTGGGTTAATGACCCTACCTCTGCAACCAGCTTGCAGCTCAATGAACTGATAGAGCATATTGCAACCTTCGCACTTAATTATAAAATTAAGTACAATGAGGACAATAAGCTGATCGCGCAGATAGATGAATACCTGGATGACACTTTTATGTTGTTCAGCAGTTATGGTATTAATACGCAGGATCTGCAGAAATGGCGGAAGTCAGGTAATCGACTGTTTCGCTGTTTTGTCAATGCCACCAGGGCTAATCCTGTTAGTTTGTCTTGTTAAAAATTATTACAATCATAGGTAAGAGTTATGTCCGATAAACCATTAACTAAAACAGATTATTTGATGCGCCTGCGACGTTGCCAGACTATTGATACGCTAGAGCGCGTTATTGAAAAAAATAAATATGAATTGTCCGACAACGAACTGGCTGTATTTTACTCAGCAGCAGATCATCGCCTTGCTGAATTGACCATGAATAAGCTTTACGACAAGATTCCAACTTCTGTTTGGAAATTCATTCGCTAATTGCACTCAAGGTTAAGTCAGGTATAGCGGCACAGTTGTCTGGCTAACCATTTTCGTATTTACAATGGTTATTTAATTCAAATCACGTGACTATGATCACAGCAAAGAAGCGGGAACGTTCCCCTTGCTTGCATTACGTTTTACTGTGCTGAAATAACCTTCAGTACACAGGGAAATCGTAATGCGTAATGAAAAGCAAAAAATGATCGCCGGCGAATACTATCGCCCGGCAGATGAAACGCTGCGCAGTGACCGACTACGCGCTCGTCAGTTGATCCATCGCTACAATCTCACCGCTCCCGATGAAAAAAATGAGCGTCAGGCAATCCTGCATGATCTGTTAGGTCAGAGTGAGGGTGCCTATATTGAACCCTCTTTCCGGTGTGATTACGGTTATAACATCTATCTTGGTAAAGACTTTTACGCTAATTTCGACTGCGTTATGCTCGACGTCTGTCCAATTCATATTGGCGACAACTGCATGCTGGCACCTGGCGTTCATATCTATACCGCGACCCATCCGCTGGATGCTACCGAGCGCAACAGTGGCCTTGAGTTCGGAAAGCCCGTGACTATCGGCAATAATGTCTGGATAGGTGGCCGTGCAGTGATCAATCCTGGCGTCACGCTGGGCGATAACGTGGTTGTGGCATCAGGCGCAGTAGTCACTAAAAGCGTTCCAGCAAACACCGTGGTTGGGGGCAATCCCGCAAGGATCATCAAAACGCTGTGATCTTAAATGTAACTGTTATGCTAAATTACGGTTAATCTGTTACTTTCTTCAAAGGGTATCCCCTTTTAAAATAGGGCTATCCCTCCTGAATTTTGCAGATATCACGAAGGCAAGAGATGACAGAAATACAGCGCCTGCTTACTGAAACAATCGACGACTTAAATATTCGCGAGAAGCGCGACAACAAACCGCGCTTTAGCATCAGCTTTATTCGCAAACACCCTGGGCTGTTTATCGGCATGTATGTTGCCTGGTTTGCCACGCTGGCGGTGATGCTACAGTCAGAAACGTTAGTCGATTCAGTATGGCTGCTGGTGGTACTGTTCGTTGTACTCAACGGCTTTTTCTTTTTCGACGTTGCGCCACGGTACCGCTTTGAAGATATCGACGTTCTGGATTTTAGAGTTTGCTATAACGGAGAATGGTACAACACGCGCTTTGTCCCCTCCTCGCTCATCGATACTATCCTGCACTCACCGTCCGTGGATAGCGAACATAAAGCACAGCTGCAAAAGATGATATCGCGCAAAGGCGAACTCTCGTTTTACGATGTCTTTACGCTTACCCGCGCCCAGACCACCCAGTAACGGCATCTCAGCGCAGATAAAAAAAGTGCGTTCCTGCCCAGGCAACGCACTTTAATCCCTGAAATGCTGGCAAAGAAACTAACGTCTCTTTTTACGCCCCTGTACTGCTTTAAAGCGCGGATTCGTTTTGCAGATAACGTACAAACGCCCTTTGCGTTTTACTATCTGGCAGTCAGGATGGCGCTGTTTTGCGCTGCGAAGTGAATTGAGTACCTGCATTTTAACTCCGCTTAACGCCAATAAAATGACCAAAACGTTTTTGGAAACGTGCTGCACTACCTTCATTATCAAAGGTTTTTTGTTTCCCGGTATAATACGGATGCGATTTAGAAGAGATATCGAGAGTCACGTACGGGTACATTTCCCCCTCAAACTCAATTTCACGCTCAGTCTTAATGGTCGAACCGACCTTAAAGAATTCATTGGCACTGGTATCGTGAAACACCACGGTACGGTAAAAAGGATGGATATCCGGTTTCATGGCAACCTCGATTTGTTACGTTATAACATAACCGACAAAATACACCACTCTTGTACAAACCACAACCTGATTTACGCTACAGGGAGTTAAACGGGATGATAAGTGGCCGTAAATATATGATGTCAATCGAATAGCTTTTCGGGGTTTCAGATATACTTTCCCTACGCTGTGTAAATAAGGATATCACTGTGACAACACGACATCTGATAAGCCTGGTGACTGGGGTACTGTTCCTTTCCATCCTCGCGCCTGTAGGTTTAAGCCTGTGGCTTGCACATCGTCAGGTCGAAACGAAATTTATCGATGAACTCGACATGTTCTCAACACGAGTCGCATTACGTACGGAACGCGTAGGCGAGCAGGCGAAAAAAGCATTACGCCATATTGAAGCATTTCAGGGGGTGCCTTGTAGTGATGAGCATCTGCTGGAAATGCGTCGTTTGTCATATAGCTATCGCTATATTCAGGAAGTGCTGTACCTCAAAGATAACGTTCCGCAATGCTCATCTCTGGAAAAAAGAAGCCAGGCAGACGCATTTCCACCCGCAATGAAAGTCACTCCTGATGGATATCGCGCATGGCTTACCACGCAAAATGATTTGGGCATCAAGCGCTTTATGGCAGCATTAGGGAGCGAACATTATATTGTGATGGTCGATCCGGGTTCTTTCATTGACGTCATCCCGTTTGGCTCATGGCCGATTGAAGTGACTATCATTGGCACCATGCGCAACGTCGTGGTTGCCAGTAGCGCCGATCTGCCATCGGACGTTTTGCAGCATATACAGCAAGAACGATCGATTACCCATTTTAACAAAGATGGCAGCATTTATAACGCCCGCCCCTTTCCTGAGTTGGGCATCACGATCGTAACCTGGGCGTCTACCCTGCCATTGCAAAAAACCTGGCACCGCCAGGCGCTGATCTGGCTCCCGGCAGGCATTCTTATCGGCTTGCTCACCGCCGCCTTTGTTTTGCGTATTTTGCGCCGCTTACAGTCGCCCCATCATCAGTTGCAGGACGCTATCCAGCATCGGGACATCAAAGTCCACTATCAACCAATTATCTCGCTCAAAACGGGGAAAGTGGTTGGGGCAGAGGCGCTGGCTCGCTGGCAGCAGGCCGATGGGAGTTATCTGTCACCTGAAATTTTCGTCGCGCTGGCGCATGAAACCGGGCTGACAGAGTCCCTCACCCGGTTGATTATTGAAAGCGTATTTGAAGATTTAGGCAAATGGCTGCGTCAGCATCCTGAGCAGCATATATCAATCAACCTTGAGTCAGCCGATCTGTCCTCCGAAACGCTTCCTGCCCTGTTAAGCCAGAAGGTGAACCACTGGCAACTTAAGCCTGCGCAAATCGCGCTGGAGCTAACTGAACGCGAATTTGCTGACCCAAAAAACAGCGCGCCGTTTATTGCCAAATACCGTCAGGCGGGTCATTCAATCTATATTGATGACTTTGGTACAGGCTATTCCAGCCTGAGTTATTTGCAGGATCTGGATGTAGACATTCTGAAGATAGACAAATCGTTCGTCGATGCACTGGAGTACAACAACGTCACGCCACATATCATCGAGATAGCAAAAGCGCTGAAACTTGAGATGGTGGCGGAAGGTATCGAAACCGAGAATCAGGAAACCTGGCTACGCAAGCACGGAGTGCAGTACGGTCAAGGCTGGCTTTACAGCAAAGCGCTGCCGAAAACGGAATTTATACTGTGGGCAGAAAAACGGCTTTAACATGGCTGTTGATGTTGAGATGGCTGGCGGCACGCCGCACAGCCAGTCACATCACTCTTCCATAATGGGCGCAAATCCACCGTAGATCATTCGCTTGCCATCAAATGGCATAGATTCACCGAATTCCTTCATACGGGGATCGGACATCATCTTCTGATTCGCCGCGTCGCGGACCTCTTTGGAAGGGTATTCAATCCAACTGAATACCACTTCTTCATGATCCTGCGCTTTCACAGCCATGCGAAAATCGGTCAATTTGCCGTCAGGGACATCATCTGCCCAGCACTCCACCACGCGCAATGCACCGAACTCCTTGAAAAGCGGAGCTGCTTTTGCCGCCATCGCAATGTACGCCTCCTTGTTTTCAGCGGGTACGGCAACCACAAAGCCATCAACATACTTCATGAGAAAAACCTCCGAAGTGTACTGCGCGGCAAGCCGATTCCGGCCGCGTCAGTCGAGGTTAAGTTTAGTCGCCAGCAGGCGATCGTGCCCCAGGCGTATTCTTGATGCGAATACGTGCCTGCGGCTGATGGCGAAACCACGGCAGGCAAAGCTGAATGAGTGGTCCGATAGCCAAGGCATACAGCACCGTACCAACCCCCACGGTTCCTCCCAGCAACCAACCGATAAGCAGCACCGACACTTCAATTGCGGTTCGAATTCGTCGTACTGGCCAGCCGGTACGTGCGTGGATACCGGTCATCAGACCATCACGCGGACCGGCGCCAAAACCGGCACCAATGTACAGGCTGGTTGCTAACGCATTCAGGATCACCGCTGACACCAACAGCCCGCTGCGCGCCAGCAGGGATTCAAATCCCGGAATCACCAGCAGCGCGGCATCTGCCGCCAGCCCGATCATAATCACGTTGCTCAACGTGCCAAACCCTGGACGCTGGCGCAGCGGTATCCACGCCAGCAGTACCAACACACCCACGGCAATGATCACCACGCCAATATTCATCGACAATAAATTGGCCACGCCCAGGTGAAACACGTTCCACGGATCGGCTCCTAAATCGGCACGGACAAACATCGCCGTCGACACACCGTACAGCGTCAGCCCGATGAACAGCTGAAGTAAACGACGCAGCATGCTTTTCCCCTCTCACTCTCAGATAACTTTCATCATCACCGCAATTGGCACTATGATTAATGTCCAGTTTTCAAAAAGTGGACTGCTATGTCATCACGCCGTTACGGAAGCCAGTCTTTGCAGCGCCTGCTCGGACACTGGCAGGAAAACCCCTCACGAACGCCCATCTGGCGACAGCTGGCAGAAGCGTTACGTCTGCTGATCCTTGATGGTCGACTGGCGCTGGATAGTCGCTTACCCGGCGAACGCGAGCTCGCTGCCGTTCTGCAAGTGAGCCGAACCACCGTCGCCAGCGCCATGGCGCAACTGCGTGAAGAGGGATATCTGGAAAGCCGTCATGGGAGCGGCTCACGGGTGATCCTGCCGGAACACATTCGTCATGTGCCTACACGAACCAGTACCGGTACAGCGCTGGATTTGTCCACGGCGGCGCTGAGTGCCGGTCCCGAAATTCACCATGCTTACCAACAAGCGCTGTTTGCGATGCCGCAGCATTTGCTGAGTTCCGGGTATCTACCACAGGGACTGGCGGTTTTGCGTGAATCCATCGCCCGGCATTATTGCGAACGCGGACTCCCGACGCAGCCCGATGAGATTATGGTCGTGAACGGCGCGGTCAGTGGCCTGGCGCTGATCCTGCGTTTACTCACCGGCCCTGGCGATCGCGTGGTGGTCGATCATCCCACGTATCCGCTGGCGATTGCCGCGATTCAAGGTGCATCATGTCGTCCCGTCGGTGTGTCGCTGCCCGAACACGGTTGGGATACGGCAGGTCTGGTCGCCACCATCGCGCAAACCGCACCGAGAATGGCCTATCTGATGCCGGACTTTCACAATCCGACCGGGCGTTGCATGGACGCTGCAACTCGCCAGGTCGTGGCAGATATTGCTGAAAGGACCCGCACCACGTTGGTGATTGATGAGACCATGGTGAACCTGTGGTATGACACCCCGCCACCACCGCCGCTTGCCGCATTCAACCGCAATGCACCGATCATCCTGCTGGGATCTGCCGGGAAAAGCTTTTGGGGAGGATTGCGTCTGGGCTGGATTCGGGCGTCGGCGCGAACCATCGCGGCGCTGGTACAAACTCGCGACACCTTCGATTTAGGCTCCCCGGTGCTTGAACAACTCGCCACCAGCTGGCTGCTGGATAATGCCGCCGACTTTCTTCCTGACAGAAGACGGCTACTCACATCGCAGCGAGATCTGTGCTCGGACCTGATGAACGCACATTTCCCGGAGTGGCAGTTTACCCAGCCACAGGGAGGACTCTCTTTTTGGGTTGAACTGCCCGATACGCTAGCAACGCTATTCGCTACGCGCGCCGAAATCGCAGGCATTCAGTTGGGAACCGGTACGCGTTTCGGTCTTGATGGTGCATTTGACCGCTTTTTGCGTATGCCCTTCACATTACCGGATGACACAACGCGTGCCGCCTTCCGGGTGTTGCAACCCATTTGGGATAACCTGCGTTTGCAGGCCAGCAGCGGGAAAATACGTAAAATAATCTAAACGACGAGTCAAAGGACTCGTCCTTGAATGCCGTGATGGACGAGGATGTCCCGGCAATATTAACGCTGAGGAGGAACCGGAAACCCCTTCAGAGAAATCACGAAATTCTCACCGTCTTTCTTAATTTTTGCCCCGGCATCACACCAGTCGGAGGCAATACGGAAGAACTCATCGCTGCCGACGTTCCAGCTCAGACGAACATGTTTCACATAACCGGAACGCAGCATTTCACAGGCTTCGCCATAATTACAGGCGGTTGAGAGCGGTTGTTGTTTCATTTTTTCTTCTTCAGTAGTCTTCGCAATGCTTTGATTTCTTTAGGAGTCAGTGCTTCAACCACGGATTCTTCCGTATGCTGGCTATCGATATCCTCAGCGGAGACTCCCGCCTCTTCAACGGCGGAAAACGCGATCAGCAGTAGTTTTTCCGTCGCGATACTTAAATTTTCACTATGCACTTCAGCGTAATGGCGAAGCTTTTCTTTTAGCGCCTCATCAATTTTGACATTCAATACAGCGGTCGACATCGTAGAAAATCCTTGTGGTCAGCCAAAACACACCGAATGTAAGACCCCTGTCGTTACAGTGCGATGGCGGCGGCAAAAGCATCAAATAACATCCCCGAAACACATTGACAGCATTTGATGACATTAAAATGACAATACGATGACAAAGAAAAGAAGATAAGCAGAAGGAAAATTGCCGGACGGCAGAATTGGGTGGGGGCCCTGCCAGCTACATCCCGGCACACACGTCATCTGCCTTGGCTGCTTCCTTCCGGACCTGACCTGGTAAACAGAGTAGTGTTGCGGGAGAACCAACAGAGCCCCCATTGAGAGCGTTGTTAACCAACGCGCAGGCGCATTATCACTGCTGCACCCTGTAATTGCAACCCATCCAGCATCGGATGCTGTTTTCTTGTGCAATGCGGCTTCACTCCTTCGCCGTTCAGCATTATGCTGGAGGATTAGCGCAGGAATAAATGATGGATATACAAGACACTTTCCCCCAACGCGTCTGGCAAATCGTCGCGTCAATCCCCGAAGGTTTCGTCACCACCTATGGCGATGTTGCCAGGCTTGCCGGTTCGCCGCGTGCTGCGCGCCAGGTAGGCGGCGTGCTTAAGCGTCTCCCCGAAGGCAGCACTTTGCCCTGGCATCGGGTGGTTAATCGTCATGGTGCCATTTCGCTGACAGGCCCCGACCTGCAACGGCAGCGCCAGGCGTTGCTGGCTGAAGGAATAGTGGTTTCAGGAAGCGGACAGATCGATTTACAGCGCTATCGCTGGGTGTACTAACCCTCTCTGGGCGGAGAGGGTTACGACTGCCTTAGTACTGTGTGGGAGCAGGGACGGCAGAAGACGGATTCACCTGGGTTGGTGACGTTGACGGCACCGTGGTGGCAGCCCCACCGCTCGCCTGAACCGGTACTGCCGTTTGCTGTACAGGGACCAGCGTCAGGTCAGCTTTTGTCCCCCCCTGATTGATGACCGTCTGCACGGTATCAGTAATGAAGACCAGTTTGTCATTAACCGTAATTGCCGCACTTAGCAGAATACGGGCGTTAGGTTGAATATCAGCCGGGTTAAACGGTAATACAAAGCTGAATGGCGCTTGTTTACCTTCAGTACGGACCGCTTTTTGCGACAGCACTTTTGACGGCGCATCGGCCAGTGAAGCATCTGACAGCGTTACGGTCAGCACCGCATCAGGTGGCAAGGCCACTTTCTGGCGGATCCATACTGTACCGGAGACATTAGGCTGCTGAATTTTAGACTGTGTGTCAGCAATTGACGTATTAGGGCTTGGCGCAGGTGTCTGAATATCCGCGCTTTTATCGGCGCAAGCTGCCAGAGCGACCGCAACCGCTAAACCACTTACCATGTGCACGAGTTTCATTAAATTCTCCTTTTCATCTATGCACCAGCGAGAACTTTCCTCGCCAGAAGAGTGGTTAACAAAAACATAACGTGACTAAGTGTGGCACAAGATAGCTGTTTTTGCCTGTAATAGGCCTTTAATTCAGACAATTGCACCCATCGGACCACTTTCAAAATTGCGTTATACTCTGCCTACCTCGCTGCGAGAACGATATAACCTGGAGAGCACGTATGAGTCTGGCGCTGAAAAATTTGCTGACATTGTTAAATCTGGAAAAAATTGAAGAAGGACTCTTTCGGGGCCAAAGTGAAGACTTAGGGTTACGTCAGGTTTTTGGGGGACAGGTTGTCGGTCAGGCGCTATATGCCGCAAAGGAAACCGTACCAGAAGAGCGTCTGGTCCACTCCTTTCACAGCTACTTTTTACGCCCCGGCGATAGCCAAAAGCCCATCATCTATGATGTAGAAGTCCTGCGTGATGGTAATAGCTTCAGCGCGCGCCGCGTTGCCGCAATCCAGAATGGTAAACCTATTTTTTACATGACAGCCTCTTTCCAGGCGCCGGAAGACGGATTTGAACATCAGAAAACCATGCCGGATGCGCCGAGTCCCGATGAGCTTAAATCAGAAACAGAAATTGCCCGCTCAGTGGCGCATTTGCTGCCGCCGCTGTTGAAAGAAAAATTTATCAACGATCGTCCATTGGAAGTGCGTCCGGTTGAATTTCATAACCCCTTAAAAGGTCACGTCGCACCTCCGGCGCGCCAGGTTTGGATCCGCGCAAACGGCGAGCTGCAGGACGATCTGCGCGTCCATCAATATCTGCTGGGTTATGCTTCAGACCTGAACTTCCTGCCTGTTGCGCTGCAGCCGTACGGAATTGGTTTCCTGGAAAAAGGGATTCAGATCGCCACCATTGACCACTCCATGTGGTTCCATCGTCCGTTCAATATCAATGAGTGGTTGTTGTATAACGTCGAGAGTACTTCGGCCTCCGGTGCCCGGGGTTTTGTACGCGGGGAGTTTTATACGCAGGACGGCGTGCTGGTCGCCTCTACCGTGCAGGAAGGGGTAATGCGTAATCGTAATTGAGAATTACCGGATGGCGGCGCAAAAGCGTTGCCATCCGGCAGATTGAAACATCAAGCGTTGTAAGCGTTCTCGCCGTGGCTGTTCACATCCAGACCTTCGCGTTCCTGCTCTTCCGGTACACGCAGACCCACCGTCATATCCGCCAGCTTATAGCCAATGAAAGCCACCACACCGGACCAGACGATGGTAATCGCCACGCTTTCCAGTTGCACCAGCAGCTGATGCCCCATGGTCACGCCCTCGGCAAAGCCCACGCCGCCCAGAGAGCTGGCAGCGAACACCCCGGTCAGGATGCAGCCGACAATGCCGCACACGCCGTGCACGCCAAACACATCACACGGATCGTCCACGCGCAGAATACGCTTCAGGATGGTCACACCCCACAGGCCAGCCAGTCCCGCAACGACACCAATAATCAGCGCGCCGCCGACACCAATATAGCCACATGCCGGTGTTACCCCCACCAGACCCGCAATAGCACCAGAACACGCGCCCAGCAGGGACGGTTTGCCACGCAGCGCCCATTCACCGAAGATCCATCCGAGGATGGCTGCGGCGGTGGCGACCACGGTATTGACGAAGGCCAGTGCGGCAATCTCATTCGCCGTTCCCGCTGAACCGGCGTTAAAGCCAAACCAACCAATATAGAGAATAGCGGTACCGGTGAAGACCATCGGCAGGTTATGCGGTTTAAAGGCTTCTTTGCCAAAACCGACGCGTTTGCCAATCAGATACGCACCAACCAGACCGGCAATCGCCGCGTTGATATGCACGACTGTTCCGCCGGCAAAATCCAACGCACCGTGGGAAGCCAGCAAGCCGCCGCCCCAGACCATATGGGCAATGGGGATGTACGACAACGTTAACCATACCACTACAAAAATCAGCACCGCAGAGAAGCGAATACGTTCAGCCAGCGCCCCGACAATCAGCCCAACGGTGATGCAGGCGAAAGAACCCTGAAAAGCAACGTGAATGTACTGGTAGAAGCTCCCCGTGACCGCCGTCAGCGCGATGTTCTTCAACAATACCCAGTTGAAGTTGCCGAAGAAATTATTCCCTTCGCCAAATGCCAGTGAGTAGCCATAAACCACCCATAGAATACAAACCAGAGCGAATGTCACCGTCACCTGAGTCAGCATCGACAGCACGTTCTTACCGCGAATCAAACCGCCGTAGAACAACGCAATGCCAGGGATAGTCATAAACAGCACCAGCGCGGTACAGATCATCATAAAAGCGTTATCTGCTTTATCCGCAACCGCCGGTGCCGCCATTGCCAGTCCCGGCAGTAGCGCCAGTGAAGCAATACCTGTTTTCATCGTTGCTATCTTCATTTTTTGGTTTCCTATCACTGTGTGCCAGAAGTTACAGTGCGGCTTCGTCGGCTTCGCCGGTACGAATACGAATCACACGTTGCAGCTCGGCGACGAAGATTTTGCCGTCGCCAATTTTTCCGGTGTATGCCGCTTTACTGATGACATCAATCACGCCATCCAGTTGGTCGTCGGCAATCGCCACATCAATCTTCACCTTTGGCAGAAAATTGACGCTATATTCAGCCCCACGGTACAGCTCAGCATGACCTTTCTGTCGGCCAAAGCCCTTCACTTCGGTGACGGTCAGCCCCTGAATACCAATAGACGACAGTGCTTCACGGACGTCTTCCAGTTTGAACGGTTTGATTACCACGGTAACCAGCTTCATAGATCCCCTCCAGTCAGAATTCAGTAGTGGCTGCAGATACACGAGAGGAATATTGCAAGGGGTGTGCCAGGAATGAAAAACGCGGAATAATTCAGGCTTGCAGGGTATTGCTGGGGGAGAAAAAGAAAAAACGCACTATGACGGTGCATAGTGCGTTACATTTTTGCACCAGATTGTTGATTGCCGGATGGCGGTGTAAACGCCTTATCCGGCCTACAAAACCGCGTTGACCGTAGGCCTGATAAGCGCAGCACCATCAGGCGATAACCGAATCCTCATGTGCGCTGGCCGCCAGCTCTTCACCCGCCAGTTGAAGCTGATACATCTGCCAGTAACGGCCTTGCGCCGCCAGTAGTTGCTGGTGCGTACCACGCTCAACCGCCTGCCCGCGATGCAGCACCAGAATGGTATCCGCATCGACAATCGTCGATAACCGATGTGCAATCACTACCAACGTGGTGTGTTCACGTACCGCCGCCAGCGCGTGCTGAATGGCCTGTTCAGTACCGGAATCAATACTGGCCGTGGCTTCATCGAGGATCAGTACCTGCGGCGTTTCCACCAATACCCGCGCCAGCGCCAGCAGCTGTTTCTGCCCAACGGAGAGATTATTGCCCTGCTCGCCCAGCCGGGTATGGATCCCCTCGCTCAGCCCCCGCGCCAGTGCTGCCAGTTGCACAGTCTCCAGAGCCTGCCATACCCGCTCTTCTGAGATATCACGACCCAGCGTGACGTTTGCCAGGAAGGTATCCGCCATCACCACCGGATCCTGCTGCACCATCGCGATGCCCTGACGTAACGCACTGTGGCTCAGAGAAGACAGCGGACGTCCGTCAAGGCGGATTTCGCCCTGCGTCAACGGGTAGTAACCCATCAGCAGACTGGCCAGCGTACTTTTGCCGCTACCGGTGTGTCCGACCAAGGCTACAAAGCTGCGCGAAGGCACGGACAGACAGATATTTTGCAGCACCAGATTGTCGTCACGATAGGCAAATGAAACGTTATCCACCTCAATATCCCCACTCTTCAGCGGTCGATCATCGTCACCATAGCGCTGACGTGGTCCGTCCATCAGCTCGAACACTCGCTCACCGGCGACAACCGCCTGCTGCAGCATTGATTGCTGGGTGGTCAGCTCGATCAGCGGCTCGTTCAAACGGCCGAGGTAGCTGATAAACGCGTACAGCACGCCAACCTCAATGGAGCTGCCAGAGGTAAAGCTGAACAGCATCAGCAAACCGCAGAGGATCAGCGCCGAGAAAAGGCTCAGCAGTGGGCGCAGCAAAAAGCCATCCAGTCGCAGGGTTTGCATACGCGCCATATAGTGCGAGCGGCTGGCCTCCCCCATTCTCTCGCCAAATCGCGCCTGCTGGCGGAACTGCTGGATAACGCTCATGCCGTTGATGACTTCGTTAAAGCCATCGTTAATATCCGCCAGATAAGCGCGCACCCGACGCACAATCGGGGTGCTGTAGCGTTGATAAATCACCATCACCACCATCACCGCCGGGAAAATAGCCATCGCCACCAGCGCCATACGCCACTCGAGGCTGAACATCGCCACCAGCATGGCACCGATTAAGGCCGCGCTGCGCAGAACCGTTGCGACCACCGTCACGTACAGGTCGCGAATAACTTCGGTGTCATTGGTCACACGTGAGATAAGCTGCCCGACGGGCTGAGTATCAAAGGCGCTGAGCGGCTGGCGCAGCGCAGCGTCCATTACGTCAGTGCGTAACTGTTGTACGACGCCAACCGCCGCCTGGTTAAACAACAACGACTGCGCGTAATGCAGGCCTGCCGCCAGCAGTTGCAGACCGACATAGGCCGCAACCAGCCCGACAACCATCGCCAACGGCAGATTGTTCTTCGCCACCATGTTATCGATAAAATAGCTAATCAACAGCGGACCGCTGACTTCCGCCGCAGCCGCCACCCACAGCATAACTACCGCAATCACCAACTGTTTTCGCCATGGTGAACCATACGCCAGCAATCTTTTCAGGGTCGGCCATAGTTGCCCAAAACTACGCATTAGCCGCCTCCTCGTTTATTTCTGGCGCATCAGACAGTGCCGCTTCCAGTTGCTGATAGCGGTACATATCGCGATACCAGCCGGGCTGTTGCACTAAAGATTCATGCTCACCGCGCTGGGCAATATGCCCATGCTGCATCACGATAATCTCGTTGGCTTCCGTCAGAGCCGATAAACGGTGGGCGCTGATAATCACGGTTCTGCCTTCGCCCCACTGACGCAGGTTATGCAGGATCTGATGCTCGGTACGACCATCTACCGCCGATAACGCATCATCCAGAATCAGGATTTCAGCATTCAGCAGTAGCGCTCGGGCGATAGAAATACGCTGTTTTTGTCCACCAGACAGCATCACCCCACGTTCGCCCACTTCGGTGTCATAGCCCTGAGGAAGACGTAGAATATCTTCATGAACGCTGGCAAGGCGCGCCACATGCTCGATCTCTGCCTGGGTGGCCTGCGGGCGTCCTAAGGCGATGTTATTGCCGACCGTATCCGAGAACAAGAAAGGTGTCTGGCTGACCACTGCCAGACGGCTACGCCAGCTATCCAGCTGCAAGCGCGTTAACGGGATATCATGAAAGCGCACATCGCCCTCGGTGATATCAAAATGACGTTGGATCAGCGACAGCACCGTACTTTTCCCCGCGCCGGTTGGGCCACAGATGCCCAGCATCTGCCCTGGTTTAAGCCGAAAATTCACATTTTCCAGCGCCGGGTGGGTGGTTTGTGGGTAACAAAATTCGCGAATCGCCACCGCCAGCTCGCCGCGTCCTTCCGGCACCAGTTCAGTACCGTCATCCACTACCGGCGCTTCTGCCAGCATGGCGCGAATTCGGCTATACGCGGCGCTGCCACGCTCGACGATGTTAAACATCCATGCCAGCGCCAGCATCGGCCAAATCATCAGACCGAGATACATCATAAAGCTGGTGAGCTGGCCGAGCGTCAGCGAACCGTGCACCACCATCCAGCTTCCCCCGGCAATCGCCAGCAGGTTAGCCATCCCAATGGCGATATAAATCGTGGGATCAAAGCGAGCGTCAATGCGCGCCACGCGCAGGTTTTTCTTACCTGTATCTTCAGCATCAGCGGCAAATAATGCCGACTGCCGATCCTCCAGACCAAAGGCCTTGATCATACGAATACTGGTCAGGCTTTCCTGAGTACGATCGTTGAGGCTGGAAAACGCCGCCTGCGCCAGCTTAAAGCGGTTATGGAGTCGATCACCGTAACGTTTGATCATTATCGCCATCACCGGCATCGGCAGCAGCGCAATCAACGTAAGTTGCCAGCTTATCTGCGTTGACATCACGATCAGCACCGCACATCCCATGACCAGCGAATCTACCAGCGTCAGTACGCCTTCCCCAGCGGCGAATACCACGCGGTCAACATCGTTAGTTGCACGCGCCATCAGATCGCCCGTGCGGTGACGCAGATAAAACTCTGGATGCTGACGACTCAACTGACGGTAATAATCTTCCCGCAGCTCAACTGCCAGTTGGTAGGATGCGCCAAACAGCAGCACGCGCCAGACATAGCGCAGTAAATAAACTACCACGGCGATCAGAGCAATGGTTCCCACCCACATCAGCAGCCGCTCGGTGGTGAAGCGTTGTGTCGTTACGCCATCCACAATGATCCCCACCACTTTCGGCGGAATAAGCTGAAGGATAGCGATGATGATAAGCAGGGCCACCGCCCCGAGGTAGCGACGCCACTCCCGGCGGAAGTACCAGCTTAATTGAGCAAATAATCGCACGCGTTATGTCCTGACAAAATTTCCGGCAATAAGCGCCGGGAGAATTATTCAATAGGGAGAGCAGTTGTGTATTTAATCTGTTCCATGGCAAAGCTGGAGGTGACGTCAGACAGGCCCGGTACGCTGTTCACCAGGCGCTTATAAAATTCATCGTAGCTTTTCATATCAGCGACCTGCACTCGCATCAGGTAATCATACTCCCCTGCCATACGCCAGAACCCCAGAACCTCGGGCATTCCGGTCACTTCAGTGACAAAGCGGCAATACCATTCGCTGCTGTGATGCTGAGTTTTGATCAGCACAAACGCGGTTAAGCCCAGCCCCA